>NZ_JBQSWB010000002.1:0-409893 GCF_052446295.1 Brachybacterium sp. AOP43-C2-M15
CTCGAGCGCGGTGGCGGCGTCTCCCGCCGCCAGCGCCTCCATGTAGTCCGTGACCAGGGCCGTCGCCTGCTCCTCGGGGGTGGCGGTCGGCGTCGTCCCCTCGCCACCGCCACCGCTGCCGGCCCCACCGCCGCGCACGGCGAGCACGACGATCAGCACGACCGCGATCAGGAGGACGAACAGGCAGCCGAGACCCCCGGCCACGGCGGCGATGATCATGCCGGTGCGCTTCCGCGGCGGCGGCTGGTGGTCCTGCGGTGCGAACGGCGAGGACGCCGGTGATGGCGCGGTCATGGTGAGTCCCCCGAGATCCCTGCTGGTCAGATGACCGAAGACTACCCGGGTCGGAGGTCAGGAGGAGGGAGAATCCGGCAGCGCGTCGAGCACGGCCTCGCCGTACTCGGCGAGCTTCTTCGCGCCGACCCCGCTGACCGCGCCGAGCTGGCTGACGCTGCGGGGCCCGGCCTCGACGATCCCCACCAGCGTCGCATCGGAGAAGACCATGTAGGGCGGGATCTGCTTCTCCTTCGCGACCGCGGTGCGCCAGGCGCGCAGGGCCTCGAAGCGCTCGCGCTGGGCGGGCTCGAGGTCGTCGGCCGCGCGGGAGGACCCGCCCGCCCTCCGGCCGCCGGAGCGGGCGGCGCGCTGCGGACTGCGGTCCACCGCGAGCTCGATGGACTCCTCCCCGCGCAGGATCGGTCCCGCCTGAGGGCCGGGGACGAGCACGCCGTAGTCGCCCTCGGCCTCGATGACGTCGCGCGCCAGCAGCTGACGGATCGCGGTGCGCCATTCCTTCTCCCCGAGCTCCTCGCCGATGCCCCAGACGCTGAGCTCGTGATGACGGGACTGGGAGGAGCGCTCGTTCTCCCGACCCCGCAGCACCTCGATCACCTGGCCGGAGCCGAACTTCTGGCCGCGCTCGCGCTCCAGGCGGATCAGCGCCGAGAGCAGCTTCTGGGCGGCGACGGTCGCGTCCCAGGTCTGCGGCGGGGACAGGCAGGTGTCACAGTTGCCGCAGGACGCGGAGGGGGAGTCCTGGCCGAAGTAGCGCAGCAGCTGCGCACGGCGGCAGGAGACCGTCTCGCACAGCGCGAGCATCGCGTCGAGGTGGGAGCGGGCGTTGCGCTTGAACTGCTCGCCGCCGTCGCCGGCGTCGATGAACCGGCGCTGGTTGACGACGTCGCCGAGCCCGTAGGCCATCCAGGCGGTCGAGGGCTGCCCGTCGCGGCCCGCGCGGCCCGTCTCCTGGTAGTAGCCCTCGATGGACTTGGGGAGGTCGAGGTGGGCGACGAAGCGGACGTCGGGCTTGTCGATGCCCATCCCGAAGGCGATGGTCGCGACGATGATCAGACCCTCGGCGCGCAGGAACCGCTCCTGGTGGTCCTGGCGCACGGCGGCGTCGAGGCCGGCGTGATAGGGCAGGGCCGGGATCCCGCGGTCGCTCAGCCAGGCGGCGGTGGTCTCCACGCTCTTGCGCGAGAGGCAGTAGACGATCCCGGACTCGCCCTCGTGCTCGGCGGTGATCAGCCGCAGCAGCTGCTCACGCGGGGAGGCCTTGGGCTCGATGCGGTACTGGATGTTCGGTCGGTCGAAGCTGGAGACGAAGTGCTCCGCATCCTGCATCCGCAGTCGCTCGGTGAGCTCGCGGCGGGTGGCCGCGGTCGCGGTCGCGGTCAGCGCGATCCGCGGCACCTGCGGGAACGCCTCGGCGAGGACGGACAGCCCGAGGTAGTCGGGACGGAAGTCGTGGCCCCACTGGGAGACGCAGTGCGCCTCGTCGATCGCGAACAGCGCGATCCGGGCCCGTCGCAGCAGGTCCTGGGTGCGGGGGAGGACCAGCCGCTCGGGCGCCATGTACAGCAGGTCCAGCTCTCCGGCCAGCAGCTGCTGCTCGACGGCGCGCGCCTCGTCGAGGTCCAGGGTCGAGTTCAGGAACGCGGCACGGATGCCGACGCCCTCGAGCGCCGCGACCTGGTCCGCCATCAGCGCGATGAGCGGGGAGACCACGATCCCCGTGCCCTCGCGCAGCAGCGAGGGGATCTGGTAGCACAGCGACTTGCCGCCGCCGGTGGGCATCAGCACCACCGCGTCGCCGCCGCGGGCGAGCTGCTCGATGATCGCCGCCTGGTCCCCGCGGAAGGAGTCGTAGCCGAAGACGCGCGAGAGGATCGCCAGGGCCGCCTCCGTCTGCCCGGCGTCCCCGTCCCGGAGCGCGGAGATCGGATCGGCGGCGTGCGGGGTGCTCATGGTGGCCACTGTATGCGGGCCCGGCGACGGGCCGCGAGCGGGGCGGCCGGAGTGTGGAGGGAGCGCCCGCCTCCGACGTCTCGGACCCCCGGCCGGGTAGCCTGCCGGAGCGGGGGCCGACGAGGGCCGCCCGCCGCGGAGCACCCGCGCCATGATCGCGAAGACGGTGACTCGATGACCACGCGCTACCTGATGCGTCTCGGCAAGACCCCGTTCGACGTCGTCGACCCGTTCCTCACCCTCGAGCGGAACCTGCTCGGCACCAACAGCGGGAACCTGGTCTACGGCGCCGCGGCCCACAAGCTGTTCTCGACCGCGGACACGGTCGTGGACGCGAACCGCTACCGCATCAACGCCGGCATGGCCGCGCAGGTCAACGACGAGTACGACGGATTCATCCTGCCCCTGGCCAATGCGTTCCGGCCGGAGTTCGAGGGACAGCTGCTGCGCACCGCCCAGTTCCTCGAGCGCCTCACGATCCCCTTCCTCCTGCTCTCCTGCGGGGCACAGCTCCCGCTGGACGGGGACCCGACGGCGCTGAAGGCGATGGAGCCGACGGTCAAGCGCTTCGCGCGGGCGGTGCTGAACGGCTCGAGCGCCCTGTCGGTGCGCGGCGAGATGACCGCGGACTATCTCGCCTCCCTGGGGTTCCGGGACGTGGTGGTCGTCGGCTGCCCGTCCCTGGCGCTCCACGGTCCCGGGCACCGGGTGGAGGTGCCGCAGGCCCTCCGGCCGGGGGCGCCGATCGCCTACAACCTCGAGACCAAGGATCCCTTCGGCGGGGACCTCGTCGAGGACGCGGAGGCCCGGTACCGCGCGACCTACATCCCCCAGGAGCACGGCACCCTGGAGCTGATGCTCTGGGCGAGCGAGCCGTACGCCGCGACCGATCCGCGGCTGCCGCTGGAGCGCACCCACCCCCAGTTCACGGCGGCCCGGGCCGAGCTGTTCATCGACGCCTACCCGTGGATCGACCGTCTCTCCGGGATGGACTTCTCCTTCGGGGCCCGCGCCCACGGCAACATCGCCGCGGTCCTGGCCGGCACCCCGGCGGTGATGCTCGCCCACGACTCGCGCACCCTCGAGCTCGCCCGGTACCACGGCATCCCCTCCCTGGTGCGCGGCACGGACCCCGAGCCCGGCACCGTCCAGGAGCTGTACGCCCACGCGGACTTCACCGAGTTCAACCGCGGCCATGCCGAACGGTTCGAGGCGCTGAGCCGCTTCGTCCACGACAACGGCTTCACGCACATCTACGACGCGGGGCAGGAAGCGGCCCTCGCGGACTACGAGCAGCGCGTCGCGAGCACGGACTTCCAGCCGGCGGTGCGGCCCACCTGGCTCGCGGACCCGCCCGCGACGGTGCAGCGTCACGCGGTGCTGCAGGACCGTGAGGTCCGGCGGAAGAAGGAGCAGGCCGAACTGCGCCGCACCGCCTCCGCCAGGGCCGCGAAGAACGACGACCGCCTCTCGGAGATGGGCCGTCGGCTCGACGCGGCCGAGAAGGGGCTCGCCGCGGCGCGCCCGCGCATCGAGGCGGCGGAGCGGCGAGCCGCCGCGGCCGAGGAGCGGGCCCTCGCGGCGGAGCGCCGCCTGGCGACGGCGGAGAGGACGCTGACGAAGGTCGCACGGCAGGCGGGTGACGCCTTCCATCGGGCCGAGCGCGCGGTGCGGATCCCGACTCGCTTCAGGGATGCGGTCTCGCGCGGCCGACGGGAGCGCTGAGGGCTGCCCTCGGGCGTCCTCCTCCACGTCCCGGTGTCCCGCGGGAACAGGAGCGGGCCGAGCGCGGTCTCAGCGGGCCTCGATCTCGGCCACGAACTCGTCCACCAGGTCCGCGATCTCCTGCGGGTGCTCGCCGTTGAGGGCATGGCTGGCGTCCGGGAAGACCTCCACCCGGGCGTCCCGGAGCGCGGAGCGGGCGGTCTCCTCCGCGGTCGCCGGGTCGTGCATCACCGAGCGCCCGGCCAGGATCGCGAGGGTGGGCACCTCGAGGGTCCCCAGCTGCTCGGGGGTGATCCGGGACGGCGAGGGCTGCACCATGCGGTAGTTCTTCATCCCGGACTCGATCATGCGAGCCACCGGCACGTCCTCCACCGGGGCTCCGCCGGCGGTGTAGGAGGTGAAGGCGTCGCGCCACGACGACGGCATCCAGGGGAAGGCGGCCGGGAGCGAGCGGAGCACCGTGTCGGCAGGGAGGTCGTCGAAGGTCTGGACCGGGTCCAGCAGGACCAGGCTCGCGAGGTCCTCCGGGTGGTGCAGGGCGAGGTTGGCGGCGGTCCAGCCGCCGATCGAGAGCCCGAGCACGTGGAAGAGCTGCTCGGGAAGGGCCACGAGGGTCTGGTGGAGCCACGCCGCCTTGTCGGCGTCCGAGGCGATGGGCCGCTCCTGGATGCTGCGGCCCGGCTCGCCCAGGAGGTCCAGCGCGTAGACGTCACCGCTCTCCAGGAGGGAGGGGATGTTGTCCGCCATGACGGGGGAGCCCGATGCCGTGCCCGGCAGGACCACGATCGGGTGCGCCGCGTCGCCGCCCTCGAAGCGGTACACGCGCACGATCCCGAAGTCAGTGCGGACGTCGAGCACCTCGGCGGGGGTCGGCATCTGCGTGAAGGCGAGCTCGTAGGCCTCGAGATAGGCGGTGCGACCCTCGGACGAGCGCCACTGGCCGATCGGCGCGACCCTGTCGGCACCGAGGAGGTATCCCGCGGCGGGGCCCACCGCCACGAGGGCGGCGAGGAGGATCTGGCGCCGACGGGGGAGGCGCCGTCGGCGGGTGGTCTCGCGCTCGGTCATACCGATTCCCTTCGCCGGTGGACTGATTCTCACTCGACCATGAGCAATCAATCAACCATGCGGTAGATTGGCAGCCATGTCAACGGGACGACGGGCCGGCCGACCTGCCGGCGCACCGCAGCCGCGCCGCGAGCAGCTGATCGCGCTCGCCGTCGAGCTGGTGGGGGAGCACGGCTACGGGAGCGCCACCCTCGGCCGCGTCGCCGAGCGGGCGGATCTGAGCAAGGCGAGCGTGCTCCACCACGTCGGCTCCGTCGCCGATCTCCTCCGCGCCGCCTACGAGCAGGTGCTGGACGCGATGGTCGAGGAGGTGGGAGCGGTGGTCGAGGAGGCCGGGCCGTCGCAGCGTCCCCGTGCCTACATCACCGCGCTCGTCGGCCACTTCCGGGAGCACCCGCACCACACCCGGGTCCTCTCCGAGGCGATCGTGCACTTCGGTGCGGTGGGGGAGTCCCGGGACCGCTGGGGGCCGCTCGCGGAGCTGCTCGCGGCGGCACGGGGCGCGCGGGAGCCGATGCCCGAGGGTGACCTGCGCACCGCCGCCCTCGGGATCGGCGGTGCGATCGACGCGATCGTCGCCGAGCGACAGCGCGACCCCGGATACGACAGCGCACGGGCGGCCGAGCAGCTCGCGGACGTGGTGGAGTCGACGCTCCTGAGCCCCGCGGGCCGCTGAGGCGCCCCACGGCGGGAGGGCCGTCGCGTTCGACCGTCACACCCCTGGTTGATGATTCAGCCAGCTCGGTCGGGAGTGCGGCCTTCTCCGCGCGACCCCACCCGGGGGAGCCACCCTCCGTTCCCTCTCGGGTCTCGTCCGCGCGCCCGATCCACCCCAGGAGACACCATGTCGACCATCCCGCCCCCTCCGCCGCCCGGCGGTCCCCAGCAGCCCGGCCAGGGCTCGCCGTACCCTCCCCACCAGGCCGGAGGATGGCAGCCGCAGGCTCCGCAGGGCCCTGCGCCCCATGGCGCCTCGCCCTACGGTCCGCCGTCCCCGAACGCTCCGCACGGACAGCGGCATCCCGGCTACGGCCCGCCGCCGGCCCCGCAGTCCGCACCCTCCGGGTACCCGGGGGCGCCGGGCTCCGTCGCCCCCGTCCCGGCGCAGCGGCCGCCGAAGGACTTCGTGGTGGCATGGCTGCTCGCGCTGTTCCTCGGCACGCTCGGCGTGGACCGCTTCTACCGCGGCTTCGTCGGGCTGGGACTCCTGAAGCTGATCACCTGCGGCGGTGCCGGGCTGTGGGCGCTGATCGACCTGCTGATCATCGTCGTCACCGGAGGGCGGGACAGCACCGGCCAGCAGCTCGCC
This sequence comes from Brachybacterium sp. AOP43-C2-M15, assembly GCF_052446295.1. Classification (NCBI taxonomy): domain Bacteria; kingdom Bacillati; phylum Actinomycetota; class Actinomycetes; order Micrococcales; family Dermabacteraceae; genus Brachybacterium; species Brachybacterium sp. AOP43-C2-M15. The sequence continues at coordinate 6,350 of NZ_JBQSWB010000002.1, forward strand.
GGCTTCGAGAGGAACAAGCGGACCGCCTGGATCGTCACCCCGATCGTGCTCGTGGTCGGCATGATCTTCTCCCTCGTCAGCAGCGCGATCAGCGGGGATCTCGAGGCTGCGCCCGAGCCCGAGCAGGTCGTCGTCACCGCACCGGTCGAGATCGAGGCCGCGCCCGCCGAGGAGGACGCCGAGCCCGCCGAGGCCGCCGACGCGACGGCCGAGGAGGTCGACGACGAGGAGCCCGCCGAGGAGCCCTCCGACGAGGCGGCACCGGCGGCTGAGGCCCCTGCCGCAGATGACTCAGCCGCTGACGTGCCCGCTGCTGACGTGCCCGCTGCGCAGCAGGCCATGTCGGACGCCGTCGCCCAGGGGCGCGCCGAGGCCGAGTCCGCCGAGACCGACCTCCAGCGCGCCAACGTCCTGACCGTGCGCAGCGACGCGATGTGCGAGTCGGTGCCCGACGGCACGGTCCGGGACTGGGTCGGGACGGTGAGGACGGTCGATGCCAACGGCGAGGGCAAGGCCGTGGTGACGATCGAGATCGAGGACGACATCGAGATCGGGACCTGGAACAACGCCTTCTCGGACGCGGGGGACAACACCCTGATCGAGCAGGGCACTCCGCTGTACGACGCGGCGCTCGGTCTCGTCCCCGGCGACACCGTGACGTTCTCGGGGACGCTGAAGTCCGGCAGCAGCGGGAACGACACCTGCTACTTCACCTCGAACCTCACCGAGGTGATGTCGATCGACTCGCCGGACTACATCCTCACCTTCTCGGAGCTGCAGAAGATCGGATGACGGCCAGGGGGCGGCGTGGCCGCGCACCGGGGAGACGGGCTGGCCGGCCTGCTCGCCCGTGAGGTCGTCTTCCAGGGCCGCGAGCGCGGGCTCCGGCTGCACTTCCCGATGCTGGTCGCCGCCGGGTTCGGCGGCTTCGTGGTGTGGCAGATGGGCTCTCCGGCCTCCGGTCCGCTGACCGCCGCGACCGAGGGCTCCTTCCTCATGGACTCCCTGGGCGGGCAGACGGTCCCGAAGAGCCGGACCGTGTGGTCGCTCCGGAACATCGTCGCCGCGATCGTGATGATCGTGGTGGTGGCCGTGGCGCTGCTCCTGAGCGCTCCGCGCCGCGGCGACCAGTGGACGAACATGAACCAGCCGTTCTGGGCCATCCGGCTGCTCGCGATCGCCGGGCTGACGATGCGTGACATCCTCGGGTGCACCACGGTCGTGCTGATCGCCTCCGGGCTCGTCGTCGCGAGCAGGCTGGTGATCGTCTCGCTCTGACCCCGAAGAGGGTCCCGCAGGCAGCTCGTGGACAGCCCCGAGGAGCTCGCCCAGGAGCTTCCGAAGGCTCTGCACCGCCGGCTGCGGCGCGCCGCGACCCCCGTCACGCTCGCGCTCGTGCGCGCCCTGACCGGCCGGAGTTAGAGTCACGGATCACGTGATGCCGCTCACAGTCCGGCGTCGCCATGCCTCCTTCTGGTCAGGACGAAACTAACCTCCTCGGCACCAGTAAAGGTCCCGATGACTTTAACAGGAGGTGTCGTGCCCGACGCTCCGCTGTCCCTGGCGGTCTCGACCGTCATCTTCGCGCTGCGCCCCCATCCCAGGACGCAGCTGCCGGTGCTCTGGGTGCCGCTCGTGCGCCGCATCCGCCAGCCCCACCAGGGACGCTGGGCGCTGCCCGGAGGACCGCTCGGTGGCCAGGAGGGCCTCGCCGCGGCGGCCGCCCGGACGCTCCAGGAGACCACCCGGCTCACCCCGCGCCACCTGGAGCAGCTCTACGCCTTCGGCGGGCTGGACCGGGCGCCGACCACGGCCGAGCGCACCGTCTCGGTCGTCTACTGGGCGCTGGTGCGTCCCGAGGAGGCCGACGCCGGCGCCGTCGGGGTGAACGTCCGATGGTTCGTCGCCGACGAGCTGCCGGAGCTCGCCTTCGACCATTCGCTGATCGTCGAGTACGCGCTGTGGAGGTTGCGCAACAAGGTCGAGTACTCCCGCATCGCCGCCGCCTTCCTCGGCGAGAGCTTCACCCTCGCCGAGCTCCGCGGCGTCCACGAGGCGGTGCTCCAGCGCCGCCTTGACCCCGCGAACTTCCGCCGCCAGATCGAGGCCTCCGGTCGGCTCGTCCCCACCGACGAGTTCCGCACCGGCGGCCGCCACCGCCCCGCCCGCCTCTACCGGCACGATCGCACGATCCACCTCACCGACAACGGTCCGCTCACCGAGAGCTGACCTCCCCGCCCCAGGAGACCCCCGATGACCCTCTCTTCCGTCGACCTGACCCTGCGCGATCTGAACGCGCGCGGCACCGCGGACTCCAGCTGCTCCACCAGCCTGCTGGACGCCCCCTGGGACGTGGACGCCTCCGGTCCCGGCTACGGTCCCGGAGCCTCGATGGCGGACCGGATCCCCGCGGGCTCGCCGTCCCAGGGCGAGATCCCCCGGGAGTACCGCGAGGCGAGCGCCGAGGAGCTGGATCGTCGGATCCTCGCCGCGAAGGCCGAGCTGGGGGAACGGGTGGTGGTGCTCGGGCACTTCTACCAGCGCGATGAGGTGGTCCGGTACGCCGACTACGTGGGCGACTCCTTCCAGCTCGCCACCGCCGCGAAGGCCCGCACCGAGGCGGAGGCGATCGTCTTCTGCGGCGTGCACTTCATGGCCGAGACCGCGGACCTGCTCTCCGGCGCCGAGCAGGCCGTGATCCTGCCGAACCTCGCCGCCGGCTGCTCGATGGCCGACATGGCCGACATCGACCAGGTCGAGGAGGCATGGGAGCAGCTGATGGAGGTCTATGCCGACGAGGTCGCCGACGAGGTCGCCGACGAGGACGACGGGGAGGGTGCTCTCGCCCCGATCATCCCCGTGACCTACATGAACTCCTCGGCGGCGCTCAAGGGGTTCGTGGGCCGCCACGGCGGCATCGTGTGCACCTCCTCCAACGCGACCGCCGTGCTCGACTGGGCCTTCGCCCGGGGCCGACGGGTGCTGTTCTTCCCCGACCAGCACCTCGGGCGCAACACTGCCCGCTCCATGGGCATCCCTCTGGAGCAGATGCCCCTGTGGAACCCGCGCCGACCGCTCGGGGGCAACGACGCCCGGACCCTCCATGACGCGAAGGTGGTGCTCTGGCACGGCTTCTGCTCCGTGCACAAGCGCTTCACCACCGCCCAGATCGACGCAGCCCGTGCCGAGCACCCCGAGGTGCGCGTCATCGTCCACCCCGAATGTCCCATGCCCGTCGTGGACGCGGCCGACGAGTCCGGCTCCACCGACTACATCCGCCGAGCGATCGAGGACGCGACCGAGCCCACGACCTTCGCGATCGGCACGGAGATCAACCTGGTCCAGCGCCTCGCCGCCGCGCACCCCCAGCACACCGTCTTCTGCCTCGATCCGGTGGTGTGTCCCTGCTCGACCATGTACCGCATCCACCCCGGCTATCTCGCCTGGGTGCTCGAGTCGCTGCTGGCCGGAGAGATCGTCAACCGCATCACCGTCGGCCAGGACGTCGCCGAGCCCGCCCGCCTCGCGCTGGAGCGGATGCTCGCCGCGCGTCCCCGCCCCGTCTCCGCGGCTGCCGGGAGTTGAGCATGACCGCAGCGGACGGCGCCCCGACGCGGACGCAGGTGCTGGTGATCGGGTCCGGGATCGCAGGGCTCACCGCTGCGCTGCGCGCCTCGCGCACCGCCCGGGTGCTGCTGGTGACCAAGGGAGCGCTGTCGGACGGCGCCACCTCCTGCGCGCAGGGAGGGATCGCCGGCGCCGTCGGCCCCGAGGACACGCCGGACCAGCACGCCCGGGACACGCTGGCGGCAGGTGCCGGACTCTGCGCGGCAGAGGCGGTGCAGGTGCTGTGCGAGGAGGGCCCCGCGGCGATCGAGACGCTCATCGCCCACGGCGTCGCCTTCGACCGCGAACGGCGCGCCGCCGGGCCGGGCCCGTGGCCGTACGCCCTCGGGCTGGAGGGCGCGCACGGCCGTGCGCGCATCCTCCACGCCGGCGGGGACGCGACCGGGGGCGAGATCCAGCGGGCCCTGGTGCGGGCGGTCACGCAGGCAGCCCGCTCGCTCGGCGGTCCCGGTCGCCTCGTCGTGCGCGAGCACACGGCGCTGGTCGACCTGCTGATCGGGTCCGGGCGCGTCCTCGGCGCCGAGCTGCTCGCGGCCGACGGGGAGCGGACCCGGGTCCGCGCCGGGGCGACCGTGCTCGCCACCGGCGGCGCGGGGCAGCTCTTCGCCCACACCACCAACCCCGCCGTCGCCACCGGGGACGGGATCGCCGCCGCCTGGCGGGCCGGGGCGGCGCTCGCGGATCTGGAGTTCTACCAGTTCCATCCCACCGCCCTGGCCGGTCCGGAGAGCTTCCTGATCTCGGAGGCGGTGCGCGGGGAGGGCGCCGTGCTGCGCGACGAGAAGGGCCGACGATTCCTGCCCGCCCTCGACCCCCGCGCCGAGCTCGCTCCGCGGGACGTCGTCGCCCGCGCCATCGCGGAGGTCATGCGCACCCAGGCCGGCCGGCCGGTGCTGCTGGACGCCACCTCGGTGGGTCGCGCGCGGCTGCGGGAGCGGTTCCCGACCATCGACGCGGAGCTGCGCCGGCAGGGGATCGACTGGTCCCTAGCACCGGTGCCCGTCACGCCCGCCGCCCACTACTGGATGGGAGGAATCAGCGCCGACCTTGACGGTGCGACCTCTCTTCCCGGACTGCTCGCGGCCGGCGAATGCGCCCGTACCGGGGTCCACGGCGCGAACCGGCTGGCCTCCAACTCGTTGCTCGAGGGTGCGGTGTTCGGGGCACGGGCCGGAGAGGCCGCCGCGGTCACGGCCCGGCACGACGGTGGGAGCGGCGCCGTGCCCCGTCCCCTGCCCGCCGTCCCGCGCGGCGACACCGCCTTCTCCCGCGGCGCCCTGCAGCAGCTCATGTGGAGCCGCGCGGGGCTCCTGCGCACCGGCGCCGCGCTGGACGAGGCCGCCCGGGCCCTCGACGCCTGGCGGGGCCCGGGCCCCTCCTGCCTCGACCCGATCACCGCCCTCGAGGACCGCAACCTCCTCGACCTCGCCCGCCTGCTCGTGGAACGTGCCCGAGCTCGCCGGAACTCCGTCGGCGCCCATCACCGACTCGACACCCCCGCCGTCCCCACCCAGGAGGACCTCGCATGCTGACCTGTGCCCCCACGCTCCCGACCGCCCGGATCGAGGCCGTGGTCGCCGCCGCCCTCGCCGAGGACGCCCCGTGGGGCGACCTCACCGCCGAGGTGTTCCTCCCCGTCGAGGCCACGGCGAGCGCCGAGCTCACCGCCCGTGAGCCCGGTGTCCTCTCCGGCCTGGACGTGTTCGCCGCCGCCTTCCGGCTCACCGATCCCGAGGTGCGGATCCACGCCCTGGCAACGGACGGCGACCCCTTCGCCGCCGGCGACGTGCTGGCGAGGGTCACCGGACCGGCCCGCGCCGTGGTCCAGGCGGAGCGAGTGGCCCTGAACCTCCTCCAGCGGATGTGTGGCATCGCGACCCTCACCCGGAGCTTCGTCGACGCGGTGGAGGGAACGGGTGCCTCCGTCACCGACACCCGCAAGACGACCCCGGGCCTGCGCGTCCTGGAGCGCCATGCCGTGCGCTGCGGCGGAGGCGTCAACCACCGCTTCTCCCTCTCCGACGCGGTGATGGCGAAGGACAACCATCTGGCCGTGCTCCAGCAGCAGGGACTGGACCTGACCGAGGCGATCCGCCGCGCCCGCACCCGCCTGGGACACACCACCACGCTCGAGGTGGAGGTGGATCGACCGGAGCAGATCGAGCCGGTGCTCGCCGGCGGCGTCGACGTGATCATGCTCGACAACTTCTCCTTGCCGGACCTCGTCCGCGGTGTCCAGATCATCGCCGGTCGTGCGGTCGTCGAGGCGAGCGGGACCGTCACCCTCGAGACCGTCGCCGACATCGCCCGCACCGGAGTCGACGTGATCTCCTCCGGAGCGCTGACCCACAGCGCACGGCACCTCGATCTCGGCCTCGACATGACCGTCACCGCCTGAGGCCCGAGGGTGATCTACCTGGACAGCGCCGCCACCGCCCCCGTGCGCCGCGAGTCGCTCGAGGCCGCCTGGCCCTATCTCACCGGCACCTTCGGGAACCCCTCCAGCCACCACCCGGTCGGCGAGGCGGCCGCCGCCGGTCTCGAGGACGCCCGTGCCCGCGCCGCCGCGGTGCTCGGCGTGCGCCGCAGCGACATCGTCTTCACCTCCGGGGGCACCGAGGCGGCGAATCTCGCCCTCAAGGGGCTCGCCCTCGCCGCCCCGCGCGGGAAGCACCTGGTCACCGCCGCCACCGAGCACGAGGCGGTGCTGGAGTGCATCGACTTCCTCCATCGCGTCCACGGCTTCGACGTGGACCTCGTCGAGGTGGCTCCCGACGGCGGCGTGAGCCCCGAGGCGCTGCGGGCCGTGCTGCGGGAGGACACGACCTTGATCTCGCTCGCGCTGGCCAACAACGAGATCGGCACCGTCCACGACATCCGGGCGCTCGCCGCGATCGCGCATTCCGTCGGCGCGCTCCTGCACACCGACGCCGTCCAGGCCGCCGGCCACGTCGAGCTCCGCGATCTCGGCGTGGACGCGCTGACGCTGTCCGGGCACAAGCTCGGCGCGCCCAAGGGATCCGGACTGGCGATGATCCGGGGCAGGCACCCGCTCGAGCCTCTCGTGCACGGCGGCGGGCAGGAGGGCGGCCGACGCTCCGGCACCGAGAACGTCGCCTTCGCGGTCGCCCTCGCCGTCGCGCTCGAGCTGGCCGAGGCAGAGCGTCTCGACTCGGCGCCGCGGCTCGGCGCGCTGCGGGACCTCCTCGTCCGCCGCGTGCTCGCGGCTCGTGAGGGAGTGCTGCTGACCGGTGTGGACATCGATCGTCCCGGGGCGAGACTGCCAGGCCACGCCTCCTTCTGCGTCCCCGGCCGCAGCGGGGAGTCGGTCGTGCTGGACCTCGCCGAGCGCGGCGTGATCTCCTCCAGCGGCTCGGCCTGCGCCGCCGGGAGCGACGAGCCCTCCCACGTGCTCCTGGCGCTGGGCATCCCGCGGGAGATCGCCCAGACCGCGGTGCGCTTCACCCTGGGCCGGGGGATCACGGTCGCCGAGGTCGAGCAGGCCGCGACGCTGATCTGCGAGGTCCTCGCGAGCCCGCGCTGATCAGACGGCGGGGACGAGCGTCGCGGCCACGAGAGGCACGAGCAGCGCGACGAGGTTGTTGCCGGCATGCACCATCACGCTGGGCCAGATCGACCCGGTGCGATGGAACATCACGCCCGAGACCAGGCCGACCACGAAGGCGGTGGGCAGCACCGGGTTGATCCCGTGGGCGAGCGCGAACACCGCGGCGCCCAGCACGATCGCGACCCCTGCGGGCAGCTTCGCGAGCAGCGCGCTGGTGAGCACCCCACGGAAGGCGAACTCCTCGCCGAGAGGGGTCAGCAGGGCGCCGGCGAGGATCGAGAGCACCAGCCCGAGCGCCCCTGCCGCCGCTCCGGCCTGATAGGTGGACTGCACGTTCTCGTCGAACCCGGTCGCCAGGATGAACAGCACCGACAGCACCGTCCCCACCAGATATGCGCCGACACCCAGCAGGGCGCCGAGCGCGAGCTGTCCCGGGCGGGCTGCGCGGATGCCGAACGCCGACAGGCCGCGGCGACGCACCAGCCACGCCGCGCCGAAGGCGAGCAGCCCCATCACCCCGGAGACGAGCAGGCCCACGATGCCCCCGATCGCGTCGTCGCCCACCATCGGCAGCAGCCACATCACGAGGCCGAAGGCGGCGACGTAGGTCACCGCTGCCGCGGCGACCTCCGGCCAACCGGGTGGTAGGGGTGCCGCTGTGCCGGTGGCGGTCGAGGAGTCGGCGCGGGGAGATCTCCGGGGTGCGTCCATGCCCCCATCCCACCGGACGCCGCCCATCTCGTCGACCGACCTCGGTCGGGGCGCGGCAGGCGGATCGTCGGCGGTGCCGCGGAAGAGCACGACGGGGCGCCCTCGTCGCCTAGTCTCGGGGGATGGCAGCCCGCGAGAAGACCAGGCGCATCCCGCGACGAGGACCGGCGCCGCGCAGCCGGAAGCTCGAGCAGCACATCGCCGTGTTCGGCGAGAGCGGCAGCGGCAAGACCGTGCTGCTGTCCTCCTTCTACGGTGCCGCGCAGGACGCCGCCGGACGTGAGGACTCCGCGACCCCTCAGCTCTACGACCTCGTCGCCGACGACACCACCCAGGGCGACCGCCTGCTGAAGAACTACTTCCGCATGGAGAACTCCGCCGAGGTGCCCGCCGGGAACCGCTTCCGCGCGGAGCCCTACCGCTTCACCCTCTCGCTGCGCTCCACCCCGAGCGCCGCCGAGCGCAAGGCCATGCCCGTCGAGGCCGTGCAGCTGGTGTGGCACGACTATCCGGGGGAGTGGTTCGAACGCTCCGTCAGCGGACCCGAGGAGGAGCGCCGCCGCATCGAGGCGTTCCGCGCCCTGCTCGTCTCCGACGTCGCGCTGCTGATGGTGGACGGCCAGAAGCTGAAGGACGCCGCCGGCGAGGAGGAGCGCTACCTCAAGGCCCTCTTCCACACCCTGCGCACCGGACTGGTGCGACTGCGGGAGGACATCCTCGAGGACGGGAAGGAGCTGGTGCGCTTCCCGCGGATCTGGGTGCTCGCCCTGTCCAAGGCGGACCTGCTGCCGGAGACGGACGTGGACGGCTTCAAGGCGCTCGTGCTCGAGAAGGCCGCGGACGAGCTGGCCCAGCTGCGCGAGGCGATCGAGTCGATGGTGGAGGGCGACGACGCGCTCGCCGTCGGGGAGGACGCCCTGCTGCTGTCCTCGGCCCGGTTCACGCCCGGCCGGATCGCGGTGCGCGAGCGGATCGGGGTGGACGTGATCCTGCCGCTCGCCGCGATGCTGCCCTTCGAACGCCATGTGACCTGGGCACGGAGGCAGGAGATCCCGGCGAAGGTCGCCCGCGAGCTCGTCGATCACGCGGGCACGATCGGCACCGGCGCCATGGCGCTGGCGATGTTCGGGGCACGGCACCGCCTGCCGGGACGTCTCGGTGCGCTCTCCGGGATCCTGGCGACCGTGGTGCCGCTGCTGAGCAAGGACGTGGTCCAGGACGCCGCCTCGCTCGCGGGGGAGAAGCTCCAGGCCGTGCACGCCCGCGCGCTCGAGAAGCAGCAGCATCTCTCCGCGATCCTCACCGGCTTCAAGATCGAGCTCGAGCGGGCCGAGAGCGAGGGCGTGCTGCGCCGGAGCCGGCGATGATCCTGCTGTGGGCGACACGCGGCCGCAGCTGGGGGTTCCGCTTCCTGCCCTTCGAGGGCACGACGGGCACCGACCCGCTGGACCTGTACGAACGGGCCTTCGCCGGTCACGAGGACGGGACCGAGGGGTGCTGGCGCAGCGGTGCCCTCCTCGCCGTGCGCTTCCCGGATCCCGAGGGTCGCGCCGACGAGTCGGGTCGCGTGATCCCGCACGAGCTCGTGCTCGAGGCCGCGTCGGCCGAGGTCGCCTCCCCGGCCGACGCGATCGAGCAGGTCTGGCCGCTGCTCGCCGAGCGCTACGACGCGATCTGGGACGGGCCCGCCCCGGAGTGACCGTTCCGGCCCCGAAGGTCATTACCCTTCCGTGACCTGCAGTTCCATCCGGCCCCTGTGATCTGCGGCGCATTACAGGTGTCCGGCAGTTCATGTGTCGGACTCTTCGCGCAGGATTCACTCACAGGCCCCGCGCGGACGATCGGCCCCTTCCCCTCGATCCCGGAGCACCCGCACCCCGCAGCAGGCCTCTCTCCGAGCAGTACCCCGAGCGCAGCCCGCGCTCCGGGGCCTTCGCACCATGTCCCGAGAGGACTCCCGCTGTGAACAGCACCCTCCCCCCGTCCCCGGAGTCCGGCGCCCCGGACCCCTCCTTCGCGCCGCAGTTCGGCGCACCCGAGAACGCCGCCGTCCCGACCCCGCCGCAGAAGAAGCGCGGCAAGTGGTTCCTCGCCGCCGGCTGCGGATGCCTCGCCATCCTCGCGCTCGGCATCGCGAGCTGCACCGCGATCGTCGCCACCAGCTCGAGCGATGACGGGGACACCGCCACGACGACCGAGTCGGCGCCCGAGATCACCGAGGAGGAGGACGTCGAGCAGGAGGCCGCAGACGACCTCGATGACACGGAGGACGAGGCCGACGCAGAGGAGCCGGCCGACGAGCCCGCCGAGGATCCCGCTGCTGAGGACGACGTCCCCTCCGAGTACACCTCGGCGCTGAACAGCGCCGAGACCTACTCCGAGCTCATGCACATGTCGAAGCAGGGCATCTTCGATCAGCTCACCTCCGAGTACGGCGATCAGTTCTCCGAGGACGCGGCGCAGTACGCCGTCGACACCCTCGAGGCGGACTGGAACGACAACGCGCTGAAGTCGGCGGAGAGCTACTCCGAGTCGATGCACATGTCCAAGCAGGGCATCTTCGATCAGCTGACCTCCGAGTACGGCGAGCAGTTCACCGAGGAGCAGGCCCAGTACGCGATCGACACCATCGTCGCGGACTGGAACCAGAACGCCCTGGAGTCCGCACGCAGCTATCGCGACACCATGGACATGTCGCCGGAGGCGATCCGCGACCAGCTCTCCTCCGAGTACGGCGATCAGTTCACCCAGGCCGAGGCCGACTACGCGGTCGAGCACCTCGACGACTGATCCCATGCGGGCGCGCGCCCGCGCGTCCCTCCTCCCGCGTGCTCATCGGGCGGGCACGGCGCGACGAGCTGCACGTGATGAGCTTCAACATCCGCTACGACCGCTCCGCGAGCGGTGGGACGGTCAGCGGCGACCCCGACCACTGGCCGGACCGTCGGCCGCTGCTGATCGAGCTGCTCGAACGGGAGCAGCCCACCCTGCTCGGCATCCAGGAGGCCCTGCACGGGCAGCTCGCCGCGATCGAGTCCGCCCTCCCGCGCCACCGCAGCATCGGCTACGGGCGCGAGGGCGGGAGCGGCGGGGAGCTCTCCGCGATCTTCTACGACACCACCCGCCTGGAGGTGCTCGAGTGGGATCAGTTCTGGCTCTCCGACACGCCCGCGCTGATCGGCTCTGCGACCTGGGGAACACCGTCACCCGGATCCTGGTGTGGGCGCGGCTGCGCGACCTCGCCTCCGGGGCCGAGCTCGCGATGATCAACACCCACTTCGATCACCAGAGCGAGCCCGCCCGGATCCGCAGCGCGGACGCGATGATCGACCTCTTCCAGGGCGGGGCGCTCGACGAGCTGCCCACCATCCTCACCGGCGACTTCACCTCCCACGCCCACGGCTCCGGCGCCTGCACCACCCTCGTCACCGACGGGCCGACCGTCGACACCTGGGACTCCGCCGCGGAGCGCCTCACCCCGGCCTGGGGCACCTTCCCCGGCTACGAGGAGCCGGTCGAGGACGGCGACCGCATCGACTGGGTGCTCACCACCGACGACCTCGTCACCACGAGGGCGGCGATCAACGTGTGGCGCGGTGCGAGCGGTGCCTACCCCTCCGACCACGCCCCGGTCCAGGCGCTGATCGCGCTGCCGTGATGGAGTGCCGGGCGGCCGGGATCAGGGCAGCGAGTCGAGGAGCTCGGCGACGGCCTCCTCGACCGCGGCATCCATCTCCGCATCGTCGATGACCGCTGTTCCGTCACCGCGCTGCGGCCCGTAGTCGCCGAAGCTCGCATGGCTCGCGCCGGCGATCTCGACCATCGTGGCGCTCTCCGGCAGGGCATCGCGGTGGTCGGAGATCTTCTCCGGGGTCGACAGGCCGTCCTCGCTGCCGGAGAGGCTCAGCACCGGGGTCTCCGACGTGGAGAGGTCCGTGGCGCAGTACGAGGCGAACAGCACCAGGGCGTCGGACTCCTCGGCGAGCTCGCAGGCCCGCACCCCGCCCATCGAGTGTCCCCCGACCAGCCAGGTGTCGACCTCCGGGGCGACGCCGGTGAACCGGTCGGGAGCGCGCCGGTCGACCAGGGAGAGGTTCAGCGGCGGCTCGACGATCACCACCGTCATGCCGAGCTCGGTGACCAGGCCGGAGAGCCGCGCCGCATAGGCCTCCGGCGCGACCTTCGCCCCTGGGTAGAACAGCAGGCCCACGTCCTCGTCCTCGGGCGCGCCCGGCCGGAGCACCAGGGAGTCGTCGGTCCGCTCCGCGGTGACGCCCGGGTCCTCGAGGACCCCCTGCCACGGCTCGGGCTCCGCGTCCATCACCCCGATCCGGCTCCACACCACGAACCCTGCCACGGCGAGCAGCACGAGCGTCAGGAGCACGGCGAGCAGACGGAGGAGTCGCCGACGGAGCAGGGGAGCGGAGGGCACGCGCGGACGCTAGCAGACCCGCCCCGGAGCATCCGGGGAGCGATCCGCCCCGGGGTGGGGACGGTCCCGAGGAGGCCGGTCACCATTCGACCGACGTGTCCGTCCCGGGGCAGGGGGCGGCGCGATCCTGAGGGTCGCTCAGCGCTTGTGGTAGAGCGCCTTGCGCAGGAAGCGCGGCTCGGAGGTCACCGAGATCCCGAGGTTGCGGAAGATGTCCTCGTCCACGGTGCCGAGGATCGTGGTGGTGTGCACGTCGCAGCCGGCGAGGCTGCGCAGCTGGTCCACCGCGCGGCGGGCGTTCTCGTCGTCCGAGGCGGAGACCGACAGGGCGATCAGCACCTCGTCGGTGTGCAGGCGCGGATTGCGCGAGCCCAGGTGCTCCGTCTTGAGGGTCTGGATCGGCTCGATCGAGTCGGGGGAGAGCAGCTGCACCGAGTGGTCGAGACCTGCGAGATGCTTCAGCGCGTTCAGCAGCATCGCGGCCGAACAGCCCAGCAGCGGCGAGGTCTTGCCGGTCACGAGCGTGCCGTCGGCGAGTCGGATCGCCGCCCCCGGCTCCCCGGTGCGCGCCTCGACCGCGAGGGCCGGCTCCACCGCCGCGCGGTCGCTCGGGGTGCAGCCCGCCGTGGACATCACCATGCCGATCCGCTGCGAGACGACGTCCTCCTCGTCGTTGATCCGCTCGTGCATCAGCGCCTTGTGGTAGCGGCGGATGATCTCCTGGCGCGAGGCCTCGCGGCACACCTCGTCGTCCACGATGCACTGCCCGGCCATGTTCACGCCCATGTCGGTGGGAGAGGCGTAGGGGGAGGCGCCGGTGAGCTTCTCCAGCAGGGTGCGCAGCAGCGGGAACACCTCGACGTCCCGGTTGTAGCTGGTGACCTGCTCGCCGTAGGCGGCGAGGTGGAAAGGGTCGATGAGGTTCAGGTCGTCCAGATCCGCCGTCGCGGACTCGTAGGCGAGGTTCACCGGATGCTCGAGCGGCAGGTTCCAGATCGGGAAGGTCTCGAACTTCGCGTACCCCGCGCCGATGCCGCGCTGGTGGTCGTGGTAGATCTGCGAGAGGCAGGTGGCGAGCTTGCCCGAGCCCGGCCCCGGCGCGGTCACCACGATGAGGTCGCGCGTGGTCCGCGTGTACTCGTTCGCCCCGAAGCCCTGCGCGGAGACGATCCGGGCGGTGTCCTGCGGGTAGCCGGGGATCACGCTGTGCCGCGCGACCACCAGCCCCAGCCGCTCCAGCCGGTCGATGAAGGCGCGGGCCACGTGGTTGGTGTCCTCCAGCTGCGTGACCACCACGTTCTCCACCAGGAAGCCGTGCTCGCGGAACACGTCGATCAGTCGCAGCACGTCGTCCTCGTAGGTGATCCCGAGATCCGCCCGCACCTTCTGCCGCACCAGGTCCTTGGCGTTCAGGCACACCAGGATCTCCAGCTCGTCCTTGAGCCGGTGCAGCATCGCGATCTTGTTGTCGGGGGTGAAGCCCGGCAGCACGCGCGAGGCGTGGTGGTCGTCGAAGAGCTTCCCGCCCATCTCCAGATAGAGCTTCCCGCCGATCTGCTCGCGACGGTCCTGGATATGGCGCGACTGCAGCTCGATGTACTTCTCGCGGTCGAAACCGGTCGCTGAGGCGGTGGGCGAGGAGCCGGCGGAGGGGGTCGAGGCGATCACTCCGGCACGCTAGCACCGACGGCGCCCTCCGGCCCGGGGAGGGCCGGGTCCTCGTGCGCGGTGGGACGGACCCCACGGTGACGGTCCCGACGTCCGCGGTCCCCCAGGGACCACCGGGCAGGCGCATAGGCTTCCCCTGTGTCCGTCATGACCCCGTCCGCAGCCGCCCGATGACCGCCTTCGACGCCGTCATCATCGGCGGCGGACCCCGCGGCGTGGCCACCGTGCTGCGCACTGCCGCCCGCGCCGCGGCCGGTGCCCCGCGGACGGTGCGACTGGCGGTCGTCGACGCCCTCGCCGTCGGCCCCGGCGCGACCTGGCTGATCGAGCAGCCCGCGCAGTACCTCAACAACACCCAGGCCGACGCCACCACCGTCCACCCCGACGACTCCACCCCGATGAGCGGCCCGCTCGCCCCGGGGCCCGATCTCGTGGACTGGGCGCGGCGGGTGCGGGCCGACGGCGCGCACCCGGCGGGGGAGTGGGTGCTCGAGGAGCTCTCCGCTCTCACCGGGGCGTCCTTCCCCAGCCGGCGCCTGCAGGGCGCGTACTACCGCGATCAGCTCGACGCCGCGATCGCCGACGGGACCGTCGAGCTGACCGAGGTGGTCGGTCTCGCCGTCGACCTCGAGCGCGCGGGCGAGGACACCGTCGTGGTGCTCGAGGACGGCACTCGCCTCGCCGCCGCCACGGTCGTGCTCGCCCAGGGGATGGTCCAGGCCCTGCCCGAGCCGGAGGTCACCGCGCTCGCCGAGTTCGCGGAGCGCTTCGGCCTGCGCTATGCCGCCCCCGGGATGCCCGCCGAGCGCCGCTGGACCGGCCTGCCGGCGGGGGAGACGGTGCTGGTGCGCGGCCTCGGCGCGAACTTCTTCGACGTGATCGGCGAGCTGGTCGCCGACTGGGGAGGCCTCGTCGAGCAGGTGCCGGGTGCTCCGCACGGCCGGCTGCGCTACGTCCCCAGCGGCCGGGAGCCGCGACTGGTGGTCGGCTCGCGCCGCGGCGTGCCCTACCGCTCCAAGCCCGAGGGCGGGCGCCCCGTGCGTCCCTTCGCCGCGCAGTGGGCCACCGACGACTGGTTCGCCGCGCTCGGCCGACGCACCGACGTGGACTTCGGCGCGGAGGTGTGGCCGGTCCTCGCGCGCGAGTTCGCCCGCGTCCACCTCGAGGCCGTCGCCGAGCTGGACCCGGCGGCGGTGCACGCCGACCGGCTCGTCGATCTCGCCGGGACGGCCTCGGCCGCGGAGGTCGACGAGGTCCTCATCGCGGCGATCCGCGACGAGCGCTGGTCCTGGACCCTGGAGGAGCTGCATCGCCCCACCCGGGGCGCCGCGGTCGGCGCCCGGGCGTGGGACCGGATCGTGGAGAGGCTGATCGAGGACGAGCTCGGGTCGATGTCGGACCCGCGGCATCATCCGCGGGCCGCGGTCAACGGTGCGATGGGCGCGCTGCGCCGGCACGTCGGGCGCCTCGCCGGCGACGGAGCCTTCACCGGCCGGTCCCTGGTCCGCGACGTGCTCGGCTGGTTCGACGGGGACTCCCTCGCGCTCGCCTCCGGTCCGCCGGCCGATCGGGTGCGCCTGGTCCTCGCGCTGATCGAGGCCGGCGTCGTCTCCCTGATCGGTCCCGAGATGGTGGTGGAGGCCGACGGGGCCATCGCTGGATTCCGCGCCGCGTCCCCGATCACCGGCGCGGTCGAGACCTCCGGCGTGCTGCTCGAGACCCGCATGTCCAAGGGACGGATCCCCCGGACCTCCGATCCCCTGCTGCGTGCGCTGCTCGACACCGGCCGTGCGCGGATCCACACGGTCGACGGGGTGCAGACCCACAGCATGGAGGCGACCGGCGCCGAGATCTCCGAGGAGGCGCTCCTCGGACACAACCTCGTCGCCGCCGACGGGACGGTCGACCCCTCCGTGGTGGTGCTGGGCATCCCGGCCCAGTCCACCCAGCCGGGCTCCGCGATCGGCGCTACCCCCGGTGTCCCCTCGCCGCTGCTGGCCGGGGCGGACGTCGCGGCGAAGCAGATCGTGGCGAGGATGCGCGGCACCGGTTTCCCTCTCCTGGTCAGGCCCTGATTCCCGGGCAGAACGTTTCACACGTGACATCGCTCACGATCGTTATCCGACCGTAACGCCTACCGATGGAAGTTTTCTCCGCCGGGGAGGTTCAATCACTCCACGGGTCAAGGGTGACCCGAGCCCCGAGCCGGGGCCCACAGAGAGGCAGGTCTGCCATGACCGGAATCGAAACGCGTCGGATCTCGGACGGCACCTCGCGCCGTCGCTTCATGGCCACCACGGGAGTCGTCGGCTCCGTCGCGGCCCTCGCCGCCTGCGGAGGTGCCACGGGAGGCGGCTCCGGCGGAGGCGGTGACGGGGACGAGGATCTCGTCGGCGTCGGCAACAACGGGCAGGCCGGACCGGGTCGCAGCGGGGACGCCGCGGACCACCTCTTCATCGCCGGCTTCCAGTGGAGCCCGCCCACCACCTTCAACACCTTCGCCGCGTCCCCGGCGTGGCCCGCCTCCGCGAACGTCGCCCAGTACGTCTACGAGACCCTGCTGCGCTTCCACATCGTCACCGGCGAGCTGCTGCCGGGTCTGGCCGCGTCCTACGAGGTCACCGGCACCGAGTCCATCTCCCTCACTCTGCAGGACGGCATCACCTGGCACGACGGCACCGAGTTCACGACCGACGACGTCCTGTACACCTTCGAGCTCGGCAAGATCGATCCCGGACTGGGCATCGCCTCGTTCTGGACCGAGGTCGAGGAGCTGACCGCCGAGGGGAACACGCTGAACATCGCGATCAACCAGGAGCGCAAGAACGTCGGCGCCGTCCTGAACTCGCTGGCCACCCAGTACATCGTCGCCAAGAGCCAGTTCGAGCAGGCGGTCGAGGAATCGGGCGACTCGATCGCGGCCTGGGAGACCATGGAACCGCTCGGCACCGGCCCCTTCACCCTGGAGCTCGCCGACCAGACCCAGATCATCCTCGCCCGCCACGAGGAGTACTGGGGCAAGGACCACTACGGCGCCCTGCCCGCGATGTCGAAGATCGTGCACCCGATCTTCAAGTCCAACGAGGACGGCAACCTCAAGTTCCAGAACGGCGAGCTCGACGTCATGCAGCAGTTCGTGCCGCAGATCTGGAAGATGTGGGAGTCCGACAAGCCGGTGGGGACCTATCTCCAGGACAAGCCGTACTACGTCCCCGGCTCGATGCCGATGTTCCTGATCAACACGGCGCGGCCCGGGCTGGACGATCCGCTCGTGCGCAAGGCCCTCGCCCATGCCGTGGACTACGCCTCGATCGCCGAGACCGCCATGTCCGGCTACTCCTCCCAGGTGCTCGCCTCGCTGATCATCCCCGACGGTGCGGAGGACCAGTGGCTGGATCGGGACAAGGCCTCCGCGGACGGCTGGACCTTCGACGCCGAGCGCGCCGAGGAGCTGCTGCAGGAGGCCGGGTACGCCAAGGGTGAGGACGGGATCTACGCCAAGGACGGCCAGAAGCTCGGCCCCTGGACGCTGATCACCCCGCAGGGCTGGACTGACTGGAACGCGGCCCTCGAGATCGTCGCGCGGAACTTCCAGGCGGTCGGCATCGACGCCTCGACGAACTTCCCCCAGGACGCCCAGGTCTCGACCGCCTTCCAGAACGGCGACTTCGACATGGGCTGCTGGTACGTGGCAGGGACCGGGCCCTCCACCCCCTGGCAGCGCTTCAGCGACGTGATGAGCAACGTCGACATGGTCCCCGCGGGCCAGACCGCCTATCGCAACTTCGGCCGCTGGGAGAACGACGAGGTCAACGACCTCCTCACGGCCGCGTCCTCTGCCGCGGACGACGACGCCAAGCTGGAGGCGCTGACCGCGCTGGACGACCTCTACCGCGCCGAGGTGCCGGCCTTCCCGCTCATGTACCGTCCGGACGAGTTCTTCGAGTTCAACGCCTCGAACTGGTCGAACTGGCCCACCGAGGACAACGACTACGCCCCGCCGATGTTCCGCGGCGCCGGCAACGAGTGGATCTTCCACCTCACGAAGATCGGCGGCTGAGGTCGAACAGTGAATCTCGGTCGCTACATCGCCCAGAAGACCGGGTGGTACGTGGTCGCGCTCGTGGCAGCAGTGGGTCTGAACTTCCTGCTGCCCCGGCTCGTCCCCGGCAACCCCGTCGACGTCATCGTCTCGAACCTCTCGCGCGGCGGGAGCGTCACCAGCGAGCAGCAGCGGCTGGTGTATGAGAGCTACGTGCACGAGTTCGGCCTCGATCAGTCGCTCGGCCAGCAGTTCCTCACCTACATCGGCAAGGTGTTCTCGGGAGACCTCGGGACCTCCTTCGCCTACTACCCCGCCTCGGTCAACGACCTCGTGGGCCAGGCCCTGCCCTGGTCGATCGGGGTGCAGCTGCCCGCCATCCTCATCGGCTGGATCCTCGGCAACGTCGTCGGGGCGATCGCCGCCTTCCGCGGCGGGAACTGGGACCGCTCGGTGTTCACCTCCGCGCTGTTCCTCTCCGCGATGCCGTACTACTGCCTGTCGATCATCCTGCTGTACGTGCTGGCCGTCGTCACCGGGTTCTTCCCCGTCGGCGGCGCCTACTCGCTGGGGCTCACGCCCGAGCTCAGCTTCGCCTTCCTGTGGGACGCGCTGAGCTACTACTGGCTGCCGTTCCTGTCGCTGGTGATCGTGTTCATCGGCGGGCAGGCCGTGGGCATGCGCTCGATGGCCATCTACGAGCTGGGCGGCGACTACGTCAACTACGCCCGTGCGATGGGCATCAAGGACAACAAGATCACCCAGTACATCTTCCGCAATGCGATGCTGCCGCAGATCACCGGGCTCGCGCTGGCGATCGGCACCCTCGTGGGCGGTGCACTGATCACCGAGCTCGTCTTCAGCTATCCGGGGGTCGGGCTGCTCCTGTTCAACGCGATCGCCGCGAACGACTATCCGGTCATCCAGGCCGTCACGCTGATCATCACCGTGGCGGTGCTGCTGGCGAACTTCGGCGTGGAGATCGTCTACGGCATCGTCGACCCGCGCATCCGCGCGGCGAAGTCGGGGGAGAAGTGAGATGACCGCGGTCAACACAGCCATGGCCGAGGAGACGGCTGCTCCTCGCGCGAACACCCTGCGCTCCTTCAACTTCTCCGGACGGTTCTGGACCGCTCTGGTCCTGGTGGTCTTCGTGATCGCCCTGGGCCTGGCCGGGTTCGTCTATCCGACGGGGCCGGCGGAGAAGGTGGGCTCGCTCTACGACGCCCCCGGCGGCGGGCTGCTGCTGGGCACGGACAACTTCGGGCACGACGTGCTGGCGGTGCTCATGGCCGGCACCCGCACCTCGCTGATCATCGGTCTGGTGGCCGGCACGGTCGCCACCGCCATCGGCGTGACGATCGGGCTGCTCGCCGGGTACGTGGGAGGGTGGTTCGAGGAGCTGCTCATGGGCGTCACCAACGTGGTGCTCGCGATCCCCGCGATCGTCGTGCTGATCCTCATCTCGATGTCGCTGCCCAACAGCACCATCTGGTCCCTCGCGGTGGTCATCGGGATCACGTCGTGGCCGTGGACGGCCCGCGCCGTGCGCGCCCAGGCGTCCTCGGTCGCGACCCGTGAGCACATCGACGTGGCCCGCCTCTCCGGAGCCCGGCTCGGCGGGATCCTGGTCAAGGACGTCCTGCCCTACATCCTGTCGTACGCCGTGATGGCGTTCGTGCTGCAGGTCGCCGGTGCCATCCTCGCCGAGGCGGCGCTGTCGATGCTGGGTCTGGGACCGTCGGGCGCGAACTCCCTGGGCACGCAGCTCCACTGGTCGCTGGCCTTCCAGGCGGTCGCCTCGGGCGCCTGGTGGGCGTTCCTCCCGCCGACCATCGTGCTGACCCTGGTCTCCTTCGGCTTCCTGCTGCTGCAGGCGAGCCTGGACGAGGTGTTCAATCCGCGCCTGCGGCGCGGCAAGCGCAAGCAGATGAAGCTGGCGGCCGGCCGACGGGCCGAGGAGGCCCGGATGCTGGCCGAGCAGCGGGCGGCCGAGTCCCCCGAGAGAAGCACGGCAGGAGAACCCGCATGAGCACCGACGGGAAGACGACGATCGGCCCGGTCGCGGAGACGCTCGCCCGCGCCCACGACATCCGCTGCGTGTACGGCGGCGGGGAGGAGGACTTCACCGCCGTCGACGGGGTCTCCCTCGAGCTCGGGGAGGGCGAGATCCTGGGGCTGGCCGGGGAGTCCGGCTGCGGGAAGACGACGCTCGGCAACGCGCTGGCGATGATCGCCATGCCACCGCTGTACGTCCTCTCCGGCACCCTGGAGATCGATGACGGGATCATCGACCTCTCCACGCTCTCGGCCGCCGACGTCAAGCGGCACCGGCCGCACCGCGGACGGCTGGTCTCGATGCTGCCCCAGGGGGCGATGAACTCCATCAGCCCGACGCTGCGGATCAGCTCCCTGGTCAGGGACGTCATGCGCGCCCATGATCCGCGGATCAGCAAGGACGAGGCGCTCGACCTCGCCCGGGACCGGCTGAAGATGCTGGAGATGCCGGTGCGGGTGCTCGACTCCTACGCGCACCAGCTCTCCGGCGGGATGAAGCAGCGCATGATCACCGTGATCTCCACGCTGCAGAACCCACGCCTGCTCATCGCGGACGAGCCCACCTCGGCCCTGGACGTCTCCAGCCAGCGCATGCTCGTCGAGATGCTGCTGGCCATGGTCGAGCAGCGGATCATGTCGGGCGTGGTCTTCGTGACGCACGACCTGCCCGTCCTCTCGCAGGTCTCGGACAAGCTCGCGATCATGAACGCGGGAGAGATCGTCGAGTCCGGTCCTACCCGGCAGCTGGTCGAGGACCCGCAGCATCCCTATACGCGCACGCTGCTGTCCTCGGTGCTCGACCCGAGCCACGAGACGCGTCAGCGCGGGGCGGCCCGCCGATCCGCGGGCGCCGGCACGAACTCCGAGGAGGTGGGCACCCCGTGAACGCGCCCGATGACATGATCACCCGCAGCCGCACGGAGGGGGACATCCTGCTCTCGTGCCGCAACGTCACCAAGGAGTTCAGCGTCGCGGGCTCGAAGATCACCGCGGTCGACGACGTCAGCCTCGAGTTCCCCGAGGCCAGCGTGCTGGCCGTGGTGGGGGAGTCGGGCTCCGGCAAGTCGACCCTCGCCCGGATGCTGCTGCGCTTGATGCCGGTGACCTCCGGGACGATCACCTATCGCGATCAGGACGTCACCTCGATCCGGGGACGGGCGCTGCGCGAGTACTGGACGGAGGTCCAGGCGGTCTTCCAGGACCCCTTCGCCTCCTTCAACCAGTTCTTCACCGTCGGCTCGCTCCTGCGGCGCAGCCTCGCGCTCGCCCAGGTCCCCAAGGACGAGGCGGACGCCCTCATCGAGGAGTGCCTCACCTACGTCGACATGCGCCCCAAGGAGGTGCTGCACAAGTTCCCGCACCAGATGTCCGGCGGTCAGCGCCAGCGCATCATGGTCGCTCGCGCCCTCATGATGCGACCCAAGGTCCTCCTGGCCGACGAGGCCACCAGCATGCTCGATGCGACGCTCCGCGTGAACGTGCTCAACGTGCTGCACGACCTCAAGAACGACCTCGGTCTGACGGTCCTGTTCATCACCCATGACATCGGCCAGGCCTGCTATCTCGCCGACCGGGTGGCCGTGATGGAGGACGGCAGGGTGGTCGAGCGCGGCTCCGTCGAGGAGGTCATCTTCTCTCCGCAGGGCGACTACACCCGTCGCCTGCTCGCGGACGTGCCGGACCTGCGGGGGAGCCTGAAGAGCTGAGCGCGACGGGCTCCCCGCCCCTCAGGGGCGGGGAGCCAGCAGCACGGTGAAGGTCTCCAGGGTGCGCTCGAGCTCGATCGAGGGTTCGAGCAGCCACTGGATCTGCAGGCCGTCGGAGGCGGCGATCAGCAGCGCGGCGATGTCCGCGGGCTCGACGTCGTCGCGCACCGTTCCCTCCGACTGCTCGCGCGCGAGCCGTTCGGTGAGCTCGTCGCGGATGCGTGCGAACCGTGAGGCGAAGAAGGTGTTGGACGGGGAGCCGTCGACCGCGAGCGCGGTCGCCACCAGGGTCGTGTAGAGCTCGACCATGCCGGGGACCCCGAGATTGATCATGGCGGCCTTGACCAGCACGTCCACCGAGGAGATCGAGTCGCCGTACATCCGAGAGGTGTCGCGCTTGGACTCGGCGTGCTCGTAGACCGCGACCAGCAGCTGCTCACGGGATTCGAAGTAGTGCAGCAGCGCGGCGTGCGAGACCCCGATGGCCTGGGCGATCTGGCGCAGCGAGGTCCCCTCGGCGCCGCGCTCCCGGAACACCTCGCCCGCGCGGTCGAGGATCTCCTGACGCCGGGCCACGCCCTTCGAGTAGGACCCGGCGCGACCGATCACCGCAGGGTCGGGCATGAGATTCTCCGGTGAGGTCATCCGCCGATGATATCGAGGTCGGGTGCCCGGACCCGAGGCATCCCTCGCGGGTCGCCGACGGATGTTCCGGAGAGCTGCCGGTCCCGCGGCGCCGGCCCGTGTCAGCGGTCCGGGCGGGTGCCGCGCTCAGCGCAGTGCGAGCAGACCGCGCCCCAGTGCCAGCACGGCGCCTGACATCGCGATCACCACCACCACGCGCATCGCCCCTTCGCCGTCCACGCGACGAGCCACGCGATCACCCACCACCAGCCCCGCCAGAAGGGCGATCAGCAGCGTCACCCATTCCGACGGCTCGAAGGAGGGCAGCGCCCTCTTGGCCACGAGGGAGACGATCCCGAGCACGAGCCCGTGCAGCTGGACCGTCGCCGCGAACCACCGATGCTCCCACCCGGTGGCCCGGGCATAGACGACCACCCCCGGTCCGCCGACCCCGGCCGTGACGTTCATGAATCCCGAGGCGAGACCGCCCGTCGCACCGAGGGCGAAGGAGGGCGGCAGCGGATGGCCGCGCATCAGGACGGTCATCGCCAGGCCGAGGATCACCAGCAGGCTGATCACGATCGTCAGCGGCGCCTCCGGCAGCAGCCCCACCGCGAGCGCTCCGGGCACGACGCCGACCACGCCCATCGGCACCAGCACCTTCGCGCGCGGCCAGTCGATGTCTCGCCATACCTTGACCAGGATCAGCGAGTTCGTCACGCAGGCTGCGGCGTTGACCGCGAGGATCCCCTCCAGGGGCCCCAGCAGCAGCACGAGGAAGGGCGAGGAGAGCAGGGCGAACCCCATGCCCGTGGTGCGCTGGGCCGCGGCGCCGACGAACACGCTCACCGCCGTGCCGAGCATCAGCAGCATCCCGGCATCTCCCACACCGCACCTCGCTCACCGCGCTCGACAGGACGCCGGCGCCGCCGTCGCGACGCCGCCGACCAGCCTCGCACAGAGGCGACCCCGCGCGAGGGGCGGTTCGTCGGCGCGGGCGGCACCGGTCCGCTCAGATGTCCCGGAAGGTCTCGATCCGCGCGCCGAGCCTGTTCAGCCGCTCCGCCAGGTCCTCGTAGCCACGGTTGATGACGTACACGTTGCGCAGCACGGAGGTGCCCTTCGCCGCGAGCATCGCCAGCAGGATCACCACGGCCGGCCGCAGCGCGGGCGGGCAGACCAGCTCCGCGCCGCTCCACCGGGTGGGTCCCTCGATGAGCACGCGATGCGGGTCCATGAGCTTGACGTTCGCCCCGAGCTTGGTCAGCTCGGTGAGGTAGATGGCGCGGTTCTCGTACACCCAGTCGTGCAGCATCGTCTGCCCCTGAGCGGTCGCGGCGATCACCGCGAAGAAGGGGAGGTTGTCGATGTTCAGCCCCGGGAACGGCATCGGGTGGATCTTGTCGATCGCCGCGGTGAGATCCGAGGGATGGGTGGTGATGTCCACCAGGCGAGTCCGGCCGTTCTCCGCCAGGTACTCCTCCGAGCGGTCGTAGCGCAGCCCCATCTCCTCGAGCGTCGCCAGCTCGATCTCCATGAACTCGATCGGCACCCGGCGCACCGTGATGCTCGACCGGGTCACGATCGCCGCGGAGATCAGGCTCATCGCCTCGATCGGATCCTCGCTCGGCGCGTACTCCACGTCGGTCGAGATCGACGCCTTCCCCTGGACGCGCAGAGTGGTGGTGCCGACGCCCTCGATCTCGACGCCGAGCTTCTGCAGGAAGAAGCACAGGTCCTGGACCATGTAGTTGGGGCTCGCGTTGCGGATCACGGTCTCGCCCTCGTGCAGCGCCGCGGCCAGCAGCGCGTTCTCCGTGACGGTGTCCCCGCGCTCGGTGAGCACGATCGGCCGGCGCGGACCGGTGCCCGCGGCGGTCGTGGCCTGGTAGTTGTGGTCCGTCGCGACCACCTCGAGCCCGAAGTGGCGCAGCGCCGTCATGTGCGGCTCGACGGTGCGGGTCCCCAGATCGCAGCCGCCGGCGTAGGGCAGCTGGAAGGCGCCCTCACGGTGCAGCAGCGGCCCCAGGAACATGATGATCGATCGGGTGCGGCGTGCCGCCTGGGCATCGATCGAGGAGAGGTCGAGACTCGCGGGGACCTGGATCTCGAGGTCGTTCTGGGCGTTCAGCCAGGTGGCCCTCACGCCGATCGAGGTGAGCACCTCGAGCAGCCTGTTGACCTCCTCGATGCGCGCGACCTTGCGCAGCACGGTGGTGCCGGTGTTCAGCAGCGAGGCGCACAGCAGCGCCACGCCCGCGTTCTTCGAGGACTTCACGTCGATCGCGCCGGAGAGGGTGGTCTCTCCCTGCACCCGCAGGTGGCTCGGTCCCGCGGTGCCGAGGCCCACGAGCTCCGAGTCGAGGGCGGAGCCGATCTTCGAGATGGTCTCCAGCGTCAGGTTCTGCTGGCCCTTCTCGATCCGGTTGACCGCGCTCTGGCTCGTGCCGAGCTTCGTGGCGAGCTGGGCCTGGGTGAGGTCGGAGTCCTGGCGGGCGTCGCGGATGAGCGAGCCGATCCGCGAGAGGTAGTCCTGGTTCTCAGTCATGGGGTGACCGTAACTCACAGATGAGATATCGGCAGTTCAGGATGGATGCGGTGATGCTCACGTTGCGCGGCGGCTCCCCATCGCACTCACCGGGTGACCAGGACCGGGAGGGTCTCCGCGTATCCGCCCACCCGATAGGCGAGAGCCGGGTCATAAGGATCGACCTGCAGAGGCATCCCGGCCTCCTCGGGCGTGCGGTCCGCCTTGCGGTTGTTGCACTCCTTGCAGGCCGAGACCAGGTTCGTCCAGCTGGACTCGCCGCCCCGGGAGGACGGCAGGATGTGGTCGACCGTGGCCAGCAGCGCCTCGCAGGCCGGGCTCTTGGAGACGCTGCGCCCGCAGTAGGCGCAGCTCCAGTGGTCCCGCTCGTGGACGGCCCGGTAGGAGAATCCCATCGAGCGCTGCCCCGCGCCCTCGACCCAGGCGCCGGAGAGCTCGCGGGTCAGCTCGAGGGCCGTCGGGACGATCCGGTCCTCGACGAAGGTGAGCTCGACAGGGTTCGCGACCTCGCGGCGGATCATCCCGAAGGCGTGGCGCACGGTGGTGGTGTGCAGGAGCTCGCCGATCCCGGTCTCGGGGTCGTACCCGAGGTTGTACACCCTGACCTGTGCCATCACTGCACCTCCTTGCGTCGGACGCCGCGCGTGCCGCGGCCCGGACTCGGGAGGAGCTCGTGGACCGAGCAGCTCCAGTGTCCCTGAGCACGGCCCCGGTTTCCAGGCAATTCTCGTGAGCGGCTGCGAGCGCCGCCCTAGACTCGACGCATGGACGTGGAGATCCTCGAGCTGGTCGCCGTGGTCGGCGTGCTGGTGATCGTCGCCGCGTCCTACTTCGCCGGGAAGTTCGGGCTGGCCACGCCGATCGTGCTGGTGCTGCTGGGAGTGGGGCTCAGCGTCCTGCCGGGGATGCCGCACATCGAACCCGACCCCGAGCTGATCCTCGCCGTGGTGCTGCCCCCGCTTCTGTACTCGGCGGCGGTCAACATGCCGGTGGTGGACTTCCGCCGCGACCTGCGCACCATCGGCGCCCTCTCGGTGCTGCTGGTGCTGGTCTCCGCCTTCGGCACCGGTGCCCTGCTGTGGTGGATCTTCCCCGACCTCGGCTTCGCGGCCGCGGTGGCCGTCGGCGCGGTGATCAGCCCGCCGGACGCCGTCGCCGCCACCTCGATCGGCAAGCGGCTGGGCCTGCCGCCCCGTCTGCTGACGATCCTCGAGGGGGAGGGCCTGGTCAACGACGCGACGGCCCTGGTGCTGCTGCGCACCGCCGTCGCCGCGACCGCCGGCGCCTTCTCCTTCTGGCAGGCCGCCGGCTCCTTCGCCTACGCCGTCGCGATTGCCGTCGTGATCGGCCTGGTCGTGGGTCTGGTCGCGGTGCGGGTCCGTTCACGGATCGCCCAGCCCACCCTGACCACCGCGATCTCCTTCGTCGTCCCCTTCCTCGCCTTCCTTCCCGCGGAGGCGGCCGGCGCCTCCGGGGTGCTGGCCGTGGTCGCCGCAGGCCTGGCCACCGGTGCGAGCGGCGTGCGGCGCCTGAGCGCACCGGATCGCAATGCCGAGCGCATCAACTGGCTCACCGTCCAGATGCTGCTCGAGAACGGTGTGTTCCTGCTGATGGGGCTGCAGCTGCGCGCTCTGGTCGTGGACGTGCAGGGCGCCGGGCTGTCCGTGGCCGATTCCGTCTGGATCGGGCTGGCCATGGTGGTGGCCCTGGTGGTCATCCGTGCCGTCTTCGTCGCACCGGTGATCCTCACCGCCCGTCGGCGCCGCTCCGGGCATGAGGAGAAGGCGCGACGGTTCGAGGAGATCCTCGAGCAGGTCTCGAGCGACGACCGCTTCCAGCAGCACCCCCGCGGTGCCCGGATCGAGCGCTGGCTGCAGCGCAACCACGCCGATGCCCGCTTCTACGCCGGCAACGGCCTGGGATGGCGCGGCGGGGCCGTGCTCGCCTGGTCCGGCATGCGCGGCGTCGTCACCCTCGCCGCCGCGCAGTCGCTGCCGCTGGACTTCCCCTACCGCTCCCAGCTGGTCCTGCTCGCCTTCGTGGTGGCGCTGGTGACCCTGGTCGCGCAGGGAGGCACCCTGCCGCTGCTCATCCGCCTGCTGG
This sequence comes from Brachybacterium sp. AOP43-C2-M15, assembly GCF_052446295.1. Lineage (NCBI taxonomy): Bacteria > Bacillati > Actinomycetota > Actinomycetes > Micrococcales > Dermabacteraceae > Brachybacterium > Brachybacterium sp. AOP43-C2-M15. Next base: position 33,437 of record NZ_JBQSWB010000002.1, read on the forward strand.
GCATCCGCGGCACGGACGAGGAGACGGCGCACCGCGAGCTGTCCCTGCTGCTGGGCGAGATGCGCGAGGCGGCCACCGGACAGGTGCTCGACAACCCCGACCTGCGCCGCCGCGACGGCGAGCACTTCGACGAGGAGGTCCTCGAGCGGGTGCGGGGCCTGTACGCCCGTCGCGAGGAGACGATCCCGCACGAGAATCGCGACAGCCTCGCCGCGCAGATCCCCGAGCTGAACCAGATCCTCCTCGAGGTGGAGCAGGACGCGCTGAACGAGGCCCGCTCCATCGGGGCCTACGACTCCCGCACCATCGCCAGCGCCCAGCGGGTGCTCGACGCCGCCGCCACGCGACGCGGGACGCGCTGAGCGGGGCGCTGGTCAGCGAGCGCCCGGGGCGTCATGCTGGTGGGATGACGGAGGAGCAGCAGGCACAGCAGAGGGAGCGCGAGGCGGTGCTGTCCGAGTACGGCACCTGGCGGATCACCGCTGACGAGGATGCTCCGGTGGCCGAGGAGATCCGCACCCTGGAGACCCTGCTGCGGCTGAAGGCCGAGCATCTGGAGAGCCCCGACCCCGGGCTGTGGACGGAGGAGCTCGCCGCCGCGCTGCTCACCGACGTGGTGCCCCGCACCGTGATCCAGCCCCGGGAGCAGGTGATGGACATGGTGCCCTCGCTGGTCCGCTTCGTCAGCTATCTGCGGGAGACCGGCCGCTGGCATCCCGAGGCGATCAGCGCCACCGAGGCCCCGGCGATGCTCGGGGAGCTCGAGTTCGCGACGCTCGAAGCGGCCGACGATCCGACCCGTCGCTCCTTCTCCACCAACATCCTCGGCTACGGCATGGCCCTCGGGGTCGACCTCGAGGACGAGGACGAGCTGGCGGCGTTCATGCACTGGTACAACGCGCTGCCCGACGAGGAGCGGCTCACCCTCAGCGAGACCGGCAGGCTCCCGACGCCCAGCGTGCCCTACGACCGCACGGCGGCCCTGGACGCCGCGCGCAGCGACCGGCGCGCCGCCGTGTCCTGGCCCTGGTTCCTCCCCGCCCCCGAGGACGAGGCGTCGATCGCGATCGAGGACCTGCTGCCCGAGGAGGAGCACGAGGTCTACTCCGCCAACGACTTCGTGCGTCGCGCCGCGGCGATCCTCGACTTCGTGGGGGAGACGGGCCGCCGGGTCACCGGCACCGGTGCGCTGGGCCGTGCGGACTGCGCCGAGCTGCTGGACGCCGGGGTCGACAGCGGCGGCGACTCCTCGGCGGTGCGGACCATGTGGGACCGGCCCGATCTGGTCGGCCCCTGGATCACGCTGCTCGACGGAGGATGGCTCGACATCACGGGCGGTCGGGTGCATCGGGAGAGGGGGCCGGTGCCGTGGGTCCCCGAGGAGGTCGATGCCGAGGCGTTCGCCGCCTTCGGCCATGCCGTGCTCACCGCGACCCTGTTCGGCAAGGACGCCCGCGAGGCGGAGGACGGCGGCTTCCGCGGCATGCCCGACACCATCAGCGCCCTGCTCGCGGCGTGCGGGCCCTCGGGGCTCGTGCTCCACGAGCCGCTGTCCGAGGATCCGCAGGCGCCGCAGGTGCCGATCGACGGCGGGACCGGGCAGTGGGACCGTCGGGAGCTGGCCCGCTACTTCGCCGTCGAGCGCGACCTCGTCGACCTCGCGGAGATCGGGGTCCTCGACCGTGAGGGGCGTCGCTTCAGCGGCTCCGCCGCCGTGATGGTGGCGCTGGTCGCGCTGATCAAGGAGCACGGCGCCACGGGCGAGGCGAGCGGTCCGCTCGGCTGACCTGCGTCCCTGCGCACGGCTCTCCCCGACGTGCTCGCCGTCCGGCAAGCTCGCCGTGCGGGGCGCTCCCCGGCGCGCTCCCCGTCGCCGTAGCCCCAGTATAGGTGCAGGTGGGGGGCTTGCGGCAAGGGCCCCTCGGTGTGCTGGACTCAGCCCCTCGCGATCGACCCCGGGGGAGACATGACTCGACGGACCGGCAGCTTCGACCTGCCCGCACACCTGGCGCACAAGGCGGCGCCGCACCGCATCGGCGCCGACGGACGACGCCTGGCGGACATCGACGCCGCGCTCGAGGCGGACATCGACGCCGTGGAGCGGCGGCTCGAGGACGCCCTCGCCCACCCGGCCGCCGACGCGCAGGGCCGCGTCGAGCGGGAGGCGAGCGTGGACCACTTCCGACGGCGCCTGCGCGGTCTGCAGGGCTTCCGCCGCGACGCGGTGCTGGGGAGGATGACACCGGCCGACGGCGGCGAGCCCGTCTACATCGGCCGCCTCGGCGTGCGCGGAGCGGACGGCAGACCGCTGCTGGTGGACTGGCGCTCCGAGGTCGCCGCCCCCTTCTTCTCCGCCACCCGCGCGGAGCCCATGGGTCTCGCCTCGCGGCGACGCTACCGCTGGGCGGGCGAGGTGATCCGTGACTACTGGGACGAGGCGCTCGTCGAGGGCGCGGTCGGGGAGGAGAGCAGCCCGGACGAGGAGTCGGCACTGCTGGCGGTGCTCGAGCAGGCGCGCACCCCGCGGATGCGCAGCGTGCTGAGCACGCTCGCGGCCGACCAGGACGCGATCATCCGCGCCTCCTCGACGGGCCCGCTGGTGGTCGACGGCGGTCCCGGCACCGGCAAGACCGTGGTCGCCCTCCACCGGGCGGCCTACCTGCTGTACAGCGACCCGCGCCTGGCCGCGGGCCGCGGCCGGGTGCTCGTCGTCGGCCCGCACCACCCGTACCTGCACTACGTGGCCGACGTCCTGCCGAGCCTCGGCGAGGACGGCGTGCGCACCTGCACGATCGAGGACATGGTCCCCGAGGGCGCGGAGGCGACCCCGGAGTCGGACCCCGAGGTGGCGGCGCTCAAGGGGTCCCGGGCGATGCTCGAGGCGATCGAGCTCGCGGTCGCGCTGTACGAGGAGCCGCCGACCGAGCCCTGCGGGATCCATACGGGATGGGGGAGCGTCGACCTCGAGGCGGAGGACTGGGCGGAGGCCTTCGCAGCGGTCGATCGGGGCACGGCGCACAACCTCGCCCGCGAGCAGCTCTGGGAGGAGCTCGCGGAGATCGTCGCGGAGCGCCTCGGCGCCCAGTACGGGGAGCATCCGCCGCCCGAGGACGTGCGCGCAGCGCTCGAGCGGGATCAGGAGCTGGTCCGGACCGTGCACCGCGCCTGGCCGCTCCTGCACGCGCCGGACCTGGTGGGCGACCTCTACGAGGTCCCGGCCTACCTGCGCCGGTGCGCCCCAGCGCTCGATGGCCGACAGCGGCAGCTGCTGCGTCGCGAGGACCCGAGGGCCTGGACGGTCGCCGACCTCCCGCTGCTCGACGCGGCGCGGCATCGCCTCGGCGATCCCGGGCACGACGCGCGATCGGCCCGCCACCGCGCCGCCCAGCAGGAGCTCGTCGACGAGGTCGCGCTCACCCTCGACGAGCTGATCGACGCCGACAGCTCCGAGATGCGGGTGATGTCGATGCTGGGAGGCGAGGACCTGCGCAGCGCGCTCGCGGACCGGGTCCCGCTGGAGACCCCCGCCCCGGACGAGCTCGCGGGCCCCTTCACCCACATCGTGGTCGACGAGGCGCAGGAGCTCGACGACGCCCGGTGGGCGATGATCCGCCGACGCTGCCCCTCGGGGAGCCTCACCCTCGTCGGGGACCGCGCCCAGGCCTCCGACGGCTTCGTCGGCAGCTGGCAGGAGCGGCTCGCGCGGGTGGGGCTCGAGCGCGCACGGGTGGTCGGGCTGGGCGTCAACTACCGCACCCCGGCCGAGATCATGGAGCAGGCGGCGCCGGTGATCAGGGCGGCGCTCCCGGACGCGAACGTCCCCACCTCGATCCGGGAGTCCGGACTGCCCGTGCGCGAGGGTCGCGTCGAGCAGCTCGAGCAGGTGGTGGAGGAGTGGCTGGCAGCCCACGAGGAGGGGACCGTGGCCGTGATCGGGGCCTCCGGCGTCCGGGCGCGGCCCCGGGTGCAGGTGCTGACCCCGCGCCTGGCCAAGGGGCTCGAGGTCGACCTGGTGGTGCTCGTGGATCCCGAGCGGTTCTCAGCGCCCGAGCGCTACGTGGCGATGACCCGTGCGACCCAGGAGCTGGTGGTGCTGGGGCGGTGACGGCGAGCGCGGCCCCTCAGCGCACCCCGCGCATGCCGCGGCCCACGGGAGCGGCGATGAGCAGCATGACCGCACCGATCGCGATGGTGACCGCGCCGAGGGCGCCGAAGTACGCGACCTCGTCCTGGGCGGAGTAGAAGCCCGCGAGAGCGCCGGAGAGCGAGGTGCCCAGCGCCACCGCGAGGTTGTACAGCGCCATCATCATCACCGGGTAGGCGGTGGGCGCGAGCTTGGTGGCGAGCGAGAGTCCGACGGGGGAGAGCCACAGCTCGCCGACCGTGGCGACGACCATGATCAGCGCGATCCACAGCACCGGCACCTTGACCACCGAGGCCATCGGCAGGAAGAGCAGGAAGGCGGAGCCCATCAGGATGATGCCCACCCCGAACTTGCGCGGGGTGGTGGGCTGGCGCGGACCGAGCCGCGTCCACAGCGCCGCCATCACCGGGGCCAGCACGATGATGAAGAACGGGTTGAAGGACTGCACCCACGGGATCGGGATCGTCCACTCGCCGAGGAAGGGCAGCGACAGCACCCGGTCCAGGCGGGTGTCGGAGTAGAGCGTGATCACGGTGAACTGCTGCTGGAACAGGGCGAAGAACGCCGCGGTGCCGATGAACAGCGGGATGAAGGACAGGACCCGGGAGTGCTCGTCCGCGTCGAGCTTCCTCGAGGTCAGCAGCAGGGCGAAGATCGCCACCGCGCCGATCACCGCGAGCGCGGCGACCACCGTCGCGAGGTTGCCGGCATGGAGCACGCCGGTCAGGGCCAGGGCGATCACGAGCACCACCGCGCCCGCGCCGATCGCCGCCCACAGCGGGTACATCCGGCGGGGCAGCGGGTCGGGGACGGCGTGCACGCTCGCCGGGAGCCCCTTGCGGGTCAGCGCGTACTGGGCCAGACCGATGAGCATGCCCACCGCGGCGAGGCCGAAGCCGAGGTGGAAGCCCCATTCCTGCTGGGCGACGCCGGTGATCAGCGGTCCGAGCAGACCGCCGATGTTGATGCCCATGTAGTAGATCGAGAAGCCGGCGTCGCGGCGCGTGTCCTGCAGCGAGTACAGGGAGCCGACCAGGGTCGCCGCGGTCGACTTCAGCCCGCCCGAGCCCACGCCCACCAGCAGCAGGCCCAGGACCAGTCCCGGCACACCGGGCACCAGCGCCAGGGCGATGTGCCCCAGCATGATCATCACGGCGCTGGCGAAGAGCGTCCTCTCGGGGCCCAGCAGCCGGTCCGAGACCAGCGCGCCCAGGATCGAGAAGAGGTAGACCGAGCCGCCGTAGGCGCCGACGATGCCGAGCGCCACGGACTCGTCGATCCCCAGCCCGCCGGAGGCGGCGGCGAAATACATGTAGATCGCGAGGATGCCCTGCATCCCGTAGAAGCTGAACCGTTCCCACAGCTCGACGCTGAACAGGTTCGCGAGCGGACCCGGCTGGCCCAGGAAGGTGCGGCCGGAGGGGTTGTGCTCGCGGTCCGCGAGCGCCTGCGCGGCCATCCCTCCGCCGTCCCCGCCGGGAAGGTCGGGAGGCGTCAGGTCGGGAGCGGGGCCGGTCGAGGAATTCACGGGGAGACATCCTGCGCCTCACGCCGACACAGGACAATTCGCGGAGCACCGCGTGTGACGAGTCAGTCGCCGGGGGAGAGGTCGCCGGGGGAGAGGTCCGGCATCTCGTGGACGCCGAACTCGTGCCGCAGCACGCTCCGTGCGGCGTGCCACCCCGACATGCCGTGCACGCCCGGGCCCGGAGGGGTCGCCGAGGAGCACAGGTACCAGCCGGTCTCGGCGAGGCGAGCGGGGTCCCAGCGCGCCGTGGGGCGGGCGATCATCCCGGCCATCGTCACCCGGCCCATCGAGATGTCACCGCCCACCAGGGACGGGTTGTGCGCCGGCAGCTCCGCGGCAGGGATCCCGCGGGAGGCGACGACCAGATCGCGGAACCCCGGGGCGAAGCGCTCGATCTGGGCGGTGACCAGCTCGGTGGGATCGGTGGTGTCCCCGGCGGGCACGTGCGCGTAGGCCCACAGGGGGCGGAGCCCGCCGTGCAGGCGGGTCGGGTCGGCCACGGTGGGGTCGCTGACCAGGGTCACCGGCTGCTCGGGCACGATGCCCGCCGCGACCTGTGCCTCCGCCCTCGCCATCTGCGCCCGGGTCCCGCCGAGGTGCTGGGTGCCGGCCTCGCCCACCTCCGGATCGCGCCACGGCACCGGGCCGGAGAGCACGAAGTCGACCTTCGCCGCCGCGTCGCCGTGCGGGAAGCGTCGCAGGGCGCGCTCGAGCCGCGCCGGCAGGCGGCTGCCGAGGATGTCCGCGGCGGCCTCCGCGGGGGTGTCCAGCAGCACCGCCCGGGCCGGCGGCACGTCGCGCCAGCTGCGCACATGATGGCCCGTGGCCAGGCGGCCGCCGTGGGCGCGCAGATCGGTCAGGAGAGTCTCGGTGATCGCCTGGGAGCCGCCGACGGGGATCGGCCAGCCCACCCCGTGCGCGATCGTCCCCAGCAGGCCCGCCGTCGCCGCCATCGCGAGGGAGGGCATGCGGCCGATGGCATGGGCCGCCACCCCGGCCAGCAGGGCGCGCGCCTGCTCGGTCCGGAAGGGCAGTCCCCAGGCCGGGGTGCCCTGGAGGCCGATGAGGGCGCCGTAGAGCGGTGCGACGGCGAGCGTCGCCGGTGTCAGCAGGGCCGGCGGCACCGAGCGCTTGTCGCCGAGCGCGAGCTCGACCACGAGGTCCTGGTGCCTCGCGAGGAGTCCGAGGCTCGCCCGCCAGGCCGGGCCGTCGACCCCCAGGCCGTCGGCCGTGCGCTCCGCGTCGTGCCAGGCGATCGCGGCCGGACCGTCGTCCAGCGGCTGCGCGTAGGAGGCGGCCGGGGCGATCGCCTCGACGCCGCGCGCACGGATGTCGAAGGCGGCGAAGAAGGGGCTCGCGAGCGCGAGCGGGTGCGCCGCCGAGCAGATGTCGTGGACGATGCCGGTCGCGAGGCCGAGGTCGAGGGTGCGGGCGCCGCCGCCGAGGGTGTCCTCCGCTTCGAGCACCTGCACCGAGAGCCCGGCGCGGGCGAGGGTCACGGCGGCGGCGAGGCCGTTGGGGCCGGAGCCCACCACGGCGACGTCGACTTCGGGGACGGGCTGGACGCTCATCGGCCCAGCCTAGAGGACCTGGGGGAACGGTGCCCCAACCCGTCCGTCCATTTACGTCACGGAGAACTAGCGTAATGTGGTGAGCATGCAGAGCACCACCGAACAGACCCGTCCCGCCCGCCGTCAGAAGGCACAGGCCGTGCTGGAGGTGCTCGGCAAGACCCGCATCTCGCCGCGCCTGCTGCGGCTGACCCTGGGCGGTGAGGGGTACAGCGCGCTGAACCGCAACGAGCACACCGACGCCTACGTCAAGCTGCTGGTCGCGGATCCGTCCTCGGGCCTCCAGCCGCCCTACGACATGGACGCCCTGCGCGAGTCCAGTCCCGAGCTGATGCCCGCCCGCCGCACCTACACCGTGCGCCGCTGGGACGACGAGAACCAGCGCCTGGACCTCGACGTGGTCCTCCACGGCGACGGCGAGGACAACGGCGTGGCCGCCCGCTGGGCGGACGAGGCGCAGCCCGGGGACCCGATCGCGATGATGGGCGCCGGCGGCGGCTACACCCCGCAGCCCGGGACGCGGCGCCACCTGCTGATCGGCGACCACGCCGCTCTCCCCGCGATCGCCGCGGCGCTGGAGTCGATGGACCCGGCGGCGACCGGCCTCGCGCTGATCCACCTCGACCACGACGCGGACCGTCTCCAGCTCGAGCATCCCGAGGGCGTCGAGCTGCGCTGGGTGATCGGGGCGCGCGAACAGCTCGTCGATGCCGTCTCCGCCCTCGACCTCTCCGACCACGAGGGCCTGCAGGTGTTCTGCCACGTCGAGCGCGGGATCACCAAGACCCTGCGCCGGCTGCTGGTCAAGGAGGCAGGCATCCCCCGCGCACAGCTCTCGATCTCCGCCTACTGGGCGCTGGGCCGCATCGAGGACCAGTTCCAGGCCGAGAAGCGCGAGCCGATCGGAGCGATCGACGAGTGAGCGAGGGCCTCGTCCGCGGGGAGGACGGGCTGGTCCGCCCGGCCTGGGCCTCCGCCCATGACGACCTTCGCGAGTACTACGACACCGAGTGGGGCATGCCGGTGCGGGACGAGCAGGGCGTGTTCGAGCGCCTCGCCCTCGAGGGATTCCAGTCGGGCCTGAGCTGGGCGACGATCCTGCGGCGCCGCGAGGGCTTCCGGCGCGCCTTCGCCGGCTTCGACGTCGATGCGGTCGCCGGCTTCGGCCCGGCCGACGTCGAGCGTCTGCTGGGCGACGCCGGGATCATCCGCCACCGCGGCAAGATCGAGGCCACGGTCTCCAACGCCCGCGCCGCGCGCGCCCTGCGCGACGAGCGCGGGCCGGGCACCACCCTCGCGGACCTGGTGTGGTCCCACCGACCCCCGCGCACCCCGCGGCCGACGCTCCCCGAGGAGGTGCCGACCACGAGCGAGGAGTCGATCGCGCTGGCGAGGGAGCTCAAACGGCGCGGCTTCCGCTTCGTCGGCCCCACCACGATGTTCGCGCTGATGGAGGCGCTCGGCGTGGTCGACACCCATCTGCTCGGATCGCACCGCCGCGGCACCTCCGGGGTGTGGCACCCCGACGGCACGCCGGTCGTCCCAGGCCACACTCCGTCATAGATCTCGCCCCCGGCCGCCCCGGGTGTCCACGATGGACACCTCACGCACGACGGCGGACCAGGAGGCGCGATGAGCACGGCAGGGATCCACGCGGGATGGAGCGCGGCGACGGACTGCCACGGCGCGCTCACCCCGCCGGTGTACTCCGCGAGCGCCTACGCCCAGACCTCGCACGCCACGCTGAAGGCGCGCTTCGAGAGGCGGGAGCAGGGCTTCGCCTACGCGAGGTCGGGCAACCCCACCACCGCGGTGCTCGAGGAGCGGATCACCGCGCTCGAGGGCGGCACCGCGGCCATCGCGGTCGCCTCCGGGCAGTCGGCGACCACCATCGCCCTGTGCGCTCTCGCTGCGCCCGGCGGGCACGTCGTCGCCTCCTCGCTGCTCTACGGCGGCACCACCGAGTTCCTCGACGACACCCTCGCCGATCTCGGCGTGACCTGCACCGTGGTCGACCCGTGGGACCTGCGGGCCTGGGAGGAGGCCTTCACCGCGGACACCCGGGCCGCGATCGTGGAGTCCATCGCGAATCCCGGCGCACAGCTGGTGGACCTCGAGGCGCTGAGCGCGATCGCCCACGCCCGCGACGTGCCCGTCGTCGTGGACTCCACCCTCGCCAGCCCCGCCCTCTACCGCCCCGGTGAGCACGGGGCGGACGTGGTCGTCCACTCCGCCACCAAGTACCTGTGCGGGCACGGCACCACCATCGCCGGGCTGATCGTCGACACCGGGAGGTTCGACCCCCGCCGATGTCCCGAGCGCTGGGAACGTCTCACCACCCCCAACCGACGCTTCGGCGTCACCTTCGCCGACGAGTACGAGCGCGGCGGCTCGGGCCTGCTGGCCTACGCCCGCGCCAAGTACGTCACCGACTTCGGCACCACCCTGCCCGCCGCCAGCGCCCAGCAGATCCTCGTCGGCATCGAGACCCTCGACCTGCGGGTGCGCAAGATCAGCGCCGACGCCGCCGTCCTCGCCGCGGAGCTCCACGGCCTGCCCGGCGTGGCAGCCGTGCACCACCCCACGATCCCCGGGCGGCCCGACGCCCACCTCGCCGCCCGCGACTTCCCCCACGGGACCTCCGGCGTGTTCTCCCTCGAGCTGGAGGGCGGGGAGGGCGCCGCCGCGGCCTTCTGCGACGCGCTGACGCTGTGGACCATCGCGGTGAACATCGGCGACGCCCGCTCCCTGGTCTGCCACCCCGCCACCACCACCCACTGCCATCTCACCGACGCCCAGCGCGAGGCCTGCGGCGTCGGCCCCGGGACCGTGCGGCTCAGCGTCGGCCTCGAGGACCGCGCGGACCTCCGGGCCGATCTCGAGCGCGGGCTCGCCGCCGCGCGCGAGGCGGCGGAGGTGCTCGCCGCGGCGTGAGGCGCGTCGCCTCCGGGAACAGTCCGTGCCGGGCGACGTTGGACCCGGTATGGAGACCTCGGTGCGCACGGCGGACGTGGTGGTGATCGGTGCCGGGCAGGCCGGGCTGTCGGCCGCCCACCACCTGTCGCGCCGCGGAGGCCTGGAGGTCGTGGTCCTCGACGCCGAGGACGGGCCCGGCGGCGCGTGGCGGCACCGCTGGGAGAGCCTCACCATGGCCACGGTCAACGGGATCCGGGAGCTGCCGGGCATGCCGCCGGTCGCGGTCGCGGACGATCTTCCCGCGCGCCGTGCGGTGCCCGACCACTTCGCCGACTTCGAGCGCCGTCTCCCGCTGCCGATCGAGCGCCCGGTCCGGGTGACGCTCGTCGAGGACGACCCCTCGGGCGCGGGCCCCGGCCCCCGCCCGCTGCTGGTGCACTCCGCGGACGGGGACGGTCGGCGGCGCGCGCCCCTGCGCACCCGCGCCGTGCTCAACGCGACCGGGACCTGGACCCGCCCCTTCGTGCCCGCGATCCCGGGTGCGGCGAGCTTCCGCGGCGTCCAGCTGCACACCGCCGACTACCGCGGCGCCGTGGCCTTCACGGGACGACGGGTCGGCATCGTCGGCGGCGGCATCAGCGCGCTCGGGCACCTCCTCGAGATCGCCGAGGTGGGGGAGACGTTCTGGTACACGCGGAGGGAGCCGCGCTTCGACGAGCGCCGCTTCACCGCCGAGCGCGGCCGTGAAGCCGTCGCCGGAGTGCGGGAGCGGGTGGAACAGGGTCTCCCCGTGGCCAGCGTGGTCTCCGCGACCGGTCTCGCCTGGACGCCGGAGCTGAGGGAGGCGCGGTCTCGGGGCATCCTCGCCCGCCGGCCCATGTTCGCCCGCCTCACCGGGACAGGCGTCGTGGAGGCGGACGGCACCCGCACGGAGCTCGACGTGGTCCTGTGGGCCACCGGCTTCCGCCACGAGCTGCGCCACCTGCGCGGACTCTCCCTGCGCAACGAGCACGGCGGCATCACCATGGACGGCACCGCCGTGGCCGGGGATCCCCGTGTCCATCTGCTCGGCTACGGGCCCAGCGCCTCCACCGTCGGCGCGAACCGGGCCGGTCGAGCGGCGGTGCGCCGACTGCACGCGGACCTCGTCGGACGGGGCGCCGCCGCCTAAGGTGGAGACCATGACCACCACCGAGCAGATCCTTCTCCCGCCCCTGCCGGAGGACGGCGTGCGGCGCGTGCTGTGCATCGTCGCCCATCCCGACGACATGGAGTACGGCGCCTCCGCCGCCGTGGCCGCCTGGACCGCCGTCGGCGTCGAGGTGAGCTACCTGCTGCTCACGCGCGGGGAGGCGGGCATGGCCGAGGCCCCGGAGACCGTCGGGCCCCTCCGCGAGACGGAGCAGCGCCGCGCCTGCGAGCGGGTGGGGGTGAGCGACCTGCGCTTCCTCGACCACCCCGACGGGATGCTCGAGGGCACCCTCGCCCTGCGCCGCGACATCGCCCGCGTGGTCCGCCAGGTGCGCCCCGACCTCGTGCTCACCGCGAACTTCGAGGTCGAGGCCTACGGCGGTCTGAACCAGGCCGATCATCGGGTGGCCGGACTCGCCGCCGCCGACGGCGCGCGCGACGCCGCGAACCCGTGGGTGTTCCGCGAGCTCGCGGAGCAGGAGGGGCTCCCGGCCTGGAGCGCCCGCGCGCTGCTGGTGGCCGGGCACCCCGGCCCGACCCACGCCAAGACCGTCGGCGAGGAGCAGGTGCAGGCCGCGGTGGACTCGCTGAGCGCGCACCAGGCCTATCTCGCGCACGTCACCGGGCACCCCCGCCCCGAGGAGTTCATCCCCGGGATCCTGCGCGACGGGGGAGAGGCCGCCGGGACCGCGCATGCGGTGGTGTTCCGCGTCCACGACCTGGGCGGCCTCGGGGACTGAGCCGCGCGGAGCGGACCGCTCGGTCGCCCCCGCCCTTGGCGCACTCCTCGCAGGCTCCTAGTCTGGAGGTTTCACGGACGACGAGCCACGGACCCACCGGTGCGCTCCACCACTCCGCACCCGGGGTCCGGGAAAGAGCAGTCCCATGACCACGCCCACCGCACCTCTCGAGGCATCGGACCTCGACCAGGTCCGCGAGCTCGCCGCGCAGCTGCGCGTCGACTCGATCCGAGCCTCCTCCAGCGCCGGCTCCGGACATCCCACCTCGAGCATGTCCGCCGCGGACCTGCTGGCCGTGCTGCAGGCGCGCCACCTGCGCTACGACTGGGACCGGCCCGACGCCCCCGGGAACGACCACCTGATCTTCTCCAAGGGCCACGCCTCCCCGCTGCTGTACGCCGTCCACAAGGCCGCCGGCGTCGTCTCCGACGAGGAGCTGATGTCCGGCTACCGTCGCTTCGACCACCGCCTCGAGGGCCACCCCACGCCGGTGCTGCCCGGGGTGGACGTCGCCACCGGGTCGCTCGGGCAGGGACTGCCCGACGGCGTCGGCATCGCCCTGTCCGGCAGGCATCTCGAACACGCTCCCTACCGCGTCTGGGTGCTGTGCGGCGACAGCGAGCTCGCCGAGGGCTCCATGTGGGAGGCGTTCGACAAGGCCTCCCACTACGGCCTGACCAACCTGGTCACGATCGTGGACGTCAACCGGCTCGGTCAGCGCGGCCCCACCGACCTCGGCTGGGACATGGACGCCTACCGGGCGCGGGTCGAGGCCTTCGGCGCCCGCGCCCTGGTCATCGACGGGCACGACATCGCCGAGATCGACGAGGCGCTCGCCCGGGCCGACGAGCCCGGCGACCGGCCGCTGGTGATCCTCGCCCGGACCGTCAAGGGCAAGGGGTACGCCCCGATCGAGGACCAGGAGGACCGTCACGGCAAGCCGCTCTCGCAGGACGAGGCCGCCGAGGCGGTCCAGGGCCTCGGCGGGGAGCGGAACCTGCTGGTGCGCGGACCGCGGCCCCCGGAGATCACGCGTGAGGAGCCCGCCGTCGACTCCCTCCGCATGCCCACCTTCCCCGTCGGCGAGGAGGTCGCGACCCGCAAGGCGTACGGCGCCGGGCTGGTCGCCCTCGGCCGCGCGGACCCGCGCGTGGTCGCGCTGGACGGCGAGGTGTCCAACTCCACCGGCGCCGGCGACTTCGCCGAGCAGCTCCCGGACCGCTTCTTCGAGATGTTCATCGCGGAGCAGCAGATGGTCGCGGCGGCCACCGGGCTCTCGGTCCGCGGGCACATCCCCTTCTCCTCGTCCTTCGCGGCCTTCCTCACCCGTGCCGCGGACTTCCTGCGCATGGCGCCCGTCTCCCGCGTGGACCTGCGCATGGTCGGCTCCCACGCCGGGGTCGAGATCGGCGCCGACGGGCCCTCCCAGATGGGCCTCGAGGACCTTGCCCTGTTCGCCGCGATCCAGGGCTCCACCGTCCTGTACCCGGCCGACGGCACCTCGACCGTCGCCCTGGTCGAGCGGATGGCCGCCACCTCCGGGGTCAGCTACCTGCGCACCACCCGGGGGGCCTACCCGGGACTGTACGAGGCGGGGGAGGAGTTCCCCGTTGGCGGGTCGAAGACGGTGCTGAGCTCCGAGGACGACGACGTCACCCTGATCGGTGCCGGCGTGACGCTGCACGAGGCGCTCGCCGCCGGGGCCCGCCTCGCCGACCACGGCATCCGGGCCCGCGTGATCGACGCCTACTCGGTCAAGCCGCTGGACGCGGACGGCGTGCGCGCGGCGGTCGCCGGGACCGGGGGCCGGGTCGTCGTCGCCGAGGACCATCACGCCGAGGGAGGCCTGGGCGCGGCCGTCCTCGCGGCGCTCGCGCAGGAGCCCATCGCGGACCTGCATCTCGCGCACCTGGCCGTGGACGGCGTGCCGGGCTCCGGCACCGGTCCCGAGCTGCTCGCCTGGGCGGGCATCGACGCGGCGCACATCGCCGCCGCCGCGGAGGGGCTGCTGGAGGGCTGAGCCGCCCAGGGCACCGGTCCCCGGGATCCGCCCCGGGGACCGGTGCTCCTCAGTCCCCCGACTCCTCGGGGCCCCCGGCGCCCTTCCGGGCCCGCCCCAGCTGGAGGGTGTCCATGTCCTCGAGCTCGCGGTCCTTCGTCTCCGGCACCCAGAGGTACACGAAGACCAGGCTGAGCAGCGCGAAGCCCGCATACAGGCCGTAGGCGAAGGTGAGGCCGATCTCCGAGAGGGTCGGGAAGGTCGAGGAGACCGCCCAGTTCGCACCCCACTGCGCGGCGGCGGCCACGGCCAGGGCCGAGGCGCGGATGCGGTTGGGGAAGATCTCGCCCAGCAGCACCCACACCAACGGACCCCAGGTGGTGCCGAAGAACATCACGAAGGCGTTGGCCCCGACCAGTGCCACGGTGGACCAGGGGTCGGGCAGCGCGACGGCATCCGACCCGGGGGCGATCTCGCCGAACGAGAAGGCCAGCGCCATCAGCCCCAGCGACGCCGTCATGCCCGCCGAGCCCACCAGCAGCATCAGGCGCCGGCCCACCCTGTCCACCAGCAGGATCGCGATGATGGTCGCGATGATGTTCATCACCGAGGTGATGGTGCTGGTCAGAAGCGCCTGCGACTCGTCGAAGCCGACCGACTGCCACAGCGTCGTCGAGTAGTAGAAGATGACGTTGATGCCCACCAGCTGCTGGAACAGCGAGAGCAGGATGCCGAGCCAGACGATCGGCTTCAGGCCGAACCTCCCGCCGAGCAGGTCGCGCAGGCTCTCCTTCTGCTCCCGCTCGAGGGTCTTGCGGATCTGCTCGATCTTGAGGTTCACGTCGAGCTCGCCGGTGAAGTCGAAGAGGACCTTCGAAGCGCGGTCCACGTCCCCCTTGCCGATCAGGTAGCGCGGCGACTCCGGCAGGAACAGCGCCATGATGCCGTAGACCGCAGCGGGCACGGCTTCGATCATGAACATCCACCGCCAGGCCGCGACCCCGAACCAGTAGGACTCGGCGGCGCCGCCGGCGCCGTTGGCGATCATCGCGTTCGAGAGCAGCGCGGTGAAGATGCCCAGCACGATGGCCAGCTGCTGCAGCGAGCCGAGGCGCCCGCGGAACTTCGCCGGCGCGACCTCGGCGATATAGGCCGGGGCGATGACGCTCGCGGCGCCCACGCCGAAGCCGCCCACCACGCGCCAGGCGATGAGATCCCAGACCCCGAAGGCGAGCCCCGAGCCGATCGCGGAGACGAAGAAGAGGATCGCGGCGATCACCATCACCGGGATGCGACCGAAGCGGTTGGCGAGGCCGCCCGCGAACCAGGCGCCCACGGCACAGCCGATCAGCGCCGAGGAGACGGCGAAGCCGGTCAGCCCGGCGCCGAGGGAGAACTCGCTCGAGAGCGCATTGACCGCTCCGTTGATCACAGAGGTGTCGAAGCCGAAGAGGAAACCGCCGACGGCGGCGGCCACGCTGATCGCGATGACCTTCGGATTCAGGTGCTGAGCATGAGTCCCGGCGTCATCGGGTCGGGCATCTGACGTGGTCATGGCAGATCGCCTCCTCGTCGGGTATCAAGTCGGGTATCGAGTCGGGTATCGGGTCGGGGATCAGGGTCCGGCCACGCTACACCTCGCCGCGTCCCGTCCCCGACGGCGTCGCGCCCTTCCCCGCAGAAGGGCGCGACGGGATCACTCCGCGGCGGCTTCGGCCTCGAGCCGCTCGAGCTCCTCCTCGGCGATGCGGGGATCGAGCTTGACGAAGATCGGGGTGGGCCTGGGGACCGGGCGGCCGACGGCCACGGGACGATGCTCCCAGGCGGCCAGATCCGTGTAGTCACCGGTGATGATCGGGTAGCCGGGCCCTCCGTCGAGGTCCTCGACCTCCTCGATGCGCGGCATCGGGGCGATCTGCCGGTCGCCGCCCAGCGCCGTCTCCACCGCATTGGAGGAGGTGGGCAGGAACGGGGCCAGCATCGTGTTGAGGTCGGTGACCGCCTGGGCGAGCACGTGCAGGACCGTGAGCAGCCGCGGACGCTGCTCCTCCGCCTTCATCTTGAACGGCTCCGTCTCGGAGACGTAGCGGTTCGCCTCGCCCACCAGGCGCATGATCTCGGCGATCGCGGCGCGCTGACGATGCGCCTCGATGAGCTTCCCGACAGTGGTGAAGCCCTCGCGGATCGCGCCCAGCAGCTTCTCGTCGACCGGCTCGAACGCTCCCGCGGCCGGGATCTCGCCGACGTTCTTCGCGATCATCGCGGCGGTGCGGTTGACGAGGTTGCCCCAGCCGGCGACCAGCTCGTTGTTGGTGCGCGAGACGAAGTCGGTCCAGGTGAAGTCCGCGTCCTGGTTCTCGGGGCCGGCGGCGGAGATGTAGTAGCGCAGCGCATCGGGCTGGTAGCGCTCGAGCACGTCCCGGACGTAGATGACGACCCCCTTGGAGGAGGAGAACTTCTTGCCCTCCATGGTGAGGAACTCGCTCGAGACGACCTCGGTGGGGAGCTTCAGCTCGCCGAAGCGGCCGGGCTCGCCGCCCTTGTCGCCCCGGCCGTTCTGGGCGATCATCTCCGCCGGCCAGATCTGGGAGTGGAAGACGATGTTGTCCTTGCCCATGAAGTAGTAGGCGAGGGTGTCGGGATCGTTCCACCATGTCCGCCACGCGTCGGGATCGCCGGAGCGGCGGGCCCACTCGATCGAGGCCGAGAGGTAGCCGATCACTGCGTCGAACCACACGTACAGGCGCTTGTTCGGCTGGTCCTCCCAGCCCGGCACCGGGATGCCCCAGTCGATGTCGCGGGTCATCGCGCGGGGCTTGATGTCCTCGAGGATGTTCTGGCTGAAGCGGATGACGTTCGGGCGCCACAGCCCGGTCTCCTCCCGCTCGTCGAGCCAGCGGCCCAGCTCGGCGGCCAGCGCGGGCAGGTCCAGGAACCAGTGGGAGGTCTCGACGAACTCCGGGGTCTCGCCGTTGATGCGGGAGACCGGGTCGACGAGGTCCGTGGGGTCCAGCTGGTTGCCGCAGTTGTCGCACTGGTCGCCGCGGGCGCCGCCCGCACCGCAGATCGGGCAGGTGCCCTCGATGTAGCGGTCCGGGAGGGTGCGGCCGGTCGACGGGGAGATCGCGCCCGAGGTGGTCCTCTCCACCATGTAGCCGTTGTCCCGCACGGTCACGAACATGTCCTGGACCACCTGGTAGTGGTTGCGGGTCGTGGTGCGGGTGAACAGGTCGTAGGAGAGCCCCAGCGCGACGAGGTCCTCGACGATGAGGCGGTTGTTGCGATCGGCGAGCTCCCGGGCGGTGATGCCCTCGGCGTCGGCCTGCACCAGGATCGGGGTGCCGTGCTCGTCGGTGCCGGAGACCATGAGCACGTCGTGACCCGCCATGCGCATGTAGCGGGAGAAGACGTCGGAGGGGACGCCGAAACCGGCGACATGGCCGATGTGGCGGGGGCCGTTCGCGTACGGCCAGGCGACTGCGGACAGGACTGTGCTCATGGGAGACGATTCTAGGGGAGGGGAGGGCCGATGCCGTCCGCCCGGTGCAGGACCGCGTGCCAGCCGCAGGACCTCGCCGCCCGCACATGTCCCGCCGTGTCGTCCAGCAGCGCGATCCGCGCGGCCGGGACCTCCTCGCCGAGGACCTGCTGGATCCGCTCCCGCGCGCGGCGGAACGCCTCGGGGTCCGGCTTCGCGGCCCCGAGGTCCGCGGAGTTCAGCAGGAGTCGACGTCCCGGCCCGAGGAAGGGGTCGAGCCCCAGCTCGCTCAGCTCGGCGGGGACCCGATCCGTCCCGTTGGTCAGTACGAACACGGAGATCCCGCGTGCCCGGAATCCCTGGAGCCCGGCCAGCACCACCGGGTCGATCCGGGCCGGGGTCGAGGCCCAGCGGTCCACGGCGGCCCGAGCATCGGCCGGTGCGCTCCCCGCCTCCACGAGGTCGCGCCGGGCGAGCTCGCGCCAGCACGCGTGGGTGCCCCGTCCTCTCACCACCTCGTCGAGATACGGGTTGCCGAGCACCGCGCGGAACGCGGTGCCGGGCGCGGTGCCGGTCATCTCATCGAGCTCGCTCCAGAGCGACCGGTCGAAGACTCGGAGCACCCCGTCGAGGTCCGAGACGACGGCGCGGACCTCGTGCTGCTCGACCAGGGCCGACAGCTCGGGGAGCGAAGGAGGCACGGAGCCATCGTCGGCGGATCAGCCGCAGGAAAACCCCGTGACACCGCACCTGACGTCGCCTAGCGTGGAGGCATGTGCTGCCAGTTCTCGACCGCGACGATGATCGCGCGTCCCCGCGCCCGCCGCTGACGGCGGCGCCCCACCACACCCCCACGCCGTCGTCCGGATCCTCACCGGGCGGCCCTCCGCCATGCCCGGTGCACCCACCACCGGAAGGCACCCCATGGCCCAGCACACCCCGTTCCCCTCGTCCACCGGCACCGCGCATCTGCGGGCCCGCGACCTGCGCCTCGCCCGGGGCGGGCGAGTCCTCCTGGACCACGTCGACCTCACGCTCGCTCCCGGCGACCGTCTCGCCGTGGTCGGCGAGAACGGGCGCGGCAAGACCACCCTTCTCGACACCCTCGCGGGCGACCTCGAGCCCGAGGCGGGCATCGTCGAGCGCCACGGCGCCCTCGGCCTGGTCCGCCAGGAGCTCGCCACGGGCGGCGCGGACGCAGGCTCCTCCCGCACCATCGGCGACCTCCTCGACACGCTGCTCGCCCGCCCGCTGCGCGCCCTCGAGGAGATCGATCGGGCCGCCGCCGCGCTGAGGGACGAGAGCGCCGCCGCTGCGCAGCGCTACGACGAGGCGCTCGCCCGGGCCACGGCCCTGGACGCCTGGGACGCGCCGCGCCGGCTGGAGATCGCGCTCGAGGAGGTCGGGGCGCTGACCGACCGTGCCCGTCCGCTCGCGCAGCTCTCCGTCGGGCAGCGCTATCGCGTGCGCCTGGCCGGCGTCATCGCCGCCCGTGACGACCTGCTCCTGCTCGACGAGCCCACCAATCACCTCGATGCGCGGGGGCTCGAGCACCTCGCGGCCTCCCTGCGCGAGCACCGGGGCGCCGCCGCGATCGTCTCCCACGACCGGGTCCTGCTGAAGGACGTCGCCACTGCGTTCCTCGACCTCGACCCGACCCGCGACGGACGGCCGCTGCAGGTCGGCGGAGGCCACGATCAGTGGCAGGAGGCTCGACGCCGGCACCGCGCCGCCTGGGAGGCCGACCACCGCGTCCAGCAGGAGGAGCACCGCCGGCTCGAGGACGGCGCGGCGGCCGCCCGCTCCCGGCTCACCACCGGCTGGCGCCCGGACAAGGGCACGGGCAGGCATCAGCGCCAGTCGCGCGCCCCCGGGATCGTGCGCGCCCTGGGCGGCCGGCTCGAGGAGCTCGCCGCACACCGGCTCGACGTGCCCCCGCCCCCGCCCCGGCTGCACCTGCCCGAGGCCGGCACCGCGCCGGGCAGGCCGCTGCTCCGGGCCGATGCGGTGCGGGTGCAGGGCAGGCTCGCCGAGACCACCCTGCGGCTCGAGGGCGGGGACCGGCTGCTGGTCGTCGGCCCCAACGGCGCCGGCAAGACCACGCTGCTGCGCGTGCTCGCCGGGCGCCTGGCTCCCAGCAGCGGCGCGACCCGCGTGCTCGGCGGTGCGCGGATCGGGCTCCTCGCCCAGGAGGACCCCGCCGAGGGCGAGCATCGGGGCAGCCCGGGGGAGCGGCGCCGCCGCCGCCTGGCCCGCCTGTTCGCCGAGCGGCCGGACGTCCTGCTGCTGGACGAGCCCACCAACCACCTCGGCATCAGCGGTGTGGACGATCTGCTCTCCGCGCTCGAGCAGGCTCCGTCGGCCGTGGTCGTCGCGACGCACGACCGCTCGGTCCTCGGCGCTCTCGCCCGCTGGCCGTCCCTCCGGCTCGGCGACCCCGAAGCGCCGTGACCCCGATCCGCCGTGACCCCGATACGCCGTGACCCCGATACGCTGTGACCATGAGCACCGATGGACTCGCCGCCGCCCAGCAGAAGATGGCCGATGCCGGGGTCGCCCGGACCGCGATCGACGTCTTCACCCATTACTACGGCCAGCTGGAGGAGGGTGTCACCGGGACGATTCCCGAGGACACCATCGAGCCGTACCTCGATCCGCCCCGGCTCGAGGACGTGAAGGTCGACGTGGGCCACGCCAAGGAGATCTTCGACCAGCTGGCGATCATCAATCTCAACGGCGGGCTGGGCACGTCGATGGGACTGGACCGGGCCAAGTCGCTGCTGCCCGTGCGGGAGGGCAAGACCTTCCTCGACATCATCGTCGAGCAGGTGCTGGCCGCCCGTCGCGGCACCGGCTCCCGCCTGCCGCTGATCTTCATGAACTCCTTCCGCACCCGCGAGGACACCCTCGAGGTGCTCGCGAAGCACCCCGATCTGCCCGTCGGGGACCTGCCGCTGGACTTCCTGCAGAACAAGGAGCCCAAGCTGCGGGCGGACGACCTCACCCCCGCGAGCTGGGAGGCGGACCCGGATCTCGAGTGGTGCCCGCCGGGCCACGGTGACATCTACACCGCCCTGCAGACCTCGGGCCTGCTCGAGAAGCTGCTCGAGGCGGGCTTCAAGTACGCCTCGGTCTCCAACTCGGACAACCTCGGCACCGTCCCCAGCCCCGTGCTCGCCTCATGGTTCGCCTCCACCGGAGCGCCCTACGCCGCCGAGCTGTGCCGGCGCACCGCCGCCGATCGCAAGGGCGGCCACCTCGCGGTGCGCAGGTCCGACGGGCGTCTGATCCTGCGCGACACCGCACAGACCCCCGCCGAGGAGATGGACTTCTTCACCGACGAGCACCGCCACCCGTTCTTCCACACCAACAACCTCTGGTTCGACCTCGAGCAGATGGCGGCGGTGCTGGAGGAGCGCGACGGCGTCATGGGGCTGCCGCTGATCCGCAACGAGAAGACGGTGGATCCCGCGGACCCCGAGAGCACCCCCGTCTACCAGGTCGAGACCGCGATGGGCGCCGCGATCGAGGTGTTCGACGGCGCCACCGCGATCGTGGTGGGTCGGGACCGCTTCCTGCCGGTCAAGGCCACCAGCGATCTGCTGCTGGTGCGCTCGGACGCCTACGCCCTCGACGAGCGCGTCGCCCTCGTCCAGCAGGTCGAGACCGTGCCGGAGGTGTCCCTGACCGCCGGCTCCTACAAGCTGATCCAGGACTTCGAGCCCCGCTTCCCCGAGGGTGTGCCCTCCCTCAAGGAGGCCACCAGCCTGGACGTGCAGGGCGACTGGACCTTCGGCGCCGACGTCGCCGTGGTCGGCGACGCGGTGCTCGGCGAGGAGGGCGGCGTGGTGCCCGAGGGTGCGCGGGTGGGGACCACCCCGGCCGGGTGAGACCGGGCCCGGCCCGGCAGCGGCCGACCCGTGCCGGTCAGCTCAGGTGCCGCCAGCTGCTGCGCGGCAGGCTCGCCAGGGCCAGGGTGCGGGCGAAGCCGGCCTGGTCCAGCAGATGCGTGCCGACGTCGCTCTCCCGGGAGCCCGTGACCAGGTCCGTCTCCGGATCCCGACGGTTCTCCCACAGCCGCTGCGCATAGGCCTCCGTGATCCGGCGGCCGGGCACCCCGCCGCCCAGGATCGACTCCGCCATCAGCATGTTCGACAGCAGTATCGCGGTGAACTGGATCGGCTGGTCGTCGAGCTCCGCCCCCTCGGTGAAGGGCTCGTAGTGCGCGATGACCGCGTCGACCAGCTCGAGCGCGCTGTCACGGTGGACGGCGTCACCGGTGATCTCGAAGGCGAGGGCCTCGCAGCCCAGCGGCACCCCCTGGTTGTAGGTCCAGTGGGTGCGGTCGATCTCTCCGTCGGGCTTGATGTTGTCCCAGTACAGTCCCGTGTCCGGGGAGAGCAGGGTGTCGCGGCCCCAGGACATCCAGCGCAGGGCGTCCTCGAGGGCGGCCTGCTCACCGGTCAGCTGGTGCCAGCGCAGCGCGACCTTGGCGGAGGGGAAGGTCGAGACGGTGTTGCGGTCCTGGTTCCACTCGCCCTGGGTCCACTCGATGCCGCCCGGGGAGGCGAGATCGGGGTCGGTCGACTCCCCGGAGCGGAACAGCTCCAGCAGCGCGCCGGCGCGGTCGAGATCTCCCGCGGCACCGCCGGTGAGCAGGTGCTGCTCGATCTCCAGCAGGGCGATCCAGTCGTTGTCGTCGTAGAAGAGATCCCCGTGCGCGCCCTGCGCGGAGTCCGTCGCGGCGGTGTAGCCGGGGAGCCCCGTGGTGCCGCCTTCGGGGTACCAGTAGTGCTCCTGGGCGCGACGCAGCGCCGCATCGGCGGCGGGCAGGTCGAGGTCCCCGGGGTCCACCGTGCCCCGCGCGCCCTCCCGGGCGGCGATCAGCTCGGTCACCGCGGCGCGGGCCTGGGAGAGCGGCCAGACGTAGGCGAACTCCGGATCGTCCGGCTGGCGCGGCACCTGCTCGACCAGCATGTCCGGATCCGTCTCGGCGCGGAAGCTCCGCAGCAGGGCGTCGGAGGCGGCGACGGCACGGGCGGCCGTCTCCGCCGCGGGCAGCGGACGGAGCACAGGATCGGCGGGCGGGGGCACGGCGGGCGCGGGCACGGCGGGGTGCGTCCTCTCGGAGGGGGCGGCGTGGGCCGGGGAGACGAGTGGGGAGGTGAGCAGGGCGCCGCCTCCCAGGGCGGCGAGGACGCCGCGTCGCGACGGGATGGTGGAGCCGGTCATGGAGGGCCTCCGCGTGCTGTCGGGGAACCGGGCCGGTCCTACGCTAGCGCCCCTGTGACCTGGTGCACACCCTCGCCGTGCGTCTCAGACGCGGTGCGGCGGGACCTGCTCCCTCGTCTCGTCGCGCACCAGCTGGTCGCCGATCGGCGGATCCGTGAGCCAGCGGGTCAGCCGGGAGACGATGCCGGTGGAGAGCGCCGCGGTCAGCAGGAGACCGGCGCCGATCACCACCAGGGAGCCCCACCAGCTGATCAGCCAGGCGGGCGGACCCTCGCCGTACCGGATCGGCAGGAGCAGCACGGGGTGCAGCAGGTAGATGGTCAGGGATCGGCGTCCCAGCACGGTGAGCACGGAGGTCCCTCGGGGGGAGACGACCAGCAGCGCGAGCGTGCCGATCGCACCGACCACGAGCACCGCGAGGCGCAGGCCCATGTCCCACAGCGCGCCCGTGTCCTCGGGATAGGCCTCGCGCAGGAAGAAGTGGGAGGCGCGGACGTGGTCGCGCAGCGCGACGGCGCACACCAGTGCGCCGAGCAGCACCGCCGCCCCGGCCCAGCGGTGCGGGAAGGCGCGGATCCGCGCGAGGACTGCCGGGGTGGTCACCAGGCCCAGCACGAAGAAGGGCAGCATCCCCACCAGGCGGCCCAGGGTGAACAGCGAGTCGAGGTCCGGGTCCAGCGGGGTGATCACGGAGATCGCGACCGCGAACACGAGCGGGTACCTCAGCTGCCGCAGCACCGGCGTCGCGAGCCGCCACAGCAGCAGCGCGAGCAGGAACCACAGGGTCCAGGCAGGAAGGAACACCTGCAGCTGGAACTGCTGACCCAGCAGCAGCGTCTTGCCGACCTCATGGACCGTCTGGAAGATCAGGTACGGCACCGCCATCGCGGTCAGGAGGCGCTTCACCTGGCGGGGCTCGTTGCGGTAGGACCGCGAGAGGTGCCCCGAGATGGCCACGAAGGCGGCCATGTGGAAGGTGTAGATCCACACCCGGACCCCGTCGGCGATCCAGTTCTGCTCCACCGCGAAGCACTCGATCGTGTGGCCCACCACCACGAGCACGATGAGGATGCCGCGCGCGTTGTCGAGATACGGATCCCGGGCACGTCGGGCGGCGGGGGGCGCGGCGGACGGGGACGTCGGGGCGCCGTCGGACATGGAAGCTCCTGGGCAGGGGGTCTCGGGGGTACCCGCACAGGGTACGGTCCGGGATCTCCGCGCCCCCCGAGGCGCGCCCGCCGGGCCGCACGGCCGCTGCTCCCGGGAGCTCCTCTCAGCTGCGGCCGCGCGCCCAGCCCGCCCCGCCGGTGAGGTCCAGCGGATGGGGGAGCGGGTTGCCGAAGCGGTGGTCGGTGGCGCTGATCGCCTGCTCGCGCACGAAGGGCAGCAGCTCCACGCGCCCGCTGGCGAGCACCGGCCCCGTGAACAGCGCGACCTCGACCTGCCGGGCGATCGCGGTGCGCAGCGCCTCATCGGCCTCGCCGATCAGTCGGATCCGGGGCTGGGGGAGCGCAGGGACGCGCGCCGCGAAGGCGGCGGCGTCCTCGAGGTGCACGGCCTCCGCGCCCACGCCAGCGGTGCGGGCCGCGTCCGCGAGCCCCGGCGAGTCCGCCGAGACCTCGACCTCGGCGCCGACGGTCGCGGCGGCGTGCAGCACCCGCTCGAGCTCGTGCGGCGCGGCGCCCGCCGCGGCGCGGATCATCACCGGCAGAGGCAGGTGCCGCAGCACGTTGATCTCGCCGTGCAGGTCCTGGACGTCGCGCGGTGCGAAGGCGCCGGTCCAGTGCTCGCGGTCGCTGTGCCGTGCCTCGGCGAGCCAGTCGCCGGTCGCGGCACGCGCATCGGGGACCTGCTCCCCATCGGCCCAGTCCATGAGATGGACCAGGTAGTTCGGGCCGCCGGCCTTCGCGGTCTGACCGATCGCGGAGCGCTTCCAGCCGCCGAAGGGCTGGCGCTCCACGATCGCGCCGGTGATGCCGCGGTTGACGTACAGGTTCCCGGCCTCGACGTGCTCGGTCCAGTAGGCGATCTCCGCCGGCTCCAGGGAGTGCAGGCCCGCGGTGAGCCCGAACGCCGTGCCGTTCTGGATCCGCACCGCGTCCTCGAGGGTCTCGGCGTGGATCACGCCCAGCAGCGGGCCGAAGTACTCGGTGAGATGGAAGGTGGAACCCTCCGCCACGCCGGTGCGCACGCCGGGCGAGAACAGGGTGTCGGAACCGTCCAGCGCCTGCGGCGGGGACAGCCACGTCTCCCCGGGGGCGAGCTCGGTCAGTCCCGAGCGCAGCTTCTCCCCGGGCGGTTCGATCACCGGTCCCATCTGCACGGTGGGATCGGTGGGCCGGCCGACGTGGAGGCTCAGCACCGCGTCGGCGAGCTGCGCGGAGAAGCGCCTCGAGACGGTCACCGAGCCGACGGTGATCACGAGCGAGGCCGCCGAGCACTTCTGACCGGCGTGCCCGAAGGCGCTCGCGGCCACGTCGCGGGCGGCCAGGTCGAGATCCGCCTGCGGGGTCACGATGATCGAGTTCTTGCCGCTGGTCTCGGCGAGGATCCGCAGCTCCGGCCGCCAGGACGCGAACAGGGCGGCGGTGTCCGAGGCGCCGGTGAGGATCAGCTGCGAGATCCGCGGATCGGCGATCAGCGCCCGGCCCACCTCGTCCTCCGGCACGTCCACCAGGGTGAGGACGTCCTGGGGGACCCCCGCCTCGTGGAGCAGGCGGCCCAGCAGGGCGCCGCAGCGGCGGGACTGGGGAGCCGGCTTCATGATCACGGCGCTGCCGGTGACCAGCGCGGAGAGCATGCCGCCGACGGGGATCGCGACGGGGAAGTTCCAGGGCGGCGTGACCAGGGTCAGCGGGCGCGCGCTCGGGACGAGATCGCTGCGCCGCGCGAGCTGCTCGGCCTGCTCCGCGTAGAAGAGGGCGAAGTCGATCGCCTCGCTGACCTCGGGATCGCCCTGCTCGAGGGTCTTGCCCGTCTCGGAGGCCATCACCTCGAGCAGCTCCGCGCGGTGGGCGGCGAGGGTCCCCGCGACGCGGCGCAGGATGCTCGCCCTGCGCTCGACGCCCTGCTGCTCCCAGGCGGGCTGCGCGGCGAGCGCCCGGGCGACGGTCGCCTCCACGGCCTCGACGGACTCGAGGCGAGCGGCGCGCGCCTCCTCGACGCCGAGCTCGGAGCCCCGGATGCGATGGGTGATCCGGGCCGCCCACTGCTGGTTGGCGGGGGTCGACAGGTCGGTGTCCGGGGTGTTGCGGAAGGCGCCCGGCACCGCGGGCAGGGCGGGGGTGCCGAGCTCGAGCCGCCCCCCGCTCCCAGCGACCTCCGCGGCGCGGTCCTGATCGCGGTGGGTGGTCGCGGAGGTCTCCGTGAGCGCCCGTGCGAGGGACGCGGCGAAGCGCCGCCGCTCGCGATCGAAGAGCTCCTCGGAGCGGTCGAGCTCGAACGCCGCGGAGAGGAAGTTCTCCGAGGACGCGTTCTCCTCGAGACGACGCACCAGGTACGAGACGGCCACGTCGAAGTGCCGGGGGTGCACGATCGGCACGTACAGGCGCATGGTGCCGGTCGCCTCGCGCACCACGGCCTGCTGACCGGGCGCCATGCCGGCCAGCATCTCGAACTCCACGCCGTGCCCGGGGCCGGCGGGGATGGCGCGCTCCTGCATCAGCAGGTGCGCGAAGGCGACGTCGAAGAGGTTGTGCCCGGCCACCCCGAGCTGCACGGCCTCGAGCCGCTGCGGGTCCAGCGCCTCGAGCAGCATCCGCTTGTACTGGGCGTCGGTCTCCTCCTTGGACAGCAGCGGCGCCTGCGTCCAGCCGTGGACGGAGGCGTCGACCTGCTCCATCGCCAGGTTCGCTCCCTTGACCAGGCGCACCTTGAGGGGGGCGCCGCCCTCCGCGACGCGACGCTCGGCGAATCGGCGCAGGCGCTGCATCGCCGAGGGCGCATCGGGCAGGTAGGCCTGCAGCACGACCCCGGCATGCAGCGAGGAGAGCTCGGGACGGTCCAGCAGCGTCTCGACGACCCGCAGGGTCAGCTCGAGGTCCCGGTACTCCTCCATGTCCATGTTCACGAAGGTGGGCCGCTGTCCGCGGGAGGCGTCGAGGTACAGCGGCAGCAGGGTCTCGACGATGTGGTCGACCGTCTCCTCGGCCGCCCACAGCGGCAGATGGTCCACGATCGAGGACACCTTGATCGAGACGTAGTCGACGTCCTCACGACCCACCAGCTCGCGCACGCCCTGCAGACGGCGCGCGGCCTCCTGGGCGCCGAGCACGGCCTCGCCGAGGAGGTTGATGTTCAGGTTCGTGCCGTCGGCCGTGAGGCGAGCGATCGCCGTGCCCAGCGGGCGCGGGCGCGCGTCGAGGATGAGATGCGAGACCATCCGGCGCATGGCCGCCTGCGCGAGGGGCACCACGAGCGAGGGGGCGAGGGCCGAGGTGGCTCCGCCGAGAGCGATCACGCGACGCAGCGGCGCAGGCAGGAAGGCGGGCGGATCCTGCGCGAGCCGCCGCAGCTCGACGGCGGCGGCGCGGGGGTCCTCGGGCCGGATCACGCGATCCACGAAGGCGAGCGTGAAGTCGAGACCCTTCGGGTCCTGGAGCAGGTCGGACAGCATCCGCGCCGGTCCCGGCACGGGACGGGCGGCCGCCGCGTCCACCCAGGAGCGGACCTGCGTCGCGACGTCCTCCACGGTGACGGAGGTGGGGTCCGGGGTGTCGTGGGGGGACTGCGGAGGGAGTTCAGGGGACAACGGAGGCTTCTCCTCGATCACTGCGCCGGTGCGGTGGGACAGGGCTGAGGGATGACGAGATGTGAACGCCTCCGCCCTGCCTCTGATGGTATGACCTCCGTGGCCCGCCGGCCGCCCGGACGGGGCTCCCGGGTGGGGAGAACCTGTGATGGAGTCGGGACCGTTCGGTAGGTCCGCCGCACGCGCGGCGAAGCGGCTGTGGCACGATGCAGGGCACACACCGGACGATCCTGGAGGCAGAGATGAAGAAGCTCATTTTCGTGGCCGGACTCGCGATCGGCTTCGTGATCGGCTCCCGCGCCGGTCGCGGCCCCTACGAGTCCCTCGAGCGCACTGCGCAGCGGGTGGCCGAGGACCCCGAGGTCCAGCGACGCGCCACCCAGGCCCGGGAGACCGCGACGAAGGTCGCCAAGGACTCCGCCGAGACGGTGAAGGAGAAGGGTCCGGAGGTCGCCGCCAAGGCGCAGGGCGCGGTGGCCGGTGCGGCCGACTCGGCCAAGGAGCGCCTCGGCGGCGGCGAGGAGGCCCTCGACGAGGGTGCCTCGGCCGTCGCGGAGAAGTCCGCCGACAGCGCACGGGCCGGCGGCGACGCCGAGGTCGGCGAGGACGAGCCGCTGAGCTCCTGAGCCGCTGATCACCCGAGCGCGTCGGCCCCGGGGCCGACGGACCCGGACGCGCCGGGGTCACCCGAGGACGGCGACCCCGGCGCTCTCCTGTTCGTGCAGGAAGCACGGACCGCACAGCGACATGTACGTCACCTCGGCACCGTCGATCGCGACCTGCTCGCCCTCGAAGACGAAGCGCCCCCCGACGACGCGGCAGTTGAACTCGGCCTGCGAGCCGCAGCGGCACATCGTGGGGAGCTTCTCGATGTTGTCGGCGAGCTCGAACAGACGCGAGGCGCCCGGGAACATCGCGGTGCGGAAGTCGGCGCGCAGGCCGTAGCAGATCACCGAGATGCCGTCCTGCTTCGCGATCCGGAACAGGTCGTCGATCTGCGGCGGCTCGAGGAACTGCGCCTCGTCCACCAGCACGCAGTGCAGCGGACGCAGCGAGCGCTCGTCGGCCGCGGCCCTGACCCGCGCGCGCAGGTCGTCCCCCGTCGCGGCGAGCACGTCCACCCGCCGTCTGGCGCCGCCGCGCGCGACCACCCAGTCCTCGCCCTTGGTGTCCAGCGCCGGCTTCACGGTGAGCGTCGCCAGCCCTCGCTCGTCGTAGTTGTACGCCGTCTTGATCAGGGTGTCGGACTTCCCGGAGTTCATCGCTCCGTACTTGAAGTGCAGCTTGGCCATGCGCGGTGCTCCAGGGATCGGGGGAGGGCGGGGGTCAGAAGGCGTCCAGCACGCTGGGCCGCGGCCCGGCCAGGAGCGCGTCGACGAAGGACTCGGCGGCCGGGTCCGCCGCGGCGACCAGGCCCTGGCGGCGCGCGTCGGCGAGCGTGCGACCGCCCACCAGCAGCAGGGAGGCGGCGTGGACGTCGAGGCGCACGGTGCCGAGCACGGGGGGATCCGCGATGCCGGGCGCCGCGGCACCGGAGGATCGGGCCTCGAGGGGACGGGCGACGATCTCCCCCTCGGCGGCGGAGACCAGGAAGTCACCGGCCGCGGCGCAGGTGCCGGCGGGGACGGTGCCGTCCTCGACGACCAGGCGGACGGCGCCCGCGAGACCCGCCGGGGCGGTGCGGGCGCGCAGGGTCGCTGCGGTGTCGACGACGCGCATCATCACCAGCGGGACCGGCGACGGGTCGGGGCGTGCGCGGCCGCCGGGCAGCACGTCCAGCAGCGGGTCATCGGTCCGCAGCCGCAGGCGCACCAGCTCCGTCACCGTCGCCCACGAGCCGAGCGAGCGCAGCAGCGCCAGCCTGTCCTCGCGGGTGCGGCCGAGGATCTCGTGCACGTCGAGGCCCACGCCGTCCCCGGCGTCGCCGCGGCGGGTCCAGGAGAGGTATCCCTGGTCGTCACCGTCCTCGTCGACCAGCAGCAGGGCGGACCATCCTCCGCCGGGGAGCCCCTCGGGGAACAGCGGGCCCTCGCGGCGCAGCATGGCGTTGTCCTCGGCGCACAGGCGGTGGTACAGGTCCCTCACCCGCGGCATCGTCCCGGCGGTGACGGGGACCAGGTGCCGCCGCGGCACCGGTGCGATGCGCTGCAGGTCCAGCAGCGGCACGATCAGCGACTGGCCGCGGGCGACCACCTGGTAGCCGTAGCGGCGGTAGATCGCGGGATTCGAGGGGTAGAGCATCGACAGGGGCATCGACTCGGCATGGCAGCGCGCCACGACGGCGGTGAGGAGCCGACCGAACAGTCCCTCCCCGCGGTGCGCCGGATGCACGGCCAGACCGCCGACGCCGCCGCAGCGTGCCGTGGCGCCCCCGAGCATGATCCGGTCATGGCGGATCCGGGCACCGGCGGCGAGCACGGCGCCCTCCCCTGCGGACAGGGAGGAGGAGTCGATGCCGATCGCGGTCTGTCCGGGAGCGAAGTCCCGTGCCGCGTCCGGGGCGGTCGGATCGAAGGAGCCGCCGAAGGCGTCGGCGGTCATCGTCGCGTAGGCGAGATGGTCCTCGGCGGTGAGATCGCGTACCGGCATGCGGGAGAGTCTAGGGGCGCGGCCTGATGCATACTGACCACGCCCGCCCCGTCCCGAGGAGATGCAGTGAGTCCACGCCGTGACCGCAAGCCCTATACACGGGCGAACAGCGCCGGTCGCTCCGCGAAGGAGAAGCTGTCCAACCGGCTCTCCGCCGGCGATCCCCGCAGCGAGCAGGATCCGCAGCGGCGCATCCCGGTGGGCCTGTCCACCTCCTCGGTGTTCCCCTCCGGCGTCGAGGAGGCCTTCCGCCTCGCGCACGAGATCGGCTACGACGGCATGGAGGTCATGGTCTCCTATCCCAAGGACAGCCAGGACCCGTCGATCCTGCGCGAGTACTCCGAGCGGTACGAGCAGCCCATCCTCTCCCTGCACGCGCCCACCCTGTTCTTCCTGCAGGGGCTGTGGGGACGGGATCCCTGGGTGAAGGTCGAGCGCACGATCGAGATCGCCCAGGAGCTCGAGGTGCCCACGATCGTGGCGCATCCGCCGTTCCGCTGGCAGGGGAAGTACGCGCGGGGCTTCGTCGAGGGCGTCGCGGCGCTCGAGGAGGAGCACGGCATCGCGATCGCGGTGGAGAACATGTATCCCTGGCGGCTGGGGCTGCGCGAGGTGCTGAACTACCTGCCGGACCACGACCCGACCGACGAGGAGTACGAGCACGTCACGGTCGACCTCTCCCATGCCGCGACCGCGGGCGACGACGCGCTGGAGATGATCGAGCGCCTCGGGGACCGGCTCACGCATCTGCACCTGGCCGACGGCTCCGGCCGGTCGACCAAGGACGAGCACCTCCCGCCCGGCGAGGGCAATCAGCCCTGCGCGGAGATCCTGCGCCGCCTGGCCAACCGGGGCTGGGAGGGGTCCGTGCTGCTCGAGGTCACCACCAGCAGCAACGCCGTGATCCGGGAGCGCACCCTGCGCCAGAGCCTCGCCTTCGCCCGGCACCATCTCGGCCATCACCTCGAGGACGAGGAGGACGTGGGATCCACCACCACCTGAGGGCGTGCCCAGGCGCAGGTGTGACAATGACGGATGCATGAGCAGAGCCGCGACGGCCTCCTGCATCGACGACACGGACTGACGAGGTAGCGCACGCAGATGGGGAACGGGAACACAGGGATCGTCCACAGGAACACCAGCCTGCTGGCGGTCGAGATGACCCTGCCGCAGGTCACCGTGACCTCCGACGAGATCGACGAGATGCTCGCCCCGGCCCGCAAGCGACTGCGCCTCCCCAAGGGCGTGCTGCAGCGGGTGGCCGGGGTGTACGAGCGCCGCTGGTGGCGCGATCGCGAGAACGGCTGGAAGCAGGGCGTGGTGCTCGCCGCCGAGCGCGCCATGGCCAAGGCCGGGATCATGCGCGACCAGGTGGGCCTGCTGATCAACGCGTCCGTCTCCCGCCAGCACCTCGAGCCGGCGGTCTCCACGGGCATCCACCACTCCCTGGGGATGCCCACCAGCTGCATGAACTTCGACATCACCAACGCCTGCCTCGGCTTCGTCAACGCGATGGCGATGGCCGCGGGCATGATCGACAGCGGCCAGATCAAGTACGCCGTGATCGTCGGCGCCGAGGACGTCGAAGAGGTCCAGCGCGGCACCATCTCGCGGATCAACGCGAAGAACTCCACCCGCGCGGACTTCAACAACCAGTTCGCCTCCCTGACCCTCGGCTCCGGTGCCGCCGCGGCCGTTCTCGGCCCCGCCGACGAGCATCCCGAGGGCCACCGCCTGACGGTCACCCAGGCCCGCGCCGGCACCGAGCACCACGAGCTGTGCGTCGCGGACATGCAGGACATGCGCACCGACTCCAACGGACTGCTCGAGAACGGCATCGGCCTGATCGTGGACACCTGGAAGGGGGCCAACGAGGCAGGGCTGGACTTCAAGAGCATCGACCACGTCATCCCGCACCAGGTCTCGATGGTCTACACCCGCAACTTCTCGAAGATCACCGGGGTGGGGATGGACCGGATCCCGGTCACCTTCCCGGACTGGGGGAACATCGCCGCCGAGGCGGTCCCGATGACCCTCGCCCACATCCAGGACGACGTGAAGCGCGGTGAGCGCGTGCTGCTGATGGGCGTCGGCTCCGGACTGAACACGGCGATGATGGAGGTCCAGTGGTGAGCACCACCCGCAGCCCGGGACGGCGACGCGCCGCGACCCCCGAGGAGCCCCAGCGCCCGACGCTCGAGCATCCGCAGATGCCGGGCGTGGACCCGCGCCTGCACCGCAGCCTCGAGGTGCGCGACCACACGGGCGAGCTGCGCCGCTGGCACCTGCTGGACTCCGGCCCGCTGCTCGCCGAGCAGGGGATCCGCCCCCGCGGCACCCTGCTGGCCGTCCACGGCAACCCCACCTCCTCCTTCCTGTTCCGCTCGCTGGTGCGCGCGGACATCCCCTGGCGCCTGATCGCGGTGGACCAGCTCGAGATGGGCTGGTCCGAGCGCACCGGCGTCACCCGCCGCTACCAGGACCGCGTCACCGACCTCTCCCTGCTCACGGACGCGCTGTCCCTGCGCGGGCCGGTGGTCACCGTCGGCCATGACTGGGGCGGTCTGATCTCGAGCGGGTGGGCGCTCGACAACCGTCACGACCTGGCCGGGATGATCCTCACCAACACCGGCGTGCACCAGCGGCTCGAGGAGGCGCTGCCGAAGGCGCTGCAGCTCGCGACCGCTCCGGGATTCCGCACCGCCTCGACCTCGGTGACCGACGCCTTCCTGCGCACCACTCTGGCGCTGTCCCGGCCCCCGCTGCCCGCCGAGGTGCAGGACGCCTATCTCGCGCCCTACCGCTCTCGTGCTCGGCGCCGCGGCATCGACCAGTTCGTCGCCGACATCCCCGCGCACGCCGACCACCCCTCCCGCGCCACGCTCGAACGGGTCGCCGAGGGCATCACCGAGCTGCACGTGCCCACCCTGTTCGCCTGGGGACCGCGGGACATCACCTTCTCCGACCGCTTCCTGCGCGATCTGATCGAGCGGGTCCCGCATGCGGACGTGCATCGCTTCGAGTCCGCGTCCCACCTGGTGTGGGAGGACGCCGACGTCGCGGGTCTGGTCGCCGACTGGCTCGAGACCACCTTCGGCACCGCCGAGGAGCCCCGCGACCACGCCCCGGACCGGCGCCCCGTCTCCGCCTTCGCGGAGCAGGCCCCCGAGCGGCCCATCGGCGCGCGCATCACCGAGCTCGCCGAGGACCCGCACCACGCCCACCGCTCCGCCGTCGTCGAGCTCGGCGGCGAGGACGGCGAGGGGCGCGAGATCTCCTGGTCGCTGCTGAGCCGCCGGATCGACGACATCGCCGCCGGGCTGCTCGCCCACGGCGTGAGGCCCGGCGACCGGGTGAGCCTGCTGATCACCCCCGGCGCGGACCTCACCGGCGTGCTCTACGCCTGCTTCCGCATCGGGGCCGTGGCCGTGGTGGCCGATGCGGGGCTCGGCGTGCAGGGCCTGACCCGCGCCGTGATCGGCTCCCACCCGGACTGGTTCATCGGCATCAAGCGCGCCCTCGTGGGCGCCCGGGCGCTGGGCTGGCCGGGCCGGCGGCTCTCGGTCGAGCAGCTGCCCACCGTGGACCGCGCCGCGCTCGGCGTGGAGACCTCGATCGCGGAGCTCGCCCGCTCCGGGTCGCTGATGCGGGACCTGGGCGCGCCGCTGGACGCCCCCTGGCCCGCGCCCGACGCCGACGCCGCGATCCTGTTCACCTCCGGCTCCACCGGACCCGCCAAGGGGGCGGTGCTGACCCATCGCCAGCTCGGCGCGATGTTCGACGCGGTCGGGGACACCCTGCAGCTGGCCCCCGAGCGCGGACTGGTGGCGGGGTTCGCGACCTTCGCGCTGCTGGGCCCGGCGCTCGGCGCGCCGACCGTGGTGCCCGACATGGACATCACCCGTCCCGGCGAGCTGACCGCCCCGGCGCTCGCCGCCGCCATCGCCGCCCTCGGCCGACCCGCGGTGTTCACCGCCCCGGCCGCGCTGCGCAACATCATCGACACCGCCGACCAGCTGGACGACGCGGGCCGCGCCGCGATGGCCCGCGCGGCCAGCTTCTTCTCCGCCGGCGCCCCGATCCCCGCGCACCTGCTGCGGGAGCTGCGCGCCCTGATGCCGCAGGCGCGGACGCTGACGCCCTACGGCATGACCGAGTGCCTGGCCGTGGCCGCCATCGACCTCGAGGGCATCGAGGAGGCGGGCGAGGGATCGGGCGTGTGCGTGGGCCGTCCCGTGCCGCGCGTCGAGATCGCGATCGCGGTCATGGACCCGCAGGGACGCACCACCGGGGAGATCACCCGCGACGCCGACGTGACCGGCGAGATCCTGGTGCGGGCCCCGCACGTGCGCGACCGGTACCTCATGCTCTGGGGCACCACCCGGACGTCCATGCGCTTCGAGGGCTGGCACGCCACCGGCGACGTCGGCCATCTCGACCCCGCCGGCCGACTGTGGGTCGAGGGCCGCGCGGCGCACGTCCTCGCGACGGCCGACGGTCTCCTCACCCCCGTCCGTGTCGAGGAGGCCGCGGAGTCCGTGCCCACGGTGCGGCGCGCCGGCGCCGCCGTCGTCGGCCCCCGCGGCACCCAGCAGGTGGTCGTGATCCTCGAGACCGAGGACGGCTACCGCCCCGGGAAGCCCGGCAGGCCGCGCCCCGCCGACCCCTCCCTGCAGGAGGCCGTGCGCCGCGCCGTGCGCGAGCGCTGCGGCACCGAGGTGGTGGCGGTGTTCACCACCCGCTCCCTGCCCACCGACATCCGCCACAACTCCAAGATCGATCGGGCGGCCCTGTCGCGCTGGTCCGAGCAGACCCTGCGCGGAGAACGGGCGGACGCCCTGTGAGCGCGTCGACCGTGCTGGTCACCGGTGCCTCCGGGATGCTCGGCGGGGCGGTCGCCACGGCCCTGCGCGATCGCGGGGCGACCGTGCGCGCCTTCCAGCGCCGTCCCGCCGGGATCGACGGCGTCGAGGACGTCACCGGCTCCCTCACCGAGGCGGCGGACGTGCAGCGAGCGGTCCGCGGTGCCGACGCCGTCGTCCACCTGGCGGCGAAGGTGTCGATCTCCGGCCCGGAGAGCGAGTACCGCGCCATCAACATCGAGGGCACCCGTCATGTGCTCGACGCGCTGCGGGCGAACGGGGGAGGGGCGCTGGTGAACATCTCCTCGCCCTCGGTGGCGCACCTCGGGCGCGCGATCGTGGGCGCCGACGCCACCGCCGCCGACCCGACGAAGGCCCGCGGACCCTACGCGCGCACCAAGGCCGCCGCCGAGCTGCTGGCGATGGAGGCCGACGGCGCCGACGACCTGCTGGTCACCTCGATCCGTCCCCATGTCGTGTGGGGACCGGGGGACACCCAGCTGGTGGGCCGCATCGTCGATCGCGCCCGCAGCGGCCGGCTGCCGCTGCTGGACGACGGGATGGCGCTGATCGACACCACCTATGTCACCAACGCCGCGGACGCCATCGTCGCCGCCCACGACCGCATCGAGGAGGTCCACGGGGAGAGCTTCGTGGTCTCCAACGGCGAGCCGCGCACGGTCCGTGACGTCTTCGCCGGCTGGTGCGAGGCGGCCGGGGTCCCGGCGCCGACGCTGCGCGTCCCCGGTGCCGCCGCCCGCTTCGCCGGGCGGGTCATCGAGCGGGTGTGGGAGAGGCGACCCGGCCACGACGAACCGCCGATGACCGAGTTCCTCGCCGAGCAGATGTCCA
Source organism: Brachybacterium sp. AOP43-C2-M15 (assembly GCF_052446295.1). Taxonomy (NCBI): domain Bacteria; kingdom Bacillati; phylum Actinomycetota; class Actinomycetes; order Micrococcales; family Dermabacteraceae; genus Brachybacterium; species Brachybacterium sp. AOP43-C2-M15. The sequence goes on from NZ_JBQSWB010000002.1 coordinate 69,289, forward strand.
CCGCGCACTGGTTCGACCAGCGTCGCACTCGCGAACGCCTGCGCTGGAGCCCGCGCGTGAGCCTCGACGAGGGCAATGCGCACCTCGCCGCGTGGTTCCGCGAGCACCCCGTCGTCTGACCGCCAGCCCTCGTCACAGGAGCACCGTCCACGATGACCGAGCACAGCACCCCCGAGACCGCAGGCGCCGCCGAGACCGCAGGCACCGCCGAGGACGAGGCGTCCCTGCGGGCCGAGATCGATGCGGAGCTCGCCGCGGAGCGCGCCGCCCGGCAGCGCGCGCCGCAGCGGCTCACCGGGCTGGTGCTGCTGATCGGCGGCCTGGTGGGATGGATCTCCGCTCTCGAGCTGCAGGTCGGCAAGGAGTTCCTGCTCCAGAACCCCGGCGCGAGCCTCTCGTGCGACGTGAACCCCTTCATCTCCTGCGGCAGCGTGATGATGACCTGGCAGTCCGCGGCGCTGGGGATCCCGAACATGGCGATCGGACTGGGCGGGTTCGCGATCATGGGCGCGACCGGTGCGCTGATGGCCACCGGCGCGGTCCTGCCCGCCTGGTATCGCTGGGCCCGGCTCGGCGGGATGAGCTTCGCCTTCGGCTACGTGCACTTCCTGGCGATCTCCGCGATCTTCGCGATCCGGGCCCTGTGCCCCTGGTGCATGGTCGTCTGGGCGGTCACGGCCCCCATGTTCTTCGCGACCCTCGCCCGCACGATCGAGAGCGGTGATCTGCGCCTCCCGTCGCCCCTGGCGAGCGTGCTGCGCCGCTGGGTGGTGCTGACCCTGCTGTGGTACCTGCTCGTCGTGGTGGTGATCGCGGCGGTGTTCTGGCGCCAGTGGCTGGCGGTGCTCGGGATCGCCTGAGGCCCCTCGCACGCTCCGCGATGGACGACCTCTCCTCCACAGCTCCGCGCCGTCCCCAATCTGCCGTGCGACGGTGAGCGGAACGCTCCCGCGCGCCTAGGTTCGAGGGCATGGGAGCACAGGAGCGGTCCACGAGGGGTCGCGCCGGGAGGCACCGCCGCACCGGCCGGGCCCTCATCGAGCGCCGGGACCACACCGAGGGGGACTCGACGAGGCGCCGATCCCTGCCGGCGCCCTCGCCGTCCGCACTGATCGGCCTCGCCGTGCTCGTGCTCATCGGTCTCGGAGCCGTCCACCTCTCCGGCTCCGGCACCGCGGTCCCGCTCGAGGCCGAGCCGGTCCAGGAGGAGCCTGCCGCGACGGTCCCTGCCGCCACGGCGACGGACGCGACGGCGCCGGACGACGCCCCGGAGCGCGAGGCGGAGCCGGCCGCCTCGGCGACGCCGCAGGAGGTGGTCGTCCACGTCTCCGGCGCGGTCGCCGCCGCCGGGGTGGTGCGCCTCCCCGCCGGTTCCCGCGTCGACGACGCGCTGGAGGCCGTCGGCGGGCCGACGCAGGAGGCGGACCTCACCGCCGTGAACCTCGCCCGTCCCCTCGCCGACGGAGAGCAGATCCACGTGCCCGTCCCCGGGGAGGCGCCGCCGCCCCTCGCCGGCCCGGACGCCGGCGAGGAGGCCGCACCGGGTTCCGCGGAGGGCGGCGCGTCCGGGGACGGCCAGGGCGACCGGGCCGGCACGATCGATCTGAACGCCGCGAGCGCCGCCGAGCTCGAGGAGCTGCCGGGCGTGGGACCCGCGATCGCGCAGCGCATCGTCGAGCACCGCGAGCGGAACGGTCCCTTCACCGCGGTCGAGGGACTGCTGGAGGTCTCGGGCATCGGCCCCGCCACCCTCGAGAAGATGCGCGATCGGGCGACCGTATGACGCGCTCCGACCTGCGTCTGCTGCCCGGCGCCACCTGCCTCTGGGCGCTCGCGGTGCTCGGGATCACCGCGGGCGCCGCGGCGGCCGTGGCCGCCGCTGCCCTGCTGGTCGCACTGGCCCTGACCGCCCTCACCCTGGTGGGCCGCACCCCCATGGCCCGCGCCCTCTCCGCGCATCTCGGCATCGTGGTGCTCGCCGGGGCGCTGCTCGTCCCGGCGCTGCAGCGCCACGGCGCCGCCGAGGAGCAGCTCGCCGACGCCGCCTCGCGCGGTCTCACCGTCGAGCTGACCGTCGTCGCCGCGGCGGACCCGTCCGCGCCGCGCGGCGGACCCGCATGGGCGCGCGACGGGGTGCAGCTGCGCGCCCGCACCGTGGCCGGTCCGGCGCGGATCGGGCGCGGGCAGGTCGCCCTGCCCGCCTCCGTGCCGGTGCTGGTGCGCGCCTCCGACGGGAGCATCGAGGAGCTGTCGCGCGTGAGAGACGGGGACCACGTCCGGGTGCGCGGCGCGGTGGCCACGAGCGGCTCGCTGGTGGTGCTGCGCGCCCGGGAGGTCCGGGCCGTGGCCCGCTCCGGCGCGGCCGGCGCGGCTCAGGACGCTCGCCATGCCCTGCGGCAGCAGGCGCGGGAGGCGACCGCGCACCTGCCCGACGACGAGGCGGCGCTGGTGCGCGGCATGACCACGGGCGACACGCTGGGGATGGGGGAGCGGACGGAGGAGATCATGCGGCGCGCCGGCATCTCCCACCTGGTCGCCGTCTCCGGCGCGAATATCGCCATGGTCCTCGGCGCGGTGCTGATCCCGCTGCTGCTGCTCGGCGTGCGCCGCCGCCCGCGACTCGTCGCGGCCGCGCTCGTGATGACCGGATATCTGTGGCTGGTCGGCGACGAGCCGAGCGTCCAGCGTGCCGCCACCATGGCCGCGCCCCTGCTCGCCGCCCGCTTCGCCGGGGTGCGCGCCTCCCCGGTCGCAGCCCTCGCCCTCACCGTCGCGCTGTGGTCCGTGCTCGACCCGGTCACCGCCGCGTCCGTCGGCTTCCTGCTCTCGGCGCTCGCGACCGCCGCCATCCTGATCGCCTCCCCGCCGCTGGCCACCGCGATCACCGAGCTGAGCGGGGGAAGGCTCGGGCGCACCGCGGCCCTCGTGCTCGCCGTCCCCCTGGTCGCGCAGCTCGCCTGCAATCCGGTGCTGATCCTGCTCACCCCCGAGGTGTCGATCTGGGCGGTGCCGGTGAACATGGCGGTCGCCCCGCTGGTGGGCCCTTCCACCGTGATCGGCCTGGCCGCCCTGGTCCTCGGGGCGGTGTGGTCCCCTGCCGCCACGGCGCTGTACACGATCGCGTCGGGCGGCGCCCACCTGATCCTGCTGATCGCCCGGACCGCCGACGCCCTGCCGGGCTCCCGCATCGCCGTTCCCGAGGGCGCCCCCGGCGCGCTGGCCGCGATCCTCGTGCTGCTCATCGCTGCGCTCGCCCTGGTGGGCCGGCGCCGGCGCCCGGTCCGCTGGGCGGTCGCCGTGCTCCTGGTCGTGGCGCTCGCCCCGGGAATCGGCCGTCAGCTGCCCCACGGCGGGCCACCGCCCTGGACCGTCGCGCTGTGCGCCGTCGGCCAGGGGGACGCGATGCTGCTGCGCCCCGCCGGATCGGCGCGCGAGCGGCCCACCGTGCTGGTGGACACCGGTCCCGATCCCTCCGCGCTGCGCGGATGCCTGGACCGGCTCCAGGTGCGCCGCATCGATCTGCTCGTGCTCACCCACCCGCACGCCGACCACACCGGGGGACGGGAGGCGCTCGACGGCGCGCTCGCCCCGCAGGAGCAGTGGATCTGTCCGCTGCCCGAGGCGGCGGCGCAGGTGGTCCCGCAGACCCCGGTGGTCGCCGCGGTGACCGGACAGCAGTGGCGCCGCCCCGGCGTGGCGCTGCGGGTGCTGTGGCCCGGCTCGGCCGAGGACGCCCGACGGGCGAGCGCCGCCGAGAAGGGCTCGGGGGAGGGGGACGCCGCGAACGACTGCTCGCTCGTGCTCGAGGTGCTCTGGGAGGACGGCACGCGCCTGATCGCGCTGGGCGATCTCGAACCCTCCGCGCAGCGGGAGCTCGCGTCCCAGGACCCGGGCCCCGCGGACATCGTGAAGGTCGCACATCACGGCTCCCGGTTCCAGCACGCCCCGCTCTACGAGCAGCTCGACGCGGACCTCGCCCTGGTGCCCGTGGGCCGCGAGAACAGCTTCGGCCATCCCACGGGGGAAGCGCTCGCGCTGCTGCACGGCACCGGCGCCCAGGTGGTGCGCACCGATGAGCACGGCACCGTGGTGCTGCCCGCCGCACCGGACGCGCCGCCCCGGAGCGTCGGTCCGGCCCGATAGGATCGACCAGTCCCCTGAGCAGTGAAGGAGCCCGCCGTGAGCGATGTCGAGTGGCACAGCGTCGCCCTCGCACCGATCGTGCTGGTCCACGGCACCGAGACCCTGATCGCCGACAGGGCGGTGCAGCGACTGCGCGCCCTGGCGCGCGAGGCGGATCCCACGGTCGCCCTGCACGAGCTCTCCGGCGACGCCGCGGGGCCCGGAGCGCTCGCCCAGGTCGCGAGCCCGTCCCTGTTCGGCGAGCCGCGCCTCGTGGTGGTGCCCGAGCTGCAGTCGGCTCCGGACGCCCTGGTGCTCGAGCTGCTCGACTACGTGGGCTCTCCCGCACCCGACGTGACCCTCGTGCTGGTCCACCGCGGGGGCAACCGCGGCAAGAAGCTGCTGGACGCGCTCAAGAAGGCCGGAGTGCCGCGGGTCGACGCCGCCCCCGTCAAGCGGGCCGGGGACAAGCAGACCTTCGTCGCTGCCGAGTTCGCCCGCGCCCAGCGCCGCATCCAGCCCGAGGCGCTGGTGGCCCTGGTCGACGCCTTCGGCACCGATCTCGCCGAGCTCGCTGCCATCAGTCGGCAGCTGATCGAGGACACCACCCCCGATCCGGGCGAGCAGCCCGCCCAGGTCACGGTCTCGGACGTGCACGCCCTGACCGCCGGCCGCGTCGAATCCACCGCCTTCGCCGTCGCGGACGCCGCCATCGCCGGCCGTGAGCAGGAGGCGCTGCAGCTGCTCCAGCAGGCCCAGCTCTCCGGCGCCGACCCGGTGCCGATCGTCGCCGCGATCGCCTCCAAGACGAGGTCGCTGGCCAAGGTCACCGTGCCCGGGGCGAGCGCCCGCACCCTCGGCATGCCCGACTGGATGCTGCGCAACCTCTCCCGGGAGGCGCGGAGCTGGAGCGACCGCTCCCTGGCGCGTGCCCTGGAGGCCGTGGCCCGGGCGGACCACGAGGTCAAGGGCGCCGGGAGGGATCCGCAGTGGTCGGTGCTGCGGATGGTGATGGAGATCTGCCGCGCCCGCCGCGCCCGCTGAGCGCGACCCGCCCGGTCGCACTGCAGTCGTGGGATCGCGGGATCGCGCACCTGCGGCGACGGCCTCCGCAGACGCAGGAGCGCCCGGTGCGGACCGTTCCGTACCGGGCGCTCCCGGGAGGGCAGCTCAGCTGCCGGAGATCACTTCGAGACGCCCTCGACCAGCTTCGCGAGACCGGACTTGCGGTTCGCGGCCTGGTTCTGGTGGATGACGCCCTTGGAGACGGCCTTGTCGAGCTTGCGGGAGGCGCTCTTGAGCGCCTCGCCCGCCGCGTCGGCGTCGCCGGACGAGACGGCGGCCTTCACCTTGCGGGTGTAGGTCTTGAGCTCGGACTTGACGGCACGATTGCGCAGGCGCGCCTTCTCGTTCGTCGTGTTCCGCTTGATCTGGGACTTGATGTTTGCCACGAAGACTCTTCTCTTGTGCTGCTGCGGTGGATCATCCGAGACGGCCGAGGAACGGAGCCGACGGGGACGGCGGTGGGGATTCGCCTGGAGACGTCGGTCCCGGGTCGCTGCCACGGGTACTCGCCCGGGTCGCACGAGACGTCATCCCTGACACGGCGGAATCACGTCATGCGCACACCGAACGGTATGTCACACATACGGTGCCAGACCTTACCAGAGCCACGGTGCCGAGGAGCAGCCGGTGTGCGGCGTGTCTCGTCGGTGTCCGGCCAGGTCATCCCCGTCCGGCCAGGTCATGCCCGTCCGGCACCGTGCCCGTGCGAGCTCAGCGGCCGTGGACCTCCTGCACGGCGGCGGCGACCCGCTGGTACCGGTCGAGGTCCAGGCGGCCGCCCTCCCGCCGCACAGCGCGCGGGGCCAGGCGCAGCAGCCGATCGGCCCGGACCTCCGAGGGGCGGCCCTGACGGTCCCAGTCGCCGGTGCCGATGTCGACCCAGGTCGCCCCGTGCTCATCGGTGCTCACCCCGCCCTCCTCGGTGCGATCGCGCGAGGTGAGCATGAGCGCGACCAGCACCTGCCCCGAGCCGTCGGCGCCGCCCGCGGAGGCGTCCTCCTCGGCGATCACCAGCACGGGGCGGTCCTTGCCGCGCGAGAGGTCCTCCTCGAAGGGCACCCAGGCCCACACCACCTCGCCCGGATCCGGGCGGTCGTCCTCGTGCGGGGAATAGTCCAGGCGCAGGGGCGCGGGACCGGTGCGGTCGGCGAGCGCCGCGGTCCCGTCCCCGGTCCGGGTTCCGTTCCCGGTGGCACCGCCCCCGGTGCCGGGCGCGTCGGCCGGCTCGGGGCCGCGTCGCTGCCGAGCGCTGCGCACGGCGGCCCGGCTCAGGTCCCGGGCCCCGCGGCGGACCGCAGGACTGCGGGCGGCGGAGCGGAGGGCGGAGCTCAGACGGGACACCAGGGACATGGTTCTCGCTTCCTGGGCGGAGGAGCCGCACGGGATCGGGGACGATGTGAGAATGGTAGGCATGTCTGCCTCCTCCTCGCTGTTCCGCAGCGCCCGGACCGGTGCCGGCGGTGACGAGATGTTCACTCCCGACGGGACCGTGCGCCCCACCTATGCCGCGCTGCACGACGCCCTGTCCGGACTCGGCCTCGAGGAGTTCCGCTCCCGCTCCGACTCCCTCGCCCGCAGCTACCTCGACCAGGGCATCACCTTCGACTACGCCGGGGAGGAGCGCCCCTTCCCGATCGATGCGATCCCGCGGGTGATCGCCGCCGAGGAGTGGGGCCGCGTCTCCGCCGGGATCGGCCAGCGCGTGCGCGCCCTCGAGCGCTTCCTCGACGACCTCTACAACGACCAGCAGGCGATCGCCGACGGCGTGATCCCCGAGGAGCTGGTCACCTCCTCGACCTACGTGGTCGACGCGATGCGCGGCTACACGCCCCCCAACGGCGTCCGCATCCACATCTCCGGCATCGACCTGGTGCGCGACGGGGAGGGCGAGTTCCGGGTCCTCGAGGACAACGTGCGCACCCCGAGCGGGGTGAGCTACGTGCTCTCCAACCGGCGCGCCATGGCGCAGGGCTTCCCCGAGCTGTTCGCCGCCCGGCCCGTGCGCCGGGTGGGGGAGTACCCCGGCCGGCTGCTCGCGGCGCTGCAGGCCGCCGCCCCGGACACCGCCGGCGAGGAGGCCACCGTCGTGGTCCTCACCCCCGGCCGCTACAACAGCGCGTACTTCGAGCACTCGCTGCTGGCCCGCACCATGGGCGTGGACCTCGTCGAGGCCTCCGACCTCGTCGAGCGCAACGAGCGCATCTACATGCGCACCACCGCCGGACTGCGCCGCGTGGACGTGATCTACAAGCGCACCGACGACGACTTCATCGACCCCGAGGTGTTCCGCCCCGACTCGATGCTGGGGGTGCCGGGCCTGGTGCGCTCCGTGCTGGCCGGGAACGTGGTGGTCGCCAACGGGATCGGCAACGGCATCGGGGACGACAAGCTCACCTACACCTACGTCCCCGATCTGATCCGCTACTACCTCTCCGAGGAGCCGATCCTTCCGAACGTGGACACCTGGCGGCTCGAGGAGCCCGACTCCCTCGTCGAGGTGCTCGACCGGCTCGAGGAGCTGGTGGTCAAGCCCGTGGACGGCTCGGGCGGCAAGGGCATCGTCATCGGCCCCGCCGCGAGCACCGAGGAGCTGGAGGCGCTGCGCGCACGGCTGCTGACCGATCCGCGCGGCTGGATCGCCCAGCCGGTGGTGCAGCTGTCCACCATCCCCACCCTGGTCGAGGAGGGACCCGAGCCGCGGCATGTCGACCTGCGTCCCTTCGCCCTGAACAGCGGAGACGACGTGTGGGTGCTGCCCGGCGGACTCACCCGGGTGGCGCTGCCGCGGGGCGAGATGATCGTGAACTCCTCCCGCGGCGGCGGTTCCAAGGACACCTGGGTGTTCGCCGCGGACCGTGCAGCAGGCCCGTCGGACGCGCTCTCCGGGAGCCAGGAGCGCACGGACGAGGGCATCGAGGACCCGACCGACGAGGCGTACGAGGAGTTCGACGACCTCCGCGAGGAGCACGTCGAGGAGCGCGCGGAGGAGCCCGATCCGGTGACCTCCGCGATCCCGATCATCGACGTCGAGACGGACATCAACACCGACGACGCCTCCGACGCCGAGAACGGGGCGGACGCCCGCACCGCCCAGGACCGCACCGACGAGGAGGCCTCCCATGATGCTCAGTAGGATCGCCGACTCGATGTTCTGGATCGGCCGGTACGTCGAGCGGGCCGACCAGACCGCCCGCATCCTCGACGTGTCGCTGCAGTCGATCACCGAGGACGCCTCCCTCGACGAGGGCGAGGCCTGCGCCGGGGTGTACCAGATCTTCGGCGTGGACGGGCTCGAGGAGTCCGACCGCTCCGTCCAGCGGGTGCTGGACCGTCTGGTGACCGACCGCCAGAACCCCTCGTCGGTCGCCGGGGCGCTGCTGACCGCGCGGGAGAACGCGCGGGGAGTGCGCGAGGCGCTGTCCACCGAGGTGTGGGAGTCGCTGAACACCACCAGCCTGGGCCTGCCGCGCGGGGTGCGCCCCTCCCGCATGCACGGCGCCTTCCAGTTCGCCAAGGACCGCTGCGCCGTCGTCGGCGGGCTCATCGACTCCTCGATGACCCGCGACGAGGCCTGGCTGTTCCTGCGCATCGGCCAGCTGCTCGAACGGGTCGACATGCTCGCACGGAACCTCCAGGCGCACGACCTCGAGGACTCCTCGGACGCCTCGACCGTCATGCTGCTGCGCTCCTGCAGCGCGCACGAAGCATATATTCGCTCCTACCGGGGACGGGTCCGCGCCGCCCGTGCCATCGAGTTCCTGCTGCTGGACTCGATCTTCCCGCGCTCGGCCGCGCACTGCCTCAGCGAGATCGACGAGGCCCTGGACACGCTGGCGAAGCTGCACGGCAACAGCTTCGACCGCCTCGGCACCGCGGAGCCGAGCCGCCGCATCATCGGCCGCGCCCTGGCGAGCCTGCGCTTCCGGCAGCTCGACGACATCGTCGAGGACTTCGACGACGAGATGGAGCAGCTGCAGATGGTCACCGGCGCCGTCACCCGCGCGCTCGGCTCGACCTACTTCCACCCCGCGGCCTGAGCCGGGGCGCGGTGAGATGACGGCCCCGCTCCGACTTCGCAGCCCGCTGCGCGGCCGGTCGCAGGTCCGGAACAGCCCGGCCGACCGCGTCCCCAGCCACGGCACCGATCTCGGCGCCTCGTCCCACGCGATCGACCTCGTGCCGGTCGACGACGAAGGGCGCAGCGGCCGATACACCCTCATCTCTCTGCTGCGCCCCGAGCCTGCGGATGCCTTCGCGGGATTCGGTCGCGACGTGCTCGCGCCGATCGCGGGCGTCGTGCGGTCCGTGCACGACGGCGAGGACGACCATCCCGCCCGGCGAGGGCTGCCCTCGGTCGGCTACGCGCTCACCCAGGCGCAGCGGCTGCGCGAGGGATGGCCGGCCCTCGCGGGCAACCACGTGATCCTGGAGACGCAGCACGAAGGCGGCGCGGCATTCGTGGCGCTGTGCCACCTGCAGCGGGGGAGCATCACCGCGCGGGAGGGGGAGCAGGTCTCCGCCGGCGAGCAGATCGCGCGCTGCGGCAACTCCGGCAACAGCACGGAGCCCCACGTCCATCTGCAGGCGATGGACGCCCCGGACCCGGCGCGCGCCCGGGCGGTGCCGATCTGGTTCCCCGGCGGGGTGCCCCGCAACGGCGAGCTGCTGGAGGGCTCCGGGCCCGACCCGCTGTGACGTCGGCCCGTCCGGTGCGGAGCGACCGGCGCGCTCCGCACCGCCCGTGAGACGATGGGCCGATGCCCGGCGCACGTGCGCCGGGCGCGCCATCGACGAGAGGACGAATGCCGGTGACCCCGAGGATCGCGGCCGATGAGGCCCGGGACATCCTTCCCGCGTCGACGCCCCAGGAGCGGCTCCGCAACTTCTGCATCATCGCGCACATCGACCACGGCAAGTCCACGCTCGCCGACCGGATGCTGCAGATCACCGGGATCGTCGACGAACGCGCCATGCGCGCCCAGTACCTGGACCGCATGGACATCGAGCGGGAGCGCGGGATCACCGTGAAGTCCCAGGCCGTGCGCATGCCCTGGCAGGTCGACGGCACGAACTACGCCCTGAACATGATCGACACCCCCGGGCACGTCGACTTCACCTACGAGGTCTCCCGCTCGCTCGCCGCCTGCGAGGGCGCGATCCTGCTCGTGGACGCCGCGCAGGGCATCGAGGCGCAGACGCTGGCGAACCTCTACCTCGCGATGGAGAACGACCTCACCATCATCCCGGTGCTCAACAAGATCGACCTGCCCGGCGCCGAGCCCGACAAGTACGCCGCCGAGATCGGCCAGCTGGTGGGCGTCGAGCCCGACGAGGTGCTGCGCGTCTCCGGCAAGACGGGCGTGGGCGTGCCCGAGCTGCTCGACCACGTCGTGCGGACCCTGCCCTCCCCGCAGGGCGAGCCCGACGCCCCCTGCCGCGCCATGATCTTCGACTCCGTCTACGACACCTACCGCGGCGTGGTCACCTACATCCGCGTGATCGACGGCTCGCTGAAGTCCCGCGACCGCATCGACATGATGTCCACCGGCGCCCATCACGAGCTGCTCGAGATCGGCGTCAGCTCCCCGGAGCCCCACCCCACCCGGGGGATCGGGCCCGGGGAGGTCGGCTACCTCATCACCGGGGTGAAGGACGTGCGCCAGTCGAAGGTCGGCGACACCGTCACCACCTCCGTGCGCGGCGCGACCGAGGCCCTCGCCGGCTACGCGGACCCCAAGCCGATGGTGTACTCGGGGCTGTTCCCCATCGACGGCTCCGACTACCCGGTGCTGCGCGACGCGCTGGACAAGCTCAAGCTCAACGACGCGGCGCTGGTCTACGAGCCCGAGACCTCCACCGCGCTCGGCTTCGGCTTCCGCGTCGGCTTCCTGGGCCTGCTGCACCTGGAGATCATCCGCGAGCGCCTCGAGCGCGAGTTCGCCCTCGAGCTCATCTCCACCGCCCCCTCCGTCGTGTACCAGGTGGTGATGGAGGACCGCACCGAGGTCGAGGTGCTCAACCCCTCCGACTTCCCCGAGGGGAAGGTCCACGAGATCTCCGAACCGGTCGCCAAGGCCACCATCCTGGTGCCGAGCGAGTTCATCGGTGCGGTGATGGAGCTGTGCCAGTCCAAGCGCGGGAACCTCGGCGGGATGGACTACCTCAGCGAGGACCGGGTCGAGCTGCGCTACACGCTCCCGCTGGCGGAGATCGTCTTCGACTTCTTCGACCAGCTGAAGTCGAAGACCCGCGGCTACGCCTCCCTGGACTACGACGTCTCCGGATCCCAGATCGCGGACCTGGTCAAGGTCGACATCCTGCTGCAGGGCGAGCCGGTGGACGCCTTCAGCGCCATCGTGCACCGCGACAAGGCCTACGCCTACGGCGTCGAGATGGCGGGGAAGCTGAAGAACCTCATCCCGCGCCAGCAGTTCGAGGTCCCGATCCAGGCCGCCATCGGCTCGCGCATCATCGCGCGCGAGAACATCCGTGCGATGCGCAAGGACGTGCTCTCGAAGTGCTACGGCGGCGACATCTCCCGCAAGCGCAAGCTGCTCGAGAAGCAGAAGGAGGGCAAGAAGCGGATGAAGAACATCGGCTCGGTCGAAGTGCCCCAGGAGGCCTTCATCGCCGCGCTCTCCTCCGACGCCGCCGAGACCTCCAAGGACGCGAAGAAGAAATGAGCGCCCTCCCCGTCGAGCTGGACCGCTCCGGACCTGCCCGCCTCGGTGCCGTGTGCACCGTGGCGCAGCTCTTCCCTGTCCCCGCCAGCGGGCTCATGAGCGGTATCGACAAGCGGCCCGTGGACGGGCCGGTCCGTCTGCTCACGCACGGCGTGCTGGGCGACGTCCAGGGGGACCGCGAGCACCACGGCGGTCTCTTCAAGGCCGTCTACGCCTATTCGCGCGAAGTGCGCGAGGCCTTCGCCGCCGAGCGCGGGCAGGACCTGCCCGACGGTGCCTTCGGCGAGAATCTCGTCACCGTCGGCCAGGACACCGACGAGACCGTCATCGGAGAGCGGTGGCGGATCGGCACCGCCGAGCTCGAGGCGACCACTCCGCGCAACCCCTGCGGCACCTTCGCGGCGTGGATGGACGACCGCCGCTGGGGCCGTCGCTTCACCGCCGAGGGGCGCGCCGGCTCCTACTTCCGCGTGCTCGTGGAAGGGAAGGCCTCCGCCGGCGACCGGATCGAGCTGCTCGCCCGGCCGGACCACGGCGTGAGCATCGGCGATGCATTCCGGGGCCTGAGCCCTGCACAGGCCCGAGCTCTGTTCGCCTGGTCCCGGGACTCCGGGACCGTGCTCTACGAGTCGCTCGTGCGCCCCGCCCGTCTCGCCCTCGAGAAGGCCGGGGAGAGCAGCGACTTCCCCGACCGCCTGATCTCGACCGGGCGCGGACTCGGGCTCGGCATGGGGCTGTGAGCGCATGACCGGCCCCGTGGGACGGGATCTCTCCGTCTACGTCCACGTCCCGTTCTGCGCTGTGCGCTGCGGGTACTGCGACTTCAACACCTACACCGCGACCGAGCTCGGCGGCGGCGGCTCGCAGGCGGAGTATCCCGTCAACGCGATGGCGGAGATGGACCTGACCCTGGCTGCGGACCGTGCCACCGGCTACGAGTACTCCCAGGTCTCCACCGTCTTCTTCGGCGGCGGCACCCCGACCCTGCTGCCGGCCGACGACCTGGTCGCGATGCTCGACCACCTGCGCTCCCTGACCCCGCTCGCCGCGGACGCCGAGGTCACCACCGAGGCGAACCCCGACTCGGTCACCCGTGCCTCGCTCTCGCGCCTCGCCGACGGCGGGATCACCCGGGTCTCGATCGGCATGCAGTCCGCCGTCCCGTCGGTGCTCGCGACCCTGGACCGCACCCACGATCCCGAGCGCATCCCGCAGGTCGTGCAGTGGGCGAAGGAGGCGGGCCTGCAGGTCAGCCTCGATCTCATCTACGGCACGCCCGGGGAGACCCTCGCCGACGTCGAGACCTCCGTGCGCGCCGCGCTCGCGTGCGAGGTCGATCACCTCTCCGCCTATTCCCTGATCATCGAGGGCAACACGGCCATGGCCCGGCAGCTGCGCCGCGGCGAGCTCGAGGCGCCCGACCCCGACGACATGGCCGACAAGTACGAGCTCGTCGACGACCTCGCCACCGCGGCGGGACTGTCCTGGTACGAGGTCTCCAACTGGGCCCGGACCCCCGAGCACCGCTCACGGCACAACCTCGCCTACTGGCGCGGCGAGGACTGGTGGGGGATCGGACCCGGCGCCCACCGACACCGCGACGGCCTGCGCGCCTGGAACGTCAAGCACCCCAGTCGCTACGCCCGGATGATCGCGGCCGATGAGGCGCCGGTGGCGGACTCCGAGCAGGTCGATCCCCAGGACCGGCTGGTCGAGCGGATCATGCTCGAGCTGCGGATCGCCGACGGTCTCGACGTCGAGGTGGTCCCGCCCGACCGCCGGTCCCTGCTCGAGGTGCATCGCGACCGAGGTCATCTCGACCCGGTGGCACTCGAGGGCGGCCGCGCCGTGCTGACCCGCTCCGGGCGCCTGCTCGCCGACGCGGTGATCCGGGACCTGGTGCCCTGAGCCAGCGGGCGCGACCGAGCGGCGGGAGGTCCGGAGGGCGGACGTGCGAGAGCCCCGGGATCGTGATGACCCCGGGGCTCGTCGGTGCGGGCGAGCTCACCTCATGCGGCGCGGCTCACTTCACCAGGCGGATGTTGAACGGGTAGTTCCAGTACTCGCCCTGGTTGGCCTTGACGGCGCCGATGATCGAGAAGATCAGCTGCAGCAGGGCCGGCAGACCGGCCAGCGGGAACAGCGCCCAGCCGAAGCCGATGGTCACGACGCCGAAGATCGCGATCGCGATGGTCAGCACCACCTGCGCGATGACCACGGCGATCGCCCCGTTCAGGGCCTCCGCGGCGTGGAAGCGCACGAAGCGGTCGCGATCCTTGTACATCAGGAAGATCACCAGCGGCCCGATCCAGCCGAGGAATCCCCAGCTGACCACGTGCCCGAGGACCACGGCGAGCTGGGAGAACATCGCCCACAGGCGGGAGTCGGAGCGGCTGATCGGCTGTCCGGACAGCGCGCCCTCGTACACGCCCTTGGCACCGGGGCCGGGCTCGTCGGGACGCTCGCCGCCGGCGGCGACGTACGGCTCCGGAGCCGAGCCCGGGTGCGGGGGCGCGGCCTGCGCCGAGGTGTGCTGCTGCGACGGCTGTGACTGAGACGGCTGCGGCTGCGGCGGCTGCTGGGCCGCGAAGGGCGCGGCCGCGGGGTTCGGGGAGGGGGCCGACGGCGCGGAGGCGGAGCTCGCGTCGTAGGCGTAGGGATCGTGCGGGTGGAGAGCGGGATCCGAGGTCGGGGCGCCCTGCTCGGCGGAGGGGCCGGGCTCGGTGCCGTACGGATCGTGCGGATGCGGAGTCTGGCTCATGATTCCTTCTTCCTCGACGGTCGGCGCGGATGCCGACGACGTTGCTGATGGGACCAGCCTAGTTCCGCGGTCCGAGGCGGTCTGCGCGGTGAGCCGCCGCGTCGAGCGGGGGATAACCCCCAGTCGTGACCGTCACTCGACCAGGGGACCGTCCCAGGACCCGGCTGGATCAGGCAGGACCCGGCAGGATCAGGACCGGTCGACGGTCACGAAGTCGATGAGCTCCTCGATCCGGCCCGAGAGGGTCGGCTCGACGTCGGCGTAGGAGCGCACGGTGGCGAGGATCCGCTTCCAGCCCAGTCCGATGTCGGCCTTGTCGGCGTGCGGCCAGCCGAGCGCGGCGAGGGTCCCGACCTTGATGTCGGTGCCCTTGGGGACGTGCGGCCACTGCCGGATCCCGACCCGAGCGGGCTTGACCGCCTGCCACACGTCCACGTACGGATGGCCGAGCACGGTGACGTTGCCGCGGGCGCCGGGCAGCGCGAGCACCTCGGCCGCGATGCGCGACTCCTTCGACCCTGTCACCAGGTGGTCCACGAGGATCCCCAGCCGACGCCCGGGCGCGGGGCCGAACTCCTGGACGCGCTCGACGAGATTGTCGGCGCCCTCGAGCTGCTCGACGACGATGCCCTCGATGCGCAGGTCATGACCCCACACCTTCTGCACCAACTCCGCGTCGTGGGTGCCCTCGACCCAGATCCGGGAGGCGCGGGCGGTGCGTGCCTTCGCGCCCTGCACGTAGACGGAGCCCGAGGCCGAGCGCCGGCGGGCCGGAGCCGTGGCGGACCGCGCGATCGCCCGGGTCAGCACCACCGGCCTCCCGTCGATCATGAACCCGGGCCCCAGGGGGAAGGTGCGGCGCACCCCGCGGCCGTCCTCGAGCTCGACCACGAGCTCGCCGGCGATCTTCTCGACCCGGGTCACCGCGCCGGTGAATCCGGTCGCGGCCTCCTCGACGACCAGGTCCCGCTGCGCGGGCACCTCACGGGCCGCGGGTCGACGGCGATGATGAGCGGGTGGACCGGAGGAGAGCACGTCACGGCCGTACCGGTCGGGGAAGTCAGCAGGCACGCGCGACACCGTACACCCGTGGCGAACACCTCCCCGCGCAGCACGCCGGGGACGCGTAGGATTGGCACTTGGCACCGAGGAGTGCCAATGTCCGAGGCCGGCCCCGCCCGGGGTGCACGCAGCGCAGGAGGTGAGCGAGATGGACCCGCGCAAGCTCCAGATCCTCGGTGCGATCGTGGAGGACTACGTCGCGACCCGCGAGCCCGTCGGCTCGAAGTCGCTGCTGGAGCGGCACGAGCTCGGCGTCTCCGCCGCGACCGTGCGCAACGACATGTCCCTGCTCGAGGAGGAGGGGCTGATCCATCAGCCCCACACCTCCGCCGGCCGCGTCCCCACCGACAAGGGCTACCGTGCCTTCGTCGACCACGTGGCGACGGTGAAGCCCCTCTCTGTCCCCGAGCGCCGTGCGATCCGCGCCCTGCTCGAGGACGTCGGCGACGTCGAGGAGCTGCTGGCCCGCACCGTGCGTCTGCTCGCCCAGCTCACCCAGCAGGTGGCGATGGTCCAGTACCCGGCCCGTCGCCAGGCCCGGATCCGCCACGTCGAGCTGGTCAAGGTCGCCGACTCCCTGCTGCTGGTGGTGCTGATCCTCGAGTCCGGCCGCGTCGACCAGCGCACCGTCCCGATCAGCGCCGGCAAGCCCGCCGAGCACTACGCCGGGCTGCGGGACCACCTGAACCGGGTGGTCTCCGGTCGCGAGGTCACCGACCTCGCCGGCCCCCTCGCCGAGTACCTCGAGGCGCTGCCCCGGCCCGAGCGCCCCGCCGTCGCCGAGGTGGCCGAGGCCCTCGTCGCCCTCGCCGCGAGCCGCGCCGAGGACCGCATCATGATGGCCGGGACGGCGAACATCGCCCGCTCCGCCCAGGACTTCGCCCGCGACGTCGAGCCGCTGCTGGACGTGCTCGAGGAGCAGCTCGTCCTGCTGCGGCTGTTCACCGAGATGCACGCCTCCCCGGGCGCGGTGGAGGTGCGCATCGGCTCCGAGCTCCATGACCGCGCCCTCCACCAGGCCGCGGTGGTCGGGGCCGGCTACGGCGCGGGGTCCCATCTCGCGATCCTCGGCCCCAGCCGCATGGACTACGTCACCGGGATCTCCACCGTCCAGGCCATCGCCCGCTACGTCTCCCGCTACCTGGAGTAGCCTGCCGCGGGTCCGTGCGGTCCTCCACCCCGCGCAGCCCCCGCCCCGGCACTCCTGCAACTCGCCTCTCCGCGAAGGAACCCTCACCTGTGAACGACGACTACTACGACCTGCTCGGCGTGTCCCGCGACGCCTCCACCGAGGAGATCAAGAAGGCGTACCGCAAGCTCGCGCGCACCCTGCACCCGGACGTGAACCCGGATCCGGAGGCCGCCGAGAAGTTCAAGCGGGTCTCCCAGGCCTACGAGACCCTCTCCCACGCGGACAAGCGCCGCCAGTACGACATGGGCGGAGGCCCCGGCATGGGCGGCTTCCCCGGTGGGGGAGCGGGCTTCGACTTCAACGACATCTTCGACATGTTCGCCGGTGCCTCCGGCATGCGCGGGCGCTCCCAGGGGCCCGTGCCCCGCCAGCGCCGGGGCGGCGACGTGCTGCGCCGGGTGCGGATCGAGCTGCGCGACGTCGTCTTCGGCACTGAGGAGAAGGTCACCTTCCGCACGGCGGAGCTGTGCGATCGCTGCTCGGGCTCCTGCTGCGAGCCCGGCACCAGCCCCAGCCGCTGCACCGCCTGCAACGGCTCCGGCCACGTGCAGCGGGTCGCCCAGTCGCTGCTGGGCCAGATGGTGACCATGGCTCCGTGCCCCACCTGCGAGGGCCACGGTGACGTCATCGAGAGCCCGTGCACCCAGTGCTCCGGCCACGGTCGCACCGCCGCCGAGCGCACCGTCACCGTACGAGTCCCCTCCGGCGTCGAGAACGGCACCCGCATCCAGCTGCGCGGCGAGGGGGAGACCGGCGAGGCGGGCGGCCCCTCCGGCGACCTCTTCGTCGAGCTCACCGTCACCGACCACGAGATGTTCGACCGTCACGGCGACGACCTCGTGACCACCATCGCGGTGCCCATGACCACTGCCGCCCTCGGTGCGACCATCCCGCTCGAGACCTTCGACGGAGAGCAGGAGCTCGACATCCGCCCCGGCTCCCAGCCGGGCGAGGAGATCACGCTCAAGGGGCTGGGCGTCACCCCGCTGCGCCGCGAGCGCCGCGGCGACATCCGCGTCGTCCTCGACGTGGACGTCCCCGCCTCGCTCAGCGAGGAGGAGCGTGAGCTGCTCGAGCAGTTCGCCGCCCTGCGCGGGGACGAGACCACCCGCCGCAGCAAGGGCCAGCGCGGACCGTTCGCGAAGCTGCGCGAGCGCCTGCGCGACCTCTGAGCCCGCGCGATCTCCGAGCCTGACGGGAGGGACTGCGCCGTGCCGACGACGCCACCGGGTTTCCTGATCCTCGACGACGCCCTGGGAGCGGCGCGCGCGGACGATCGCCTCGTCCTGGACGGCGAGGAGGGGCGCCACGCCGCGAAGGTCGCACGGATCGGGGTGGGGGAGCAGGTGCTGCTCACCGACGCCCCGGGGCGTCAGGCCCTCGCCGAGGTGACCGGTGCTCGCAAGGAGGCGCTGGAGCTGCGACTGCTCGCCGACCCCTCCCCGGCCGTGCAGCGACTGCCGCGCCTCACCCTGGTGCAGGCCCTGGCCACCGGTGGCCGTGACGAGCAGGCGATCGAGTCGGCGACGGAGCTGGGCGTGGACCGGGTGGTGCCGTGGATCGCGCAGCGCTCGGTGTCCGTCTGGCGCGGGGAGAAGCTGCGCAAGGGCCGGGCGAAGTGGGCCGCGACCGCGCGAGCCGCCGTGAAGCAGTGCCGCCGCCCCGGGATCCCGGAGGTCGACGAGCCGGTCACCACGGCGCAGCTCGTCACGGCTCTGCAGGGCCGTGCGGCCGAGGGACGCCTCGTGCTGGTCCTGCATGAGCAGGAGTCCGTCGGCCTGATGAGCCTCGCCCCGCTGCTGCGCACGGCGAGCGAGGACGGGCTGGAGGAGATCGTCGTGATCGTCGGCCCCGAGGGCGGCATCGACCCCGCCGAGCTCGACGCGCTGCGCGAGGCCGGGGCTCGCAGCGTGCTGCTGGGCCCCGAGGTGCTGCGCACCTCGACGGCGGGCCCCGCCGCCCTCGCCGTGCTCAGCGCGATGGTGGGCCGCTGGGGCTGACCGGCCGGATCCGAGGAGATTTCGGGAAACCGCTTGTGCGGCCGACGGGGCCCTGGAAGGCTCCTGGCCCATGCGAGTCAGTGTCGACGCCTTCGTGGCCAGCCCCGGATTCGGGGGATTCATCAGCTACATCGGCGGGCTCTGCGCCGCCCTCGCCGGCCGCGGCGACGTGGAGCTGGACATCCTCCTGCCTGCGGAGCAGGAGGTGCCGGAGTTCGCCGACCTCCCCGCGTCGGCGAGGATCCACCGGTTGGATCTCCCTGCCGCGACGGAGCGACGACCCGGGGTCACCTGGACCGATCGGGTGCTTCCGGCCGCTCTCGACGAGCTCTCGCCCGAGGTGCATCTCGGCCCGGCGTTCATGCTCCCGCCCGGGCACGCCCGTCCCCAGGCCGTCACCGTCCATGACGACATGTTCGAGCGCTTCCCGCAGTTCTACGGTGAGCAGACCCGCGCTTACCTGCGCGAGCAGACCCTGCGCGCCCTCGCGGTCGCCGACGTCGTCCTCGCGGTCTCGGAATCGACCCGCGAGGACGCCATCGAGCGCTGGGCCCCGCGGTCCCCGGTCGTGGTCACCCCGCTCGCGCCGAGGCTCGTGGGCGAGCCCGGGCCCCTCCCACCGGCCGGCGCGCCCCCGTCCTCTCTGCTCAACGTGGGCGGAGCTCACCGCCGCAAGCGTCTGGACGACCTGATCGAGGCGTTCTCCCGTGCCGCGACCGCGGGCGCCATCCCGGAGGACGTGCACCTGGTGCTCATCGGTGTCGAGGGCGACGAGCGCGTCCGATCGCTGCGCGCCGCCAGCCCGGTCCCCGAGCGGATACTGCTCACCGGCCGGATCCCGGACGCGGAGCTGCCGGCCTGGTACCGGCACTGCGAGCTGTTCGTGTACCCGAGCGAGTACGAGGGCTTCGGGCTCGGCCCGCTCGAGGCGATGGCTTCCTCCGCCCCCGTGCTCACCTACCGCAACTCCGCCCTGGCCGAGGTGCTGGGCGGGGCGGCGGCGTTCGCGGATCCCGGGGTCGACGGTCTCTCACGGGCGATCGTCTCGCTGCTCGGCGACAGGGCGGAGCTCGAACGGATGCGGGAACGGGGCTCCGAGCGCTCGGCGGCCTTCACCTGGGACCGGACCGCCGAGACCACGGTCCGGGCACTGCGCGGCGCGATCGACCGCTTCGCCGGTTCCGCGCGATGATCCGCGCAGAGCACCTCGTCAAGGAGTTCACGAGGCCCCGACGCGTCGAGGGGCGCTTCTCCGGACTCCGCTCGTTCCTCAGCACCGACACGGTCCTCACTCGCGCGGTGGACGACGTCTCCCTCGAGCTGGACGACGGCGAGATCGTCGGCTACCTCGGTCCCAACGGCGCCGGCAAGTCCACCACGATCAAGATGCTCACCGGCATCCTGGTGCCCACCTCGGGACATGTCGAGGTCGAGGGCATCGTGCCCTGGAAGGACCGTCGCGCGAACGCCCGCAGCATCGGCGCCGTCTTCGGCCAGCGCACCCAGCTGTGGACCGACCTGCCGCTGCGGGAGTCCTTCGAGCTGATCTCGCGGCTGTACGGACTGGACCGCGCCGACTACCGCCGCTCGCTCGAGGGCTTCGTGGACCTGCTGGACATGGGGCCGTTCCTCGACACCCCGGTGCGCTCCCTCTCCCTCGGACAGCGCATGCGCGGGGACATCGTCGCCGCGATGCTCTACCGGCCCCCGGTGCTCTACCTCGACGAGCCCACCGTCGGGCTGGACGTGGTCGCCAAGGGGCGCATCCGCGAGTTCATCGCGGAGCAGAACCGCACCGAGGGGACCACCGTGCTGCTGACCACCCACGACATCGCCGACATCGAGCATCTCGCCCGGCGCGTGGTGATCATCGATGACGGACGGATCCTCTACGACGGCGCTCTGGACGCGCTGCGTGCCCGCTACGCCCCGTATCGCGAGATCGTGGTGCGGGCCCCGGACGTCCCCGGGGACCTCCGGGTGGAGGGGCCGGAGCTGGTCGGCACCAGATCCGACGGCACCGACCAGCTGGCCACCTTCCGCTTCGACCCGCAGGTGATCTCCGCACCGGCGGCGATCAACCGGGTCACCGCCGCGCTCGAGGTCACCGACATCACCTCGCGCGAGCCCGGCATCGAGGACGTCATCCGCCGGATCTACCTCGACGGCGAGGCGCGCCGATGAGCATCGCGCCACCGCGTGCCCGCCGCTCGGAGTCCGTGACGCACCTCGGCGCGAGGGGGACGATCCGTGCAGTGCTCGCCTGCGCCCTGCAGGCGTGGAGGGCGCAGTTCGTGTTCCGTGCCGCCACCTGGAGCGGCATCATCGGGACCACGCTGCAGGTCGTCCTGGTGCTGCTGGTGTGGACCGCGGTCTACGGCGCCCGCACCGAAGTGGCCGGCGTCGCGCAGCACGATGCGATCACCTACGCCGTGCTCGGCGCCGTGATCGCCACCGTGTTCCAGCCCTTCGTCTACGACACCCTCTACGGGAGGCTCCGCACCGGGGCGATCGCCTTCGACGTCATGCGCCCCCTCTCGGCGGTGCCGATGACCCTGGCCCAGCAGGTCGGCGCCGCTGCCGCGCAGCTGCCGGCCGCCGCCGTCGCGGTGACCGTCGGGCTGCTGCTCGGCGCCCTGGGCGCGCCGGGATCCGTGCTCTCCGCCCTCGCGTTCACCCTCTCGATCGTGCTCGGGTTCGCGATCGCCCAGATCCTCAACTTCATGATCGGCCTGGTGGGGTTCTGGACCCTCGAGGTCTCCGGCGCCTTCCATATCTACCGGATGTTCGTCCAGTTCAGCTCCGGGGCGCTGATCCCGCTGTGGTTCATGCCGGAGTGGCTGAGCGGCGGGCTCTCCCTGCTGCCCTTCTCCTCCCAGGTGTTCGTGCCGCTGACGATCTACGTCGACGCGTCCCCGGGAGCGCACACCCTCGCCGCGATCGGGCTGCAGCTGGTGTGGATCCTCGTGCTCACCGTCCTGGCCGTCCTCCTCTGGCGCCGGGCGATCCGCAGGCTGGTGATCTTCGGTGGCTGAGATCCGTCCGGGACGGGGCACGCTGGCCCGGCCGATCCCGGCGTGGAGGACCTACCTCGTCCTCGTGCAGGGCACCTGGCGCAGCATGCGGGTGCACCGGGTGAACCTGATGATGATGTTCCTGGGCAGTGCGGCCATCCAGGGCACGCAGCTCGCCTTCATCTCGGTGCTGCTCGGTGCGTTCGGGGCGATCGCCGGGTGGAGCGTGGGCGAGGTCGCGTTCCTGTACGGGCTGCGGCTGACGGCGCACGGAGTGTGCACCATCAACTTCGGCCAGCACCGCGGCAGCGCCCAGGCGATCCGCAACGGCGACTGGGACCGGTTCCTGCTGCGCCCCGCAGGCCCCCTCATGCAGCTGCTGACGCGCCACTTCAACCCCGGCACGATAGGGGACCTGGTGCTGGGACTGGCCATCCTGGTCACCGCCGCGAACCTGATCGGGATCCCGTGGAGCGCAGGCATGGTCCTGTTCCTGGCCCTCGCCGCGCTCGGCGGCGGCCTGGTCGAGGCCGGACTGCAGATCGCGCTGTCCGCCCTGGACTTCCGCTGGGGGCCGCTGGTGCGCATCAAGGACATGGTCGATCGCGTCCTGACCGATTTCGGTGCCTATCCGATGACCATCTTCGGCACGGCCGGGACCTGGCTGCTGACCGTCCTGATCCCGCTCGCGTTCATGGCGTACCTGCCCACCACGGTCCTGCTGGGCCGCACCGACGAGCTCGTGGTGCCGGTGTGGACGGCGCAGCTGTCCCCCCTGGCAGGCCCGCTCCTGCTCGTCCTCGGCATCGCGTTCTTCCGGTACATGTCCCGCTTCTACGCGAGTCCTGGGCACTGAGACGGGCACTGAGACGGGCGCTGAGCGGAGCGCCGCGCGGAAGGACCCCGCGGCCTCTCCTCGGGGCGGCGGGGTCCTCGGCGGGTGCGGGAGGTGCTCAGCCGACGGGGGCGAGGGCCTTCCGGGCGAGCAGCTCGAGCTGCTCGCGCAGCAGGGTCGTCTTCTCCTCGGCCACGAACATCTCGCCCTCGACCGAGAGGTCCTCGCGGAAGCCGAGGCCGATCGAGCCGACGACGTCCGCGCCGACCCTGCTCATCAGCGTCTCCAGCATCGGCAGCACCTCGTTCGCGGCGCCCCAGCCGTAGCCGACCAGCAGGGTGGGCAGCTGCTCCCACTCGGCGTAGAGCCAGTCGACGGCGTTCTTGAGGGATCCGGGGTAGGCGCCGTTGTACTGCGGAGTGAGGATCACCAGGGCGTCCAGCGCCTCGATCCGCTCGCTCCAGGAGATGCCGTGGGCGGTGGCCTTGGGCTCGCCCTGCTTGGGACTGGTGACCTCGTCGAAGGCGGGCAGCGCCACGTCGCGGAGGTCGATGAGGTCCACCTCGACGTCGGCGGGGACATGGGTGCGGACCCACTGGGCGACATGCGCTCCCACGCGGTTGGGGCGGGCACTGGCGAGGATGATTCCGAGCTTCGTCATAGTGATCAAAATTTCTCATACTTCCGGCCCCGCCCCCAAGTGCGGGTGGTGTTCCTCGCTCCCGTAGACTCGAGCGCATGGGAAGCACCGACACCGAGCACCGGGATCCCGACTGCGTCTTCTGCAAGATCGTGGCCGGGGAGATCCCCTCCGAGCGCGTCCATGAGGACGAGCGCGTCATCGCCTTCGCGGACCTGCATCCGCAGGCGCCGGTGCACGTGCTCGTCGTCCCGCGGGAGCACCGCCGCGACGTCACCGAGCTCGCCGCCGACCCCGCCCTGCTCGCCCACACCGTGCAGGTCGCCGCCCAGGTGGCGGGCGCCCGGGCCGACGGGGACTTCCGTCTGGTCTTCAACACCGGTGAGAGCGCCGGTCAGACGGTCTTCCATGTGCACGCGCACGTCCTCGCGGGCGGGAAGCTCGCAGAAGGAGAACTGTGACGGACGCCCTGTCCCCGGCCCCCGGCCGCGCCCCCGAGGCGCGTGAGCGGAAGCTGGCCATCCCCGATCATCTCAGCCCGTTCCAGGTCCTCGGGGAGAACGACCAGGCCCTCGCCGCCCTCGAGGACGCCGTCCCCGACACCGACGTGCACGTGCGCGGACACCAGGTGACGCTGCGCGGCACCGAGGACGCCCTGCGTCGCACCGAGCACATCATGCGCTCCCTCATCGAGCTGGCGAGCTCCGGCCAGGCCGTCACCGCGGAGGCCGTCCAGCGGGCCGCGAGCCTCTACGGGGACGACCGGGCGAGCGGGCGGAAGCTCGAGCAGGTGCTCTCGCGCACGATCCTGTCCTCCCGGGGCCGCACCATCCGCCCCAAGACCATGGGGCAGAAGAGCTACATCGAGGCCATCGAGTCCTCGACGGTGACCTTCGGGATCGGCCCGGCCGGCACCGGCAAGACCTACCTTGCCGTGGCCATGGCGGTGCAGAAGCTGCTGAGCAAGGAGATCAACCGGATCATCCTCACCCGGCCCGCGGTCGAGGCGGGGGAGCGTCTGGGCTTCCTGCCCGGCGGCCTCAACGAGAAGATCGACCCCTACCTGCGCCCGCTCTACGACGCGCTGCACGACATGCTCGATCCGGAGTCGATCCCTCGTCTGATGGGCGCGGGCACCATCGAGGTGGCACCGCTGGCGTACATGCGCGGACGCACCCTGAACGACGCGTTCATCATCCTCGACGAGGCCCAGAACACCACGCCCGAGCAGATGAAGATGTTCCTCACCCGTCTCGGGTTCAACTCCACCATGGTGGTGACCGGTGACGTCACCCAGGTCGATCTTCCGGGCGGCCAGCAGAGCGGGCTGCGCGTGGTCGAGCAGGTGCTCTCGGGCATCGACGACATCTCCTTCTGCCGTCTGTCCTCGCGGGACGTCGTGCGCCACCGGCTGGTCAGCGACATCGTCGAGGCCTACGGTCGCTGGGAGATCCGCCCGGGAGGCAGCCGAGACTCCCGACACCGCCCGAGCACGGGGAGCTGAGCATGACCATCGAGATCCGCAACGAGACCACCGCCCTCGTCGACGAGCGGGAGTTCGTCGAGCTGGCCCGCTTCGTGTTCGAGGCGATGCACCTCCACCCGTCCACCGAGATGTCGATCCTGTTCGTCGACGAGGACGCGATGGAGAAGCTGCACGTGCAGTGGCTGGACCTCCCCGGCCCGACGGACGTGATGAGCTTCCCGATGGACGAGCTCACCCCGGGCAGCGCCGAGCACCCCGCCCCGGAGGGCCTGCTGGGCGACGTCGTGCTGTGCCCGAGCGTCGCGACGGCGCAGGCCGCGGAGGCCGGTCACAGCGCCGTCGAGGAGATGCTGCTGCTGACGGTCCATTCGATCCTCCACCTGCTGGGCTACGACCACATGGAGGAGGACGAGCGGACGGAGATGTTCGATCTCCAGCGCAAGCTCCTGCTGACCTTCCTCGCCTCCCGTCCGGCGCACTGACCGACGCCGACGTGGAACCTCCCTCGCAGCCGCACCCACTCCGCCCATGCTGACGCTCGCACTGCTGGTGCTCGTCCCGCTGGTCGTGCTCGCCGGCGTGGTCGCCGCCGTGCTCACCGCTGTCGACGCGGCCCAGATGTCCGTCTCCCGGGGTGTGCTCGAGAAGGCCCTCGCCGAGCGGCCCGTCGGGGTGCGCGAGCGGGTGCTCGCCCAGCAGGCCGACGCCGCGCGCACCCTCGCCTCGGTCTCGCTCGCCCGGATGCTCGCCGAGACCGTGATGGTCGCCGCCGTGGCGGGGATCGCGGTCGCCGTCCGGGACCGGCTCGGATACTCCGGCCTGGTGCTCCCGGGGATCGCCACCCTCGCGGTCGCGGGCGTGCTGGTGCTGATCGTGCTCGCGATCTCCCCGCGCACCATCGGGCGTCGTCGCCCCGAAGCGGTGCTGATCTCCAACCGGAACCTGGTCGCCGCGGTCCGCGCGATCCTGTGGCTGCCCGCCGGTGCGCTGACCACGGTCGGAGCGTCCCTCGCCGCGCGTCCCGGCTATCAGGAGAACCCGGGGGACGGGGCCGAGAAGGCTCGCCGCAACGTGGACCGCGCGCTCGAGGACGAGCACGTGCGCGACGGCGAGCGCGACATGATCCAAGGGGTCTTCGAGCTGCGGGAGACGATGGTCCGCGAGCTGATGGTGCCCCGTCCCGACATGGTCGCGATCAGCGCGGACTCGAGCGCGGACGCGGCCATGCGGCTCTTCGTCCGCTCCGGGTACTCCCGCATCCCCGTCATCGGGGCCAGCGTCGACGACCTGTGCGGGATGCTGTACGTCAAGGACGTGATGCGTGCGATCCACTCGCCCTGGGACCCGCGCCCGCAGCGCCCCGTGCACGAGATCATGCGCGCGGCCCGCTTCGCCCCGGAGTTCGTGGCGGCGGACGAGGTGCTCGCGCAGATGCAGACGAGCCACGTGCACATCACCGTGCTGGTCGACGAGTACGGGGGTGTGGCCGGGATCGTCACCATCGAGGACATCCTCGAGGAGATCGTGGGCGAGATCGCCGACGAGCACGATCCCCGGGAGCCCGAGATCGAGGAGCTCGGGGACGGCCGCTACCGGGTGCCCGCCCGTGCCGGTCTCTCCGAGGTCGGGGACCTCTTCGACCTCGAGATCGAGGACGACGACATCGACAGCGTCGGCGGACTGCTGGCCAAGGTGACCGGTCGGGTGCCGATCCCGGGAGCCCACGCGGTCGTCCACGGCCTCGAGCTCGAGGCCGAGAAGACCGCCGGACGGCGCAAGCGGCTGTCCACCGTGCTGGTGCGCAGGGCCCCGCAGGGCGACCAGATCCCGAAGACCGACCAGGAGGATGACGATGAGCGCTGACCGAGACCCCGACACAGATCCCGACAGGGGTCCCGACACGGATCCCGACCGAGATCCCGGCGCGGCCCCCGATCCGGAGACGGGCGCGCCGCGCACCGACGGAGGATCGCCGGTGCACCGCGCCGGCTTCGTCGCCCTGGTGGGGCGGCCCAACGTCGGCAAGTCCACGCTCACCAACGCGCTGGTGGGGGAGAAGGTCGCGATCACCTCCTCCAAGCCGCAGACCACGCGCCGCGCCATCCGCGGGATCGTCACCCGGGAGGACGCCCAGATCATCCTCGTGGACACCCCTGGCGTGCACCGGCCCCGCACCCTGCTCGGAGAGCGGCTGAACGATCTGGTGCGCGAGACCCTCGGCGAGGTGGACGTGGTGGGCCTCTGCCTGCCGGCGGACCAGAAGATCGGGCCCGGGGACCGATTCATCGCCGAGGACCTCCAGGAGATGCGCAGCGGTCGGCGCGGCCCCAAGGTGGTCGCGATCGTCACCAAGACCGACCTGGTGGGGCGGGACGTGCTGGCCGAGCACCTGATGAGCGTGGACCAGCTGATGGACGTCGACGAGATCGTGCCGATCTCCGCGGTCACGGGAGAGCAGATCGACGTGCTGCTCGAGGTGATCTCCGCCCAGCTGCCCGAGGGCCCCCAGCTCTACCCCGACGATCAGCTCACCGAGGAGACCCGCGACGACCGCATCTCCGAGCTGATCCGGGAGGCCGCCCTGGAGGGGGTGCGCGAGGAGCTGCCGCACTCCATCGCCGTGCTCGTCGAGGAGGTGGTCGAGGTCGACCCGGACGGCGACGCCTTCACCCCGGTCGAGCCGGGCACCGGCCGTGTGGTGGTGCGCGCGAGCCTGTTCGTCGAGCGCGACAGCCAGAAGGGCATCATCATCGGCCGTGCCGGCTCTCGCCTGAAGGACGTCGGCTCCCGCGCCCGGCAGGAGATCAACGCCCTGCTGGGCCGCAAGGTCCACCTCGATCTGCGGGTGAAGGTCGCCAAGGAGTGGCAGCGGGACCCCAAGCAGCTGGGCCGGCTGGGCTTCTGAGGCGAGGAGAGCGGGGGAGTGGCGTTCGCATCGTGGCCGTCGCCGAACGCTCGCCCCGGCGGTGCTACGGTGACCCCGTGCGTGGATCGCTGCTTCTGCTTCGCCGCCGCGACGGGTCCTGAACCGCCGGGAGCCTGTCGCGGCTGACGTGCTGTCCGGCGACCGGTACCCCCAGCGAGAAGGACCTCCACAGATGACTGACCCCACGATCACCACCCCCGCCCTCGCCGCTGTCGCCGCGGAAGGGGACCCGTCGGCCCCCGTCGTCGGCCCCACCGGCGACGCGCCCCAGCAGCCCTCGGGCATGCCGACCCACAAGTACCTGCCCTTCCACGAGCAGATCCGGGTCGAGCTGCCGGACCGCACCTGGCCCACGCGCCGCATCACGCGCGCGCCGCGATGGTGCGCCGTGGACCTGCGCGACGGGAACCAGGCGCTCATCGACCCGATGAACGCCGAGCGCAAGCTGCGGATGTTCGAGCTGCTGGTGCGTATGGGCTACAAGGAGATCGAGGTCGGATTCCCCTCCGCCTCCCGCACCGACTACGACTTCGTGCGCGCCCTCATCGAGGAGGACCGCATCCCCGAGGACGTCACGATCCAGGTGCTCACGCAGTCCCGCGAGCACCTCATCGAGCGCACCTACCAGGCGATCGCCGGGGCGAGGCGCGCGGTGGTGCACCTGTACAACTCGACCTCGGTCGTGCAGCGGGACGTCGTCTTCCGCGCCGACCAGGACGCGGTGCTGGACATCGCCGTGCAGGGCGCGCTGCTGTGCAAGAAGTACGAGGAGACCATCCCGGACACGGCGGTCACCTACCAGTACTCCCCGGAGTCCTACACGGGCACCGAGCTCGAGTATGCGCTGCGGGTGTGCAACGCCGTGATCGAGGTCTTCAAGCCCACCCCCACGGACAAGATGATCGTGAACCTCCCGGCGACCGTCGAGATGGCCACCCCGAACGTCTACGCGGACTCGATCGAGTGGATGCACCGGAACCTGGACCGCCGCGACTCGATCGTGCTGTCCCTGCACCCCCACAACGACCGCGGCACCGGCGTCGCCGCGGCCGAGCTCGGCTACCTGGCCGGCGCCGACCGCATCGAGGGATGCCTGTTCGGCAACGGCGAGCGCACCGGCAACGTGGACCTGGTGACCCTGGGCCTGAACCTGTTCAGCCAGGGCATCGATCCCCAGATCGACTTCTCGGACCTCGGGGAGGTGCGGCGCACCGTCGAGCACTGCAACCAGATGCCGGTGCCCGAGCGCAGCCCCTACGGCGGGGACCTCGTCTTCACCGCCTTCTCCGGCTCCCATCAGGACGCCATCAAGAAGGGCCTGGAGAGGATGGAGTCCGACGCCGAGAAGGTCGGCAAGGACGTCGACGACATGGTCTGGAGGGTCCCCTACCTGCCGGTGGACCCCAAGGACCTGGGCCGTTCCTACGAGGCCGTGATCCGTGTGAACTCGCAGTCCGGCAAGGGCGGCATGGCCTACCTGCTGCGCACCGAGCACGGACTGGACCTCCCGCGCCGCCTGCAGATCGAGTTCTCCGGCATCGTCCAGGAGCGCACCGACTCCGACGGCGGCGAGGTCAGCCCCGAGACGCTGTGGGACGTCTTCACCGACGAGTACCTCCCCACATCCCAGGAGGAGCGTCGCTGGGGCCGCTACAGCTTCCGCGACGTGCATCAGGAGTCCACCGGCGACGGCGCGGACCGGATCACCGTCACCCTCGTGGTCGACGGCGAGGAGCACCGGGTCACCGGGATCGGCAACGGCCCCCTCGACGGCTTCGTCAAGGCCCTGGCCGAGCGCAAGATCGACGTGCGGATCCTCGACTACGCCGAGCACGCCCTCACCGAGGGCGACGACTCGCTGGCCGCCTCGTACATCGAGTGCGAGATCGACGACCGCATCTTCTGGGGCGTGGGCATCGACGGGTCGATCACCCGCGCCTCGCTCGAGGCGATCACCTCGGCGCTGAACCGGAACGCCCGGTCCCGCGCCTGAGCGGAGGGTGAGCAGGGCGATGCCCCCGTCGGGACCGCAGCTCCTCGATCAGCAGCTCCTCGAGCAGCTGATCCTCGAAGCGCTGCGCTCGGCGGGGGATCCCACCCCTCCCGATCAGGTGGAGACCGTCGAGCACGGCACCACCTCCCACGTCGTGCTCACGGACCGGACCGCAGTACGCATCGCTCGCCACCGCCCAGCGGGAGAGCAGCTGCTGCGCACCCAGCGTCTCGTCGACGCCCTGCCCCGACTGCCGTTCGACGTGCCGGTGTCCCGCGGCGAGCCGGTCGTGGCAGAGGGCGTGACCGCGGTGCCGACCGCCCGGCTCCACGGACGACCCCATCCTCCCGGCCACGGGGAGAGCGCGCCTCTGCGGGAACTGCTGGAGGCGATCCACGAGCTGCCGATCGACCCGCAGCACCCGGACCTTGCTGTGCGCAGGGCTTTCGCCGGCGGTGAGCGGTGGCAGGAGGTGCTCCGCGACGAGGTGCCGCCGCTCCTGCCCGCCCGGGTCCGAACCGAGGCCCGGCGGCGCGCCGATGCGCTCTGCGCGCTCGAGATCCACGATGAGGGGACCTGCTTCTCCCACGTCGATCTGGGCGGGGAGAACGTGCTGTGGAGCGAGGGGAGGGTCTCCGCCGTGCTCGACTGGGATCTCGCGACCCACGAGGACCCGGCGGAGGACATCGCCTCGCTCGCCTGGTGGCACGGCTGGGACGTGATCGGCGAGCTCACCGACGAGCCGACGGCCGCGCGCGCTGCGGTGCACCGGGACGCGTTCCCGCTGCAGATGGTCGCGTTCCGGATCGTCTCCGGCGACGATCGCCGTGCGCTCGAGAGGACGATCGATCGGATCGTCCCCGTCCTCGAGCGATGAGGCGGGCCCGGTGGATCCGCCCGTGGACGCCGCTGCTCAGTCCCGTTCCGCGCCGTCGGCGTCGGAGGATCTCAGGTCCTCCTCGCTGAGCAGCGGCATCTCCCCGGTCACGGTCGCATGGGTGGGGGTGGGCAGGTCCCAGCCCGGGGCTTCGTCCGCCGGCTGCGGCTCGGCGGCCGGGGTGCTGCGCGCGGTGAGGGTGACCCCGACGCTCGCGGCCACCACGAGCAGCGCGGCGGTGATCCGCAGCGCGGTCGCCTCCTGGGCGAGCAGAAGCATCCCGGCCAGCAGTGCGACGACCGGCTCGAGACTGAGCATGATGCCGAAGACGTGGCGAGGGAGCCGGCGCAGGGCGGCGAGCTCGAGGGTGTAGGGCAGCACGGAGGCGAGCACCGCGGTGCCCAGCGCGATCAGCAGCAGGGAGGGGTCCAGGAGGCCGCTCACCGCGCCCGGCGCCCCGAACGGCAGCACCGTGAGAGCTCCCACGGCCATCGCGACCGCGAGGCCGTCCTGCCCGGCCACGAGCCTTCCCACCCGCGCGCTGGAGAGCACGTACAGGCCCCAGAAGACGGCCGCGACCAGTGCGAACAGGACACCGAGCAGATCCAGGGAGGCGGCGCCGGTGGCCGATTCGAGACCGAACAGGCCCACGCCGCCGAGAGCCAGGATCACCCACAGCAGATCCGTGCGGCGGGTGGAGAGCACCGCCGCCACGGTGAGCGGGCCCAGGAACTCGATCGCCACGGCGGTGCCCAGCGGGATCCGCGCGATCGAGGCGTAGAACGCGCCGTTCATCCCGCCGATCACGACGCCGAAGACGATCACCGCGAGCCACTGCTGCCGGGTGAACCGGTGCACCTTCGGGCGCACCAGGAGCAGCAGCACCACCGCGGCGATGCCGAGGCGGAGCGCCGTGGTGCCCCACGAACCGATCGCGGGGAACAGCTGGGTGGCGAGCGCGGCGCCGATCTGCAGCGAGAGGCACGAGCCGAGGATGAACAGCACCGGGGTCAACGGCACGCCCGAGGAGGGGCGCGGCGCGCCGGACGTCGAGACGGAGGCCGTGGTCGCGGTGGAGGAGGAAGTCGTCACCGCTCCACTGTGCACAGCGTGGACGAGTCAGGTCCAGCGAATGTTCTCGACCTGTATCGTGAAGCAGAACTTCACGAAGGGAGAGTGGTCCGTGCTGAGCCTGCATCGCCTGTTCCTGCTGCGTGAACTGCACAGGCTGGAGACCATGTCGGCCGTGGCGAGAGCGCAGTCGATGTCCCCCTCCGCGGTCTCCCAGCAGCTCGCCCTGCTGGAGCGGGAGACGAGGGTCACCCTGTTCGAGCAGGTGGGCCGACGGGTCGTGCTCACCGACGCCGGGGTCCGTCTCGCCCGGCGCGCCGAGGAGATGCTCGCCCTCGCGGAGACCTCTCAGGCCGAGCTCGCCCTCGCGGAGGGCGAGGCCGCGGGCGTGCTGCGGGTCGCGTCCTTCCAGACCCCGATGATCGCCCTGGCGCCGGCGGCGGTGGGGGTGCTAGCACGGCACCACCCCCAGCTGCAGCTCGAGATGGCGCAGCAGGAGGTCGAGGATGCGTACGAGGGACTGCTCGCGCGCCGGTACGACGTGATCCTCGGGGAGGACTACCCGGGCGGCCAGCGGGTGGTGCGCCGCGGCACGGACCGCGAGGCGCTGCTGCGCGACCTGCTGCTGCTGGTGCTCCCGGACACCGGCTCCTGGACGGAGGCGCGCACCCTCGCCGATCTCACCGAGGCCCCCTGGGCCCTGGATCCCTCGACGAGCCGCACCGGCCTCTGGGAGCGCACCTACCTGCGCTCGGCGGGGTTCGAGCCGCACGTCCGCTTCACCACTCCGGATCCCCTGCTGCAGGTGCACCTGGTCCGCTCGGGGCATGCCGTCGCCGTGGTGCCGGGCATCATCGCCGCCGAGCATCTCGGCGGCACTCGGGTGCTGCGACTGCCCGGTCACCCCCACCGATCGCTCTACACCGCCGCCCGCGCCGGCGCGGCCGGCCATCCCTCGCTGCTGGCGTTCCGGGCGGCACTGCTCGAGGCGGCCGGCCAGCTCTCCGACCTGCAGGGCCTCGAGACGCTGAGCGGCTGACGGTCCGCCCCGGCTGGGGGCCGTGTGGCCGCGGCGCCGGGCCAGGAACGTGCCTCTCCTCCGCCCGGACGATGCGCACGGAGCGGGCGGGCTGTAGAAAGTTCTCATGACGAGACCTCCCGGCGACGACGCCGTGCCCGCAGCTGCCCCCTCGACGGCGGAGGGCGCCGCCGCAGCGACCGCACCGCGGTGGCAGGCGGCAATGCTGCTGCTGGTCCTGCTGGCGACGGTCTGCGCCGGCGTCGCCTCCCGCGGCACCACCGCCCCGCGGGGGGCCGATGCCCCGGCGGAGGAGTTCAGTGCGGAGCGCGCCGCGGGGGCCGCGGCCCCGATCGTCGCCGAGCCCCGCCCGGTCGGCACGGCCGCGAACGATCGGGCACGGGAGGAGCTCGCCTCCCAGCTGACCGAGCTCGACGTCGAGACCCGCACCGTCGACGGCGTCGGGGCGAGCGCGCAGGGCGCCGAGGCGAGCGCCGGCTACGTGCGCACCCTCGTCGCCACCCGTCCCGGCAGCGACCCCACCGGGACCATCGTGCTGGCCACCCATATCGACTCGGTGCCGAACGCTCCGGGGGCGGCCGACGCCGGCGTCGGCCTCGCGGTGATCCTCGAGACCGTGCGCGCCCTGGGGCCCGAGGCGCTGCGCAACGACCTGGTGGTGCTGCTCGTGGACGGCGAGGAGCGCGGGCTGCTGGGCGCCGAGCACTACCTCGCGGAGGAAGCGGATGAGCTCGTCGAGCCCGTCGTGGTGCTGAACCACGAGGCGCGCGGCATCTCGGGGAGGCCGCTGATCACCCGCACCAGCGGCCCGATGCACACCGTGATCGGCGCCGCGCCGAGCCCCGAGTTCGAGTCCTTCAGCGATGCGCTGTTCGCCCTCATCCCCAACGACACCGACTTCACCGCCTACCGGGAGTCCGGCTGGTGGGGGATGGACATGGCGATCATCGGCGAGGCCTGGGCCTACCACTCCGCCCAGGACGACGTCGAGCACCTCGATCCCGGCACCCTGCAGCACTACGGCGAGCTGACTCTCGCCCTGACCCGGGAGCTCGGGGAACGGGACCTGGGCGCACTCGCCCACCGCGAGGCGGAGGACCCGGTCCAGACCACTGCGCCCTGGGGCGTGGTCCGGATCCCGCCGACCGTGCTGAGCATGCTCGGCCTGCTCGCGCCCCTCGCGGTGCTCGCCGCGGTGCTCGTGCGACGTCGTCGGGGCGAGGTGGGAGGGGTGGCCACCGCCCTCGGGGCCGTGGTCACCCTGCTGGTCATCCCCGCCGCGGTTCTCGGAGCCTTCGCGCTGTGGCGGATGACCGCCCAGGTCACGCCCGAGATGCTCTCGCAGACCGCACGCGAGCCGGTGCGCGCCGAGCTCTTCCTGCTCGCGGAGCTGGTGGCCGCCGCCGCGGTGGCGAGCGCGGGCTGGGTGCTCGCCCGCATGCTCGTCCCGCGCGCCGCGGTGCTGCTCGGCGCCTCCTTCGTGGTCACCTTCCTGCTCGCGGCGCTCGGGCTGTACTCGCCGGCTCTCGGCGCATCGATGATCCTGCCCGCCGCGATTGCGGCCGCCGGGATCCTGCTCGCGACGCTGCTCCCTGGACCGGCGGGCCTCCTCGTCCGGGCTCTCGCCCTGGCACCGACGGGCTGGCTGCTCGGCACGCAGCTGCAGTCGCTGGGGGAGTTCGGCATCGCCTCCTCCGCCGGCGGGCTGGCCGGGACCGCGCTGGTCGCCCTGGCGGCGGCCGGCCCGCTGCTGCTCGGCAGCGCCGCCCCCGGACGCCGTACGGGGCCTCGCCCCCAGCGGCTGCTGATCCCCGTGCTCCCCGCGGCGCTCGCGCTCGGCCTGGCCGTCGCGGGCACCGCCTGGACCCTCGCCGCTCCCGAGCCCACCCAGGAGGAGGCGGTCGCCCATGTCGACGGCGCCGACGGGAGCACCCGCTGGGAGGTCTCCGGGAGCACCGAGTGGGGTCGCGCCCTCGACGGGACCCGGTCGACCTCCGCCCTCGACCTGCCCGAGGTCGAGGTCGAGCACCTCGGGGACGGGCGGGCGCGCCTGGCGATCACGGCACCGCGGGAGGGCTCGGCGCTCACGCTCGAGCCTGCGGCGGGCGTCCTCGCCGATGTCACCGTGGACGGGACGGAGGTGGACTCCGCCGATGGTCTGACCAGCCTGTCCATCCACGGTCTCCGCGCCGGGCAGAGCATTCGCATCGACGCGACCGTGGCCTCCGGCACGGAGCTCACCGTGGTCGAGACCGCCTACGACCCCGCGCTCGCAGGCGGCTGGGTCGCACCGGGCGAGGAGGTGTCGCTCGTCCAGCCGCGCACCGAGGTCACCGTCACCGCGCCGCTGTGAGGGGACGGTGCGCGGCGCGGCCCCTCCTTGCCACCCGGACCGATCAGATATATCTTGACGTCAAAATATTTTACGATCGAGGGAGTGCCGATGCCTCATGAGTGGGACCCGGAGCAGTACCTGCGCTATGGGGACGAGAGGGCTCGCCCGTTCCTCGAGCTCACCGCCCGCCTCCGTGCCGAGGCACCGCGACGGGCGGCCGACCTCGGGGCGGGACCGGGCACGCTGACCGCGCTGCTCGCCGAGCGCTGGCCCGCGGCAGAGGTCATCGCCGTGGATTCCAGCCCGGCGATGATCGAGCGCGCCCGTGAGCGCCCGGGCATCCGAGCGGAGCTCGCGGACCTGCGGGACTGGGAGCCGTCCGCGCCGCTGGACGTGCTCGTCAGCAACGCTGCTCTGCAGTGGGTGCCGCGGCATCTCGAGCTGCTGCCGCGCCTGGCCGGGATGCTCGCCCCTGGCGGATGGTTCGCGATGCAGGTCCCGGGAAACTTCGAGGAGCCCAGCCACACGATCCGGCGCGAACTGGCGGCACGGCAGCCCTACGCGCAGCATCTGCGGGACGTGGCCGTGCCCTCCTCCCATGACGCGGCGACGTACCTGCGCGCCTTCCAGGACCTCGGCCTCGAGGCCGACGCCTGGGAGACCACCTACCTGCACGTGCTGCACGGACCCGATCCGGTGTTCGAATGGGTCAGCGGCACCGGCGCCCGGCCCACGCTGCAGGCGCTGCCCGATCAGCTCCGCCCCGCCTTCGAGGAGGAGTATCGCGCGCGCCTGCGCAGCGCGTACGCCGACACCGGGCACGGCGTCGTGCTGCCCTTCCGTCGGATCTTCGCCGTCGGCCGCCGGCCCGGCTGACACCGTTGCCAGGGGCACTGTTACCAGGGACGCCGACCCGCCCGGGCGCCGGTCCCTCAGCCGCCCAGCGGGACGCTCGCGAGGACCTCGTGTCGCGGGCCGCCGCCGCGGCCCTCGCCGAGCCGCGAGGAGACCAGCTCGATCTCCTCCGCCGGCCAGCTCGGCCCTCGGTACACCGACAGCGCCCGCACCGCGTCGTCCAGACGCCGCCGGGTGGGATCCGGCGGCGGGGTCCGGTCGCGGCGACGTCGACGAGGCGCTCGGGGAGCGCGGGCGGAGACGCGCGCGACGGTGAGATGGGCGCGTCGTCGTTCGCGGCCCCGCTCCTCCAGGAGGTCCTCGTCCAGGAGCGACGAGAGGGCCCCGGTCTCGCCCCCGACACCGATCCACAGCGTGCGGCCGCGGAACGCTCCCGCCCCGCTGAGGTGCAGGGTGAGGGGCTCGTGGCACGCCGCGACCGCGGCGAGCCGGTCGAGGGTCTCGGGCAGCGCACCCTCGGGCAGGTCCGCCCGGAAGGCGAGGGTCAGATGCCGCTGCTCGGGATCGACGAGGCGGAGCCCGGTCCCGTCCCCGCACCGCACGCTCGCGAGGGCGGAGTCCAGGTGCTCGAGCGCCGCCGGTGCGGGGCGCAGTGCGGCGAAGACCCGCATCACGCAGCCGGCGGGAAGCCCTTCGTCGCCGCCGCCGCGATGCGGTTCAGCTGCTTGCGATCCGAGAGGGCGCCGACCACCCCGCCGAGGCCCGGGATCGCCTTGCCGAACAGGCGCACCGAGCGCAGCCCGAAGCGGCGCACCAGGCGTCCGCCGATCGCGCTCACGAGCTCGGACTGGGGATTCGCGGGCAGCTTCCCGGCGACGCCGCGGGCCGCGGCGCCGGCGACCGGCCCGAGGCCGACGTTCCTGAGCACGTCCCCGGACTCCTCGCCGACCAGGGCGGCCAGCACCCGGACCCGCACCTCCTCGTCCTCGAGGTCGTGGCCGTTCACCGCCGCGATCGCGCCCACCATCCGGGTGGACTGCACATAGAACTCGAGCACGTTGGTGGGCAGCAGCACCGGCAGGGTGACGAAGCCGCCGAGCCCGGTGAGGAACCCGCCGGCGGTCACCCCTCGGCGATGACGGCGCACGATCCGGCGCACCGCGACCTCGGGTCGCCTCTTCCCCCGACCGCGCTGCGCCCGGCGGGCGGTGTCCGCGGCTGAGGCGTAGGTGAGCTTCCCGTCCAGGCCGATGTCGCGGATCATCGTCACCGCGCGGTCGAGCGCACCGCCGGACGGGGCGTCCCCGCCCCGGCGCGCCTCCTTCATGGCCTCGCGCGCGGTGGTCCTGGCCGATTCGTCACGGCGCAGCATCGAGAAGATCCCCATGCCCTGCCTCCCTCTGGTCGAGCGCCGCGACGGGCACGGCACGACGGATGATGCGACCCATCATGCCGTGCCGCGCTGCGTCGGACCCTCCTGCCGACCGCTCGGTGGGCCGTCCGGAATCGCCCCGAGCCGTCTCGTGGCCGTCCCGCGCACGTCCGCGTGACGGAGTTCCTGCCCGACACCGCGCGGGCCTGCGGCACGGCGTCTCCCCGCCGCCGTAGGCTCGGTGCACCATGCAGCAGAAGCTCTACCGCGACGATGCGATCGTCCTGCGCACCCACCCGCTGGGCGAGGCCGATCGCATCATCACGCTGCTCACCCGCCGCCACGGCAAGGTGCGCGCGGTCGCCAAGGGCGTGCGCCGCACCGGCAGCCGCTTCGGCGCGCGGCTCGAGCCCTTCAACCTCGTGGACGTGCAGCTCCACGCCGGCAAGAGCCTGCACACCGTGACCCAGGTGGTCACGATCGAGGCCTTCGCCGTGGGCATCAGCGCCGACTACAGCCGTTTCACCGCCGCCAGCGCGATGCTGGAGACCACCGACCGACTCACCGACGAGGTCGTCGATCCTCATCAGGGCGGGTTCCTGATGCTGGTCGGGGCGCTGCGCTCGATGGGGGAGGGCAGGATCGCCCCTGCGCTGGTGCTGGACTCCTTCCTGCTGCGCACCCTCGCCGTCTCGGGCTGGGCGCCCGAGCTGCGGGTCTGCGCCGCCTGCGGCGCGGAAGGACCTCACCACGCCCTCGACATCCGCGCCGGCGGCCTGGTGTGCACCTCCTGCCGTCGGCCCGGCGCGATCGCCGTGCGCCAGTCCGCGATCGAGCACATGATCTTCCTGCTCGCCGGCGACTGGGAGAACGTGCTGACCGCCGACGAGACCGTCATGCAGGAAGCGGGACGACTGATCACCGACACGGTGACCTGGCACCTCGAGCGGTCCGTGCGCTCCCTGCAGTATGTAGAGCGCTGAGAGCGCGGCCCGGCGGAGACCGCGCCACAGACGCCACCGAAGCCATCGACCACATCGACGACACCGACGACACCGACGACACCGACCAGGAGGACCCGATGCCCGGTCCAGCCCGTCACGGCTACCAGGAGCCGTCCCCGCATCCCAGCGGGGCACGGCCCCCGCAGCTGCCCGCCCCCACCGTCCCGGGGCACGTGGCCGTGGTGATGGACGGCAACGGGCGCTGGGCGAACCGGAGAGGGCTGCCCCGCACCGCAGGGCACGAGGCGGGCGAGGCGGCGCTGCTGGACGTGGTCGCCGGAGCCCTCCAGATCGGCGTGACCCATCTGTCGGCGTACGCCTTCTCCACCGAGAACTGGAAGCGCTCCCCGGACGAGGTGCGGTTCCTCATGGGCTTCTCCCGCTCCGTGCTGCGCCGCCAGCGCGACACGTTGAACGCGTGGGGGGTGCGGATCGTGTGGATCGGCCGCGAGCAGCGTCTCTGGGGCAGCGTGATCAAGGAGCTGAGGGAGGCCGAGGAGCTCACGCGCGGCAACACCCGCATGACGCTCTACATGTGCGTGAACCACGGCGGGCGAGCGGAGATCGTCGACGCGGTCCGGGAGATCGCCGAGCAGGCCCGGGCCGGGACGCTCAGCCCGAAGGGGATCACCGCCCGGAGCTTCTCACGCCACCTGGATGATCCCGACATGCCTGACGTGGACCTGTTCCTGCGCACCAGCGGCGAGCAGCGGACATCGAACTTCCTGCTCTGGCACGCCGCCTATGCCGAGCTGGTCTTCGTGCCCGAGCTGTGGCCGGACGTGGACCGCGTGGTGCTGTGGCGCGCGATCACCGAGTACGCGCGCCGGGACCGACGGTACGGAGCAGCGGTGGACGCGCCGGACGGTCAGCCGACCGAGCGCTGATCCGCGCCCTGCTCGCCGGGTCCTGCCTGCCCGGAGCGGCCCAGGACCTCGGACTGCTCGGCCGCGAGCACCAGCGGGGCCGCCGCGGCCGGGACGTCGGCGGAGGTCTCCTGCGAGGAGCCCTCGGCCGTCGAGCGCCCCCTGCGACGGCGGTGCCGCAGCAGCACCGCGATCAGCACCACGGCCAGCGCGGCCACGGCGACGGCGCCGGCGGGCGAGACGAGGAACAGCTGGAACCAGGCGCCGACGGCCACCAGTCCCACGGTGGCGTAGATGACCGACCAGGCCAGACCACCGACCGCGAGGGCCGGGAGGTAGCGCCTCGCCGGCATCCCGGTCAGCCCGGCGGCGGCGTTGGCGGCGGTCTGGAAGCCGACGGTGAGGAAGCTCAGCGCGACGACCCACGCCCCCCAGCGGTTCACGAGATCGGTGGCCCGCGCCACCCCGGGGGAGTCGAGGAAGGCGGCGACCCGCCCGCGGTGCGCAGCCCGACGGGCACCCCGGCCGAGCAGGTACGTGCCGCCGGCGCGGCACCAGATCACCACGTACAGGAACGCCACGGCCGGCAGCAGCGGCAGATCCTGGACCCACTGCATCATCGTGCGTCGGCCCCGTCCCCGCGCCCGGAGTCCCCGTCGGCGCCGGCGGAGGCGTCGATGCCCGAGTGGTCGGCGCACAGGCCGAAGACCTCCAGGGTGTGGTCGACGTCGGTGAAGTCGTGCTCGTGGGCGATCGCCGTCATCGACGCCTCGAGCCTGGGGGCCAGGAACTCGACGGTGCGACCGCACTCGCGGCACACCAGGTGATGGTGATGCCCGGTGTCCTCGCACTGACGGTAGAGGGACTCGCCGTCCCCCGCCACCAGCACGTCCAGCCGCCCCGATCGCGAGAGCGCCTGCAGGTTGCGGTACACGGTCGCCAGGCCCACGGTCTCGCCGTCGGCCCGCATCTGCTCGTGGATCTGCTGGGCGGAGCGGAAGTCGTCCTGCCGCGAGAGCGTCTCGAGGATCGCGGAGCGCTGGCGGGTGTTCCGTTGCATGCCGCCATTGTCGCCCACCGCCGGCGGGACCTCCATCACTCGTGGGGCGTCGCACGTGCGCGGGCGGGTGCCACGCCCGCGCGGGCGGGGCCCGGGCCGCCGGGTGCGGTCGTCGGGCGGGCGGTGCGCAGCGAGCGCGCGAGCAGTCCGAGGACGTACACGGCGATGGTCAGCAGCACGATCACGCCGCCCGGCGGAAGGTCGACGTACACCGTGATCAGCAGCCCGCCCAGCGAGCACGCCACGGCGATCACCATCGCGGTGCGCATGGTGCGGGTGAAGCCCACCACGAGGTGCTGGGCGGCGGCGACCGGGACGATCATCAGCGCCGAGACCATCAGCGCGCCGACGATCCGCATCGAGAGGGTGACGGTCAGCGCCGCCATCACGGCGATCAGCACGTTGACCGTCCGCACCGGCAGGCCGGAGGCGCGCGCGAACTCGTCGTCGGCGGTGACCGCGGCCAGCAGGCCGGCCAGGCCCACCCCGATCGCCAGCACCACCACGGCGAGCACGAGGGAGATGACGGTGTCGAGACCGGTGACCGTGGACAGCGAGCCGAAGAGATAGCCCATGAGGTTCTGGGAGGTGCCGCCGGCGAGCTGGATGATCACCACGCCGCCGGCGATGCCGCCGTAGAAGAGGATCGCCAGCGCGACGTCGCGGCTGGTGTGGCTGACCTCGCGCACGTACTCGATGAGCACGGCGCCGATCACGGAGGCGGCCAGGGCGCCGGGGATCGCGAGCAGGTCCGCCGGGGTGGCGGTGATCCATGCCCCGACCAGCCAGCCGACCGCGACACCGGTCAGGGCCACGTGCCCGAGCCCGTCGCCCAGCAGCGAGAGCCGCTTCTGCACCAGATAGGTGCCGACCACGGGGGCGGTCAGGCCGATGAGCACCGCGATGATCAGCGGATAGCGCAGCAGGTCGGAGGTGAGGAGGTCGATCGGCGAGATCATAGGGGGTGGATCTCCTGTCCCAGGCATTCGTCGAGCGGGGCGGCGTCCTCAGGGTGGTCGTGGCCCGGGTCCAGACGCGGGCGCTCGCTCTCCGCGCCGTCGTGGACCACGCGGCCGTGGTCGAGCTCCACGGCGCGCCGGATGTCGCCCGCCAGCGGCCCGGTCTCGTGGAGGACGACGAGGATCGTGGTGCCCGCGGCCGAGAGCTCGCGGAAGAGACCGGCGATGAGCTCCTGGGTGGGCAGGTCCACGCCGGAGAACGGCTCGTCCAGCACCAGCAGCTCCGGGGCGCGGACCAGGGCGCGGGCGATCATGACCCGGCGACGCTGCCCCCCGGACATGCGGGTGATGGGCCGACCGGCGAGATCCGCCATCCCCACGGCCCCGAGCGCCTCCTCGACACGGGGGTCCCGGCTCCTGGGCCGCCAGGACCGGGCGCTCAGCAGACCGCTCGCGACGGTCTCGCGGGCGGTGGCGGGGATCGAGCCGGCCTCTGTCGAGTCCTGCGGCACGTAGCCCAGACGGTCGTGGGCGATGCCCTGCCGCACGGACCGGCCGAAGAGGCGGGCGGTCCCGGCCTCCAGCGGCAGCACCCCGACCACGGCGCGCAGCAGCGTCGACTTGCCGGAGCCGTTGGCCCCCAGCAGCGCCACCAGCTCACCGGGCACGATGCGCAGGTCGACGTCGTGCAGGACCCGCTGTCCGCCCCGGGAGACGGAGGCCCCGCGGACCTCGACGACGGGCTCGTGCCCGGTGCTCATGCCCAGCTCTCCACCAGGGCGTCGCGATTGCTCCTCATGACCTGAGCGTAATCGGCGTCCTCGGACTGCCGGGTCTCGAGGTTGTCGAGCTCGGCGCTGTCGATCCCGAGGTTCTGCGCGAGGGTCTGGGCGACCTTCGGGGAGGCGCTCGTCTCGAAGAAGACGGTGGTGACGCCCTCCTCCTGCACGACCTGCTCGAGGGCGAGCAGACGCTGCGGGGAGGGCTCGGTCTCGGGGTCCACGCCGGTGATCCCGACCTGGTGGAGCCCGTAGCGCTCGGCGAGGTAGGTGTAGGCGGCGTGGCTGGTGATGAAGGTGCGCCGCCCGCCCGCCGCGGCGTCCGCGGCACCGAAGGACTCCTCGAGCTCGACGTCCAGCTCCTCGAGCTCGCCGCGCAGCGCGGACGCGGCCTCGGTGAACTCCTCCGCGGCGTCCGGGGAGAGCTCGCCCAGACGCGCGGCGAGGGCGTCGGCCAGGTCGGCCATCAGCAGCGGGTCGTGCCAGAAGTGGGGGTCGTCGGGCCCGTGGTCGTGCTCCTCTCCCTCGTCACCCTCCTCACCCTCGTCCTCGTGCTCGGCGTGCTCCTCCTCGCCCTCCCCGCCGTGGTCCTCGTGCTCGCCGGCCGCGCTGGCGGGCAGCAGCTCGATCACGGAGGAGACATCGAGCACGTTCTCGCCGTCCTGGGTGGAGATCGCGTCGTCCAGCGCCGTCTGGAAGCCGGGGATCTGCAGCACGAGGTCCGCCTGCTCGACGGTCATCGTCTGCTTGACGGAGAGCTCGAGCCCGTGGGCGTCCGCTCCCGGGGTGGTGAGATCGGTCAGGGCGACGTGCTCGCCGCCCACCCGCGCGACGAGGAAGGCGAGCGGGTATGCCGAGGTCACGACCCTCAGTCCGTCCCCCTCCGACGCTCCGCCCTCCCCGCAGGCGGACAGGACGGCGGCGCCGGCGCCGAGTCCGACGGCGGCGAGCAGGGTGCGGCGAGTGGGGCGCGAGGCGAACGACATGACAATCATTCTCACGAGTGCCTGAGGGTCGTGCAAGTCGGGGACCGTCGCAGAGGCTCCGACGTGGGGACGCTCACAGGCCGACGATGACTATGCTGGAGAGGTTCTGATACCGCACCGTCACCAGGAGAATCCCCGTGGCCAAGGCCCCCGCCAGCACGCTGGACAA
The DNA here is from genome assembly GCF_052446295.1 of Brachybacterium sp. AOP43-C2-M15. Classification (NCBI taxonomy): domain Bacteria; kingdom Bacillati; phylum Actinomycetota; class Actinomycetes; order Micrococcales; family Dermabacteraceae; genus Brachybacterium; species Brachybacterium sp. AOP43-C2-M15. The sequence goes on from NZ_JBQSWB010000002.1 coordinate 112,440, forward strand.
CGTCATCGCCCTCGCCAAGAAGCGCGGCTTCGTGTTCCCGGCCGGTGAGATCTACGGCGGCACCCGCTCCGCCTGGGACTACGGGCCCCTGGGCGTGGAGCTCAAGGAGAACATCAAGAAGCAGTGGTGGCGCACCTTCGTGCAGTCCCGCGGCGACATGGTGGGCCTGGACTCCTCGATCATCCTGCCCCGCCAGGTGTGGCAGGCCTCCGGCCACGTCGACACCTTCACGGACCCGCTGGTGGAGTGCAAGAGCTGCCACAACCGCTTCCGTGAGGACCACCTGCTGGAGGCCTTCGCGGCGAAGAAGGGCCGAGCCCCCGAGGGCGGCATGGCCGAGATCGCCTGCCCCAACTGCGGCACCCGCGGCGAGTTCACCGACCCGCAGGAGTTCTCGGGTCTGATGAAGACCTACCTCGGCGCCGTCTCGAACGAGTCCGGCCTCGCGTACCTGCGCCCCGAGACCGCCCAGGGCATCTTCGTGAACTTCCTCAACGTCGTCACCGCCACCCGGCAGAAGCCCCCCTTCGGGATCGGCCAGGTCGGCAAGGCGTTCCGCAACGAGATCACCCCCGGCAACTTCATCTTCCGCACCCGCGAGTTCGAGCAGATGGAGATCGAGTTCTTCACCCCGCCGGCGGAGGCGGACCAGCATTTCCAGGAATGGGTCGAGGCCTGCTGGAACTGGTTCCTCGACCTCGGCATCGACGAGGACAACCTGCGTCGCTTCGACGTGCCCGAGGGCGAGCGCGCCCACTACAGCGCCGGCACCATCGACCTCGAGTACCGCTTCGGCTTCCAGGGCAGCGAGTGGGGCGAGCTGATGGGCATCGCCAACCGCACCGACTTCGACCTCACCAGCCACACCGACGGCTCGGGCACCAAGATGCAGTACTTCGACCAGGCCGCCAACGAGCGCTACACCCCGTACGTCATCGAGCCCAGCTTCGGCCTGACCCGCTCGATGATGGCGTTCCTGGTGGACGCCTACACCGAGGACGAGGCCCCCAACGCCAAGGGCGGGGTCGACAAGCGCACCGTGCTCAAGCTCGATCCGCGACTCGCCCCGATCAAGGCCGCCGTGCTTCCGCTGTCCAAGAGCGAGGACCTCGTGCCCCGCGCCGAGGAGCTCGCCGCGCGGCTGCGCACGCACTGGAACGTCGACATGGACGTCACCCAGGCCATCGGCCGCCGCTACCGCCGCCAGGACGAGATCGGCACCCCGTTCTGCATCACGGTCGACTTCGAGACCGCCGAGGACCAGTCCGTCACCATCCGGGAACGGGACTCCATGGCGCAGGAGCGGGTGGCGCTGGACCAGGTCGAGTCCTACCTCGCCGCCCGGCTGCTCGGCGCCTGAGCGGGCCACCGCCGCGGGGGCCGACGGCCCCGTGCGGCGGGACGGGGCGAGCCGGACGTCCTCACCGGGCTCAGGGTGCCGCGGTCGGCGACGTGGGAGAGTTCCACTCATGACCAGCGTCACCGGCCTCGAGCTCTCCGTCGCCTACCACGAGCAGGTGGTCGCACCGCTGCTGGACCGCGCACTGCCCGGCCTCGCACATGCCGCGGCGCGGCTCGGCTCCGGGTCCGACGTGCTCGGGTTCGACGATTCTCAGTCCCGCGACCACGACTGGGGGCTGCGGCTCACCCTGCTCGTCGAGGGCGGGGCCGCCGAGGAGATCGATGCCCTTCTCGAGCGGGAGCTGCCCGAGAGCTGGGAGGGCGAGCCCACCCGGTTCGCGACCACCTGGGACCCCGTCGTGCGCCAACGGGTCGAGGTCGCCTCCGCCGCGGACTTCGCCGCCTCCCGGCTCGGGATCGCGCCGGAGCGCCTCGGCGGGGCCGAGCCCTTCGCCGTGGAGGACTGGCTGCAGCTGACGGGACAGGCGGCCCTCGAGGTCACCGCGGGGCCCGTGTTCCGGGACGATCCGGGCGTGCTCACCGCGATCCGGGAACGATTGGCGTGGTACCCGCGGGACGTGTGGCTGTACGCGCTGGCCGCGGACTGGCACCGCCTCGGCCAGGAGTTCCCGGACGTGGGCCGCGCCGGGCTGCGCGGCGACGAGGACGGCTCCGCGGTGATCGCGGCCAGGCACGTGCGCACGATGCTGCACCTGGCCCATCTGCTGCACGGTCGGTGGGCGCCGTACGGGAAGTGGCTGGCCCGCTCGGCGGCGGCCCTGCCCGGCGGTGAGGCTCTGAGAGGCGCCCTCGGCGAGGTGCTCGGCGCGCGCGACTGGCGCACGCGGCAGACGGCCCTCGCCGTGGCCGCCGAGCAGCTCGCGGCGAGCCAGGGGGCGCAAGGGCTGCCGACCCTGGACCCGGTGACCGAGCCCTTCTTCGACCGCCCGCACATCGGGATCCGCGGGGGCCAGGCCGCAGGGCTGCTCGCCCGCCTCCGGGACCCGCAGGTGCGTGCGCTGCCTGCCGGGGTCGGCACCGCCGAGCAGATCAGCGACAACGTGACGGTGCTGGTCGATCCGGCGGCGCGGCGGCGGCTCGTCGGCGGCTGAGGATCCAGGGGTGTCGCGGGCGGCCGCCCCCGCGCTCAGGCGATCGCGCCGAGCAGCTCCGGCACCACCCGGCGTGCGAAGGTCCCGAGCATCGACCGCTGGTCGGAGGGCGGGGCCCCGACGGGGAGGACCAGCACGATCTCGTCGGCGGCCCGCACCACCGGGTCCGCGCTCAGCGCCCGGGCGACGCTGGAGGGCTCGTCGAGCACGATCGAGCTGAACACCGCGTCGTGCCCTCCGATCTCTCGCCCATGGTGCTCGGCCACGACGCCCGGAGCGGCGGCCCGCTCCCGCGGGAGCAGCGAGACGAAGCGCTCGAGCTCCGCCTCGCTCTCCACCGGCATCATCTGCCGGCTGACCATCACGTGGCCCTCTCCGAAGCCGGCCGCTGCCGAGGCCTCCCGGTAGGCCTCCAGCGCCTCGAGCTGCAGCTGCTCGAAGGATCGCCCGGACCCGTCGTCCGGCGCCATCGTCGCGAGCTGCAGACCCAGACCGAGCCGACCGGCCAGCGCCGCTCGCCGGGGGCCCGCCGCACCGTAGGCGAGGCGCGATCGCACCCCGGGCGACTGCGGGCGGACCCGCAGCGGCGACCCGCGCTCGACCCCCTCGACATGCTCGTCGGCGCCCGCCACGATCTCGCCGTCCAGCAGGGAGACCAGGTCGTGCAGCACCCGGTCCACGTGCTGCGCGCGCTCGTCGCGGAGGGCGCCGAAGGCGCGCGCGTACATCGCGTCATGGGCCGAGTAGCCGGAGCCGACGCCGGGACGCAGACGCCCACCCGTGAGCAGGTCCGCGGTCGCGAGGTCCTCCGCGAGCCGTCCCGCGTTCTCGAAGCGCAGGGGGATCACCGCGGTGCCGAGCTCGATCCGGTGGGTGCTCCGGCCGACGGCGGCGAGGAAGAGCAGCGGGGAGGCGAGGGCGTCCTGGAGGTGGCGCACGCGCACATAGCCCACGTCGAACCCGAGCTCCTCGGCGGCGACGAAGGTCGACCGGCCCTCGTCGAGCCCGGAGCTCGAGAGCGCGGGCGCGTCGACCGCGACGCCCTGGTGATCGCCGGCGTGGTCGCCGGGGTGGTCCACGATGCCGGTGTGCTCCGCGATGCCGGTGCGGTCCGCGATGCCGGTGTGCTCCACCTGGCTGACGAAGCCGATGCGCGGGGTCCGCCGGCCGGCGGGGACCGGAGGCGCCGAGGACGCTGGACGTGACGGTGAGGCTGAGGCGGACATCCCACTCTCCTTCGACGGGGGCCGAGCGGCGCGGGGGAGGGGAACGGGGAGCGTCGCTGCGTCCATTGTCCTCCGGCCCCGGCCTCCTGCTCGGGACCAACTGCCCGGGCACCGCACGGTCCCCGTCCCGGAGCCCGCCCCGGCCCTCGCCCGTGCCCCGTCCGCGCGCTCCGCGGGTGCACACCGCCCCGCTGTGCGCTGATCAGCCCACGACGGAGAACGGCCCGTCGGCGCTCGTGGAGGTCGAGGCTGGGTCCATGACCCCATCGATGACACGACGCCCCTCCCCACCGCACCTCGCCGAGCCCTCCGAGACCGGCTCGTCCCCTCCCTTCGGGACGCTCACCGCGACCCGGCTGCTCCATCACCGGGTGCTGCTGCTCGATCGAGAGCTGGACCAGGACAACGGTGCCCAGCTCGGCGCCCAGCTGCTGATGCTGGCCGCCGAGGACCCCCGGCAGGACATCACGCTGCTGATCAACTCCCCGGGCGGTCTGGTCCCCGCGATGCTCGCCATCGGGGACCTGATCGATCTCGTCCCCTGCGACGTGCGCACCGTGGCGCTGGGCATGGCCTACAGCGCCGGGCAGTTCCTGCTCACCCACGGGACGCCCGGCAAACGCCTGATCCTGCCCCACGGACGGGTGCTCATGCATCAGGGCTCGGCCGGGTTCGGAGGCAGTGCCGCGGACATCGAGCTGCAGGCCGAGGACCTCCGTCGCGGCCGCGACCTGCTCATCCGCCTCACCGCCGAACGGACCGGCCAGAGCGAGGAGACCATCGCCCGGGACTCCGACCGGGACCGGATCTGGGAGGCGGCGGACGCCGTGGAGTACGGCTTCTGCGACCGCGTGGTCACCTCCCTCGAGGAGATCCTCCCGCTGGGGGCGGACGGCGGCGGCCCTCGACGAATCGCTCTGGGCGGTCCCGCTCCGAGCCCCGCGGACGACCCGGAGGACGATCCCCGATGAGCAGCTACACCATCCCCAGCGTCATCGAGCGCACCCGCACCGGCGTGGAGCGCTCGGCCGACGTCTACTCGAGACTGCTGTCCGACCGCATCATCTACCTCGGCACGCCGATCGACGACGGCGTCGCCAACACCGTCATCGCCCAGATCCTCCACCTCGAGAACGAGTCGTCCGAGGCGCCCATCCATCTCTATCTCCATTCGAGCGGCGGCGACGCCCAGGCGGTGCTCGCGATCTACGACACGCTCGCCTACGTGCGCAGCCGCGTGGCGGTCACCTGCGTGGGCCAGGCCGTCGCCGCCCCCGTGGTGCTCCTCGCCGCCGGCACGCCCGGCCTGCGCACGGTCCTGCCGCACACGCGCGTGGTGCTGCATCCCCTCGAGGCCCAGGGCCGCGGTGCGATCCCCGATCTCATCCTCGCCACCGAGGAGGTGCAGCGCGTGCGCAGGGCGCTCGAGACCCTCATCGCCGAGCACTCGGGGCGGCCGCTCGAGCAGGTGCGTCGGGACCTGGAGCGGGAGCAGGTGCTGGACGCCGAGGCGACCGTGGCCTACGGGCTGGCCGACGAGGTGCTTCTCAGGCGGCCGACAGGAGGGTGAGCGGGCCGGCCGTGGGCCGGGCCCGCTGGTGGCCGTGCATCTGCAGGTGGTCGTGCACCTGCAGGTGCTCCCGGCGCCGGTCGCGCTCGTCGGACGTCGGGGCGGCGAGCGCTGAGTCGCGTTCCGCGCCCCGGGCCGCGACCGCGGCGCCGTCGACCATGGGGTCGAGGGCCTCGTGCAGCAGCTCCTGGAGCCTCCAGTCGAGGGCGCCGGTGATCGCGGCGAGCATCTCGGAGGAGGGGTCCTTGCGTCCCCGCTCGACGTCCGAGAGGTGCTGCATGCTCATCCCGGCCTGCGCGGCGACGGCGGCGAGCGTGCGCCCCTGGCGTCTGCGCTCGGCGCGCAGGAGCGATCCGATCAGTTCGCGCAGCAGCGGCTCGACGGTCCCGTCCATGGTCCGAGCCTACGCACCCGCGAGGTCGGGCACCCGGCGCTCCGCTGTGAGCGGAGAGGACGGTGCGACCGGTCCTCCACAGTCCCTCCCGATGCACATCACCCCCGACTCCCCTCCCGGGAGCAGGGGCCAGGTGGGACAATCAGGGCGATGACCCTTCTCGACGCCCCGACCGCCGCGCCCGCCGTGAACGCCGGCGCGTCCCGTCGCACCCTCACCATCGGCCCGCACACGATCGACACCCCTGTCGTGCTCGCCCCGATGGCGGGGATCACCAACATGGCCTTCCGGCTGCTGTGCCGCGAGTTCGGCGCGCTGCACAGCCAGCACGACGGCGGCCTGTACGTCTCCGAGATGGTCACCACCCGCGCCCTGGTCGAGGACCACCGGGAGTCCTGGCGCCTCGTCACGATGGGGGAGCGCGAGACCCCGCGCTCCGTGCAGCTGTACGGCGTGGACCCCGCCACGGTGCGTCGCGCCGTGGAGATGATCCGCGAGCGCGACCTCGCCGACCACATCGATCTGAACTTCGGCTGCCCCGTCCCCAAGGTCACCCGCCGCGGGGGCGGCGGGGTGCTTCCGTGGAAGACGGAGCTGTTCACCCGCATCGTGGAGGGTGCCGTCGAGGCGGCAGGGCCCGAGGTCCCCGTCACCGTCAAGACCCGCATCGGCATCGACGAGGACCACCAGACCTACCGCGACGCCGGGCTGATCGCCCAGGAGGTCGGCGCCGCAGCGATCGCGCTGCACGGGCGCACCGTCGTCCAGCACTACTCCGGCACTGCCCGGTGGGACGCGATCGGCGAGCTCAAGGAGCTGGTCACCGACATCCCCGTGCTCGGCAACGGGGACATCTGGTCCGCCGAGGACGCGCTGGAGATGATGGAGCGGACCGGCTGCGACGGCGTCGTGGTGGGCCGAGGCTGCCAGGGGCGCCCGTGGCTGTTCGCGGATCTCGCCGCCGGCTTCGCCGGGAGGCCCGACCGGGTGCGGCCCACCCTGGGCGAGGTCGCGCAGATCCTCCGCCGCCACGCCGAGCTGCTCGTCGAGTTCTTCGAGGACGAGGGGCGCGCGCTGCGGGACCTGCGCAAGCACGTCGCCTGGTACTTCAAGGGCTATCCCGTCGGCGGCGAGATGCGCCACCGCCTGGCGACCATGGAGTCCCTCGCCGATCTCGACGCCAAGATCGCCGAGCTGGACCACTCCAGCCCCTACCCGGGAGCCGCCGTCGAGGGTCCTCGCGGCCGCGCCGGCACCCCGAAGAGGGCCGTCGTCCCCGAGGGATGGATGTCCTCGCGGGAGCTGAGCGACGCGCACGCCACCCGCCTCCACGAGGCCGAGCTCGACACCTCGGGGGGCTGAGCGCATGACCCTCTCGAGGACGCCGGGACCTGCCCTCCCGGCCGACGCGCGGCCGCCGAGCGGCTACACGGCGCACGATCTGGAGCGGTGGATGCCCGAGCCGCCCAAGTCCCAGGCCCGCACCCCGTTCCAGCGCGACCGGGCCCGGGTCCTGCACTCCTCGGCGCTGCGCCGCCTCGGCGCCAAGACCCAGGTGCTCGGCGCCGGTGCCGACGACTTCGTGCGCACCCGGCTCACCCACTCCCTCGAGGTCGCCCAGGTGGGACGTGACATCGGCGCGGAGCTCGGCTGCGACCCCGACGTCGTGGACACCGCCTGCCTGTCCCACGACCTCGGACACCCGCCCTTCGGACACAACGGCGAGAAGGTCCTGGACCGCCTGGCCGAGGACTTCGGCGGCTTCGAGGGCAACGCCCAGACCCTGCGCCTGCTCACCCGGCTCGAGCCGAAGGTCGTCGGCGAGGACCGTCCCTACGGGCTGAACCTCACCCGCGCCAGCGTGGACGCCGCGGTCAAGTACCCCTGGGCGCGCGGCGAGGGCCCGGACCCGACCTCTCCGAAGTTCGGTGCCTATGCCGACGACCACGACGTGTACAGGTGGGCGCGCCAGGGCGCGGTGGAGGGCCGCAAGTGCTTCGAGGCGCAGGTGATGGACCTCGCCGACGACATCGCCTACTCGGTGCACGACATCGAGGACGCCATCACCGGGCGCACCCTCGACCTCGAGCGCCTGCGCGATCCGATGGAGCGCGCCGCCGCCCTGTACGTGGTGCAGGACTGGTACATGCCCGGAGAGCCTATCGACGCGCTCGACGAGGCGCTGTCCCGCCTCGAGGCGGAGCCGTACTGGATGGACACCTTCACCGGCACGATGCGCTCCGCCGCCGCGCTGAAGGACATGGCCAGCCAGCTGATCGGGCGCTTCACCCGCTCGGCGATCGGCGCCACCCGCACCGCCCACGGACCGGACCCGCTCTCGCGGTACGCCGGCGACGTGGTGGTGCCCGCGCAGACGCATCTCGAGATCGCGGTGCTCAAGGGACTGGCCGCCGCCTACGTCATGTCCTCGGCCTCGCAGCAGCCCGTCTACGAGGCGCAGGAGGAGATCATCCGCGACCTCTACTCGCGGCTGTGGAACACCGGCACCCAGTACCTCAGCCCCCTGTTCGCGGAGCTCTGGCACGGCGCGGCCGACGACGACGCGCGCCGCCGCGTGATCGTCGACCAGATCGCCTCGTACACCGACGTCACCGCCCGCCGCCTCCACGAGGTGCTGTTCGACCGCGCCCTCACCCATCTCACCGCCGCGGACACCCCGCTGCCCGGCCTCGGATCGGAGCTCTGAGCGGGTGGCCCAGGGACTGATCCGACGCTCCGACGTGGACCTCGTGCGGGAGCGCTCGCGACTGGACGAGGTGGTCTCCGAGCACGTCACCCTGCGCACGGCCGGGATCGGGTCGATGAAGGGGCTGTGCCCCTTCCACGACGAGAAGACGCCGTCGTTCAACATCCGCCCGCAGCTGGGCCACTGGCACTGCTTCGGCTGCGGTGAGGGCGGGGACGTCATCTCCTTCGTCCAGAAGATCAACCACCTCAGCTTCGTCGAGGCGGTCGAGATGCTCGCCGGCCGCTACGGCGTCCAGCTCCATTACGAGGACGCCGGGGGTGACGGGACGGGCGATCGGCCCGACTTCGGCACCCGTCGCCGCCTCATCGACGCCCATGCGATCGCCGAGGAGTACTTCCGCGAGCAGCTGGGCACGCCCGCCGCCGAGATCGGACGCCGCTTCCTCACCGAGCGTGGCTTCGACCAGGCCGCCGCCGAGCACTTCGGGGTGGGCTTCGCCCCCGAGGGCTGGGACTCGCTGACCGGGGTGCTGCGCTCGCGCGGGTTCACCGAGGCCGAGCTCACCGCGAGCGGGCTGGTCTCCCAGGGGCAGCGCGGGGTCTACGACCGCTTCCGGGGCCGTCTGGTCTGGCCGATCCGCGACATCACCGGGAACACCATCGGCTTCGGCGCCCGGCGGCTGCTCGAGTCCGACAAGGGCCCGAAGTACCTCAACACCCCCGAGACCGCGATCTACCACAAGTCCACCGTGCTGTACGGGCTGGACATCGCGCGCAAGGAGATCTCCTCGCAGCACCGGGTGGTGGTGGTCGAGGGCTACACCGACGTGATGGCCGCGCACCTGGCCGGGGTCACCACCGCGGTCGCCTCCTGCGGCACGGCCTTCGGCACCGAGCACGTGAAGATCGTGCGCCGGGTGATGGGGGACTCGAACCCCTCGGCCGGACTGCGGCTGAGCACCGACGGGCGCGGGCTGGCCGGCGAGGTGATCTTCACCTTCGACGGCGACGCGGCCGGGCAGAAGGCCGCGCTGCGCGCCTTCGAGGAGGATCAGCGCTTCGTCGCCCAGACCTACGTCGCCGTCGAGGCCAGCGGCATGGACCCCTGCGAGCTGCGGATCGCCCAGGGCGACCAGGCCGTGCGCGAGCTCATCGACACCCGTCGGCCGCTGTTCGAGTTCGCGATCCGCACCGCCATCTCCCAGGTCGACCTCGACACCGTCGAGGGGCAGGTCACCGCTCTGCGGATGGCCGCCCCGGTGGTCGCTCGGATCCGGGACCGGGCCATGCGGCCCGAGTACGCGCGGCGCCTGGCCGGCTGGCTGGGGATGGACGAGTCCACCGTGCTGCGCGCGGTGCACGACGCCGCCCGCAGCGAGGGCCGCGGCGGGCACCGGGCCGCACCGTCCGCGCCGACGGACCAGGCCGCCCCGGGCGGTGCCGGTGGGGAGGCGGAGGCCTCGCCGATCGCGACGGCGCGGCTCGCGGACGTGGTCAGCCCGCGAGATCCCGTCGGGCAGGTCGAGACGCAGGCGCTCGCGGTCATGCTCCAGTCGCCGCAGCTGCTGGACGCCGAGAAGGTGGCCTCGCTGCCGGACGACTCCTTCCACGTGCCCGCCCTGCAGGGGGTGTGGGACGTGATGCTCGCCGCAGGGACGCTGCTGGACGCCGTCGAGGGGCGTCTCCACGCCGCCCGCTATCTCGAGCAGGTCCTCGAGATCGCGGGGGAGACGGTGCGCCCGCTGATCGTCGAGATCGCGAACCTGGACCTCCCGGCACGCACGGAGGAGTCCCTCGGGCGTCTCGCGCACTCCCTGCTGGACCGCCTCTCGGAGCTGTCCATCACCCGCGAGTACTCGGTGCTCAAGCAGCGCCTGCAGCGCACCGATCCCTCCGACGTCGAGCGCCATCAGGAGATCATGAGCCGTCTCGCGCAGGTGCAGGGCAGACGACGGGCGCTGCGCTCCGGCGACGAGTGAGCGCAGCCGCTCCCGTCGGACCGGTGCACCGCGCGCGCCGGCGACGCAGGGAGCGGCCCAGCTCGATCAGGCCGCCCAGCACCACGGCCAGCCCGATCCCGAGGGCCACTCCGAGCAGGGGGTCCTGTCCGAAGGCCGCGCCGCCGAGCATCCCGATGCCCACGTAGTACAGCGACCACGCCAGCGCCGCGATCGCGGAGAACAGCGCGAAGCGGGCCCGGGGGTAGGCGATCGCCCCGGAGGTGACGTTCACGGCCGTGCGCCCGCCGGGCACGAACCGGGCGGCGATGATCAGCGTCCCGCCCCGGGACCTCAGCGCCTGCTCCGTCCGCTCCACCACCGCCGCGCTGCTGCGGTGGCGGCGCAGCCAGGCGGTGAGCGGCCCGGCGCCGCGGCCGATGTGGTGGGCGAGCACGTCTCCGAGCAGGGCTCCCGCCCACGCGGCGAGCATCAGCAGCGGCGCGTGCGGGTCCCCGGTGACCGCGAAGGCACCGGCCGTGATCACCACTGTCTCGGCCGGCACGATCGGCGCGATCCCGTCGAACGCCGCGAGTGCCAGCACCAGGACGAACAGCCAGGGGGAGGCCATGAGGCCCTCGGCCAGCTGCAGAACGGATTCCATGTGTGCACTCCTGAGGGGTGGGGCGCGGCCCGGTGCCGTGCGTCCTCGACGCTAGGCGGACGGCGCCGCCGCGCAGAACGGGGCGGGCCCTGCACAGCGGCGCGGGGAACCGCGGAGGAACCCTGCGGATAACCGTCACCGCGCGGGGGGAGCGCCCCCTGCTGGAGCGGGGGGCGGCGTTGGTACCGTCGAGCGTCCGCCCCTCGCGGATCCCCCTCCCGCCCCTCCCTTCCGCCCGTCACTCCCACGGAGCCGCCCCATGCGACTGCCCGACCTCTCCGGCATCCAGGTGCCGCGCGAGCCTGCCCGGCTCGCGCGGCGTGCGGTGCGGCAGGTGCTCGGCACGCTGCTCGGGCTGGTGCTCGGCCCGCTCCTGGTGCTGACTGCGCTGTTGCTGCCGCTGCACGTGCGGGCCCCTTTCCGCCGGGTGCGGGGGTGGGAGCTGCTCCGCCTGCGCCGCGCCTACCGGGTCCGTCTCGCGCAGGACGACGGACACTTCCTGGGCGGGCGTCGAGCGCTGCTGCACGGACTGGCCGCGACGGTGCTCGGCTATGTCATGTTCGATCTGCTGCTGCTGGCCACCGGGGTCGTGGTGGGCAGCTTCTTCCAATCCTTCTACGGCTCGCCGGTCCGGTTCGAATTCGACTTCTGGGTGATCAGCCGCCCGGCCCCCGCGGTGCTGATCGTCGTCGGCCCGGCCTGTCTGCTGGCCGCCGCCCTCTACGCCGAGGGCGCCGCGTGGGTGCAGGCGACGCTGCTGGGCCGCTGGACGTCCGTGGTGCGCGAGGACGCGCTCGAGAGCCGGATGAGCAGTCTGCTCACCACGCGACGCGGGGTGGTGCTCGCGATCGATGACGAGCGCCGACGGATCGAGCGCGATCTGCACGACGGCGTGCAGCAGAACGTGGTCTCCCTCTCGGTGGCCCTCGCCCGGGCCCGCCGCGCCGAGGACCCGGCGCGCTCCGCCGAGCTGCTGGGTCAGGCGCACCGCCAGTCCCAGGACCTCATCCAGGAGGTCCGCGAGGTCGCCTGGAGGGTGTATCCGACGGCGCTCGACGAGCACGGACTGGCCAGCGCCCTGGACGTGATCGCCGAGACCTGCCCCCTGCCGGTACGCACGGAGGTGGACGTGACCATGACGCTCCCGTCGCAGGTGGAGTCGGCCGCGTACTTCGTCGCCCGGGAAGCGGTCACCAACGTGGTCAAGCATGCCCGGGCGAGCAGCATCGACCTCGCCGTGGTCGCGCCGGGCACGACGCGGCGCCCCACCCTCCGACTGACCGTGCGGGACGACGGGCTCGGGGGCGCCGACCCAGCCGGAGGCGGACTGCAGGGCCTCGCTCGCCGGGTCGCGGCCCTGGACGGTAGCGTGGAGGTCGACAGCCCGCCCGGCGGCCCCACCGTCATCACCATGGAGATCCCCTGTGACCGAGACTCCTGAGACAGAGTCCGCCGTGAACCGGACCGCTGAGGACCGGACCGGTGAGATGCCTCGAACGGCGCCGCTGAGCGTGGTCCTGGCCGACGACGCGGTGCTGCTGCGCGAGGGTGTGCGCAGCCTGCTCGAGGACGAGGGCATCGAGGTCCTCGCCTCGGTCGGGGACGGCGAGGCGCTGCTCGGCGCGGTGGCCGAGCACCGCCCGCGCCTGGCGATCGTGGACGTGCGGATGCCGCCCACCCATACCGACGAGGGCCTGGTCGCGGCGCTGCGGATCAAGAAGCAGCACCCGGAGGTCGCGGTGCTGGTGCTCTCCCAGCACGTCGCCCGCGAGTACGCGAGCGAGCTGCTGGGCGCCGAGACGCCCGGCATCGGCTACCTGCTCAAGGACCGCGTCACCGAGATCGACAGCTTCCTCGATGCCGTGCTGCGGGTCGCCGACGGCGGCACCGTCATCGACCCCGCCGTGGTGCGCGCCCTGCTGCGCACGCCCGAGCGGCGGGAGGGCGTGGAGCGCCTGACGCCGCGCGAGGTGGAGGTCCTCGAGACGATGGCGGAGGGCCTGTCCAACCGCGGTATCGCCGAGCGGCTGTTCCTCTCCCTGTCCACCGTGGAGAAGGCGATCAGCGCGATCTTCGACAAGCTCGAGCTCACCGGCGACGAGCAGACCAGCCGCCGGGTCCAGGCCGTGCTCCGCTATCTCGACGCGCGCCCGTCCTCCTGATCATCTCGTACTGGTCGGCGGAGCAGGCTCTCCTCCCAGCAGCCCCAGCGCACGATCGACGAGCATGTTCCGCCGGTCGGCGAGGGCGGACTCCAGCGCTCCGAGCGCTGCGGGGTCGACGTCGCCCGGACCCGCGGCGACCGCGGGGGAGCCCAGGAACTCGAGGCCGATCACCGTGTCCTGCAGGGCTCCGAGCATCGCCTGGACCGGTTCGGCCTCGGCCAGGTGCGCGGCGGCGGTCGGTTCGATCGGGACCAGCAGCTCGGCCGCATAGCGCCAGCGCTTGGCGGCCTTGCGCGCCGAGTGGAGGGCCTTCGGTCGTCCGCTCGAGTCGGCGATCCGCTCGCGCAGCGTGTCCCGTGCCTCGTCGAGCACCCGACGGGTATCCGTCGTCGGCAGCGCCGGCGGGGTCCGGATCCACTGCTCGACCTGCCCGACCGTCCGGCCCCAGGCGGCCTCCTGCGCCGCGGCGGTGAGCTCCCCGAGCGCGCGGAGGCGGACCGTGCGGAGCTCCTCGGCCAGGGCCGTGCTCAGCGGAGGCACCGCGGTCCTCCCCGCGACCTCCTCGGCCAGGGGCAGCAGGGTCTCGGCGAGGACGTCGGCGTCGCGGATCCCGCCGAAGGCGAGCGCGACGCGACGCAGGTCCGCGTCGCCCGCCGTCGCCTCCACGAAGGCCGCCGGAAGGGTGCGCACCGTGGCGCGCAGCCGGCGCAGGGAGGTGCGGGTGTCATGGACGAGCCCGACCGGCAGCTCGCCGCGGACGTGCCGGAGCCCCACCAGCGCGCGCGCCGCATGCTGCGCCACATAGGCGGGCAGCGGATCCTCGGCGGTCGTCATCGGCCTCCTTCGACGTCATGACCATCGCACGTCCCGACCATCGCACGTCCCGACCATCGCACGGGGGCGGGCGGCGCGAGCCAGGTCGGTGCATGCCGCCGTGGTAGCCCAGGCGGGGCTTGAACCCGCGACCGACGGATTATGAGTCCGCTGCTCTGACCGGCTGAGCTACTGGGCCGTGACCCCGCGGCGGGGCCGGGAGGAATCTACCACGGGTGCGCCGTGACCTGGATCGATGCAGGTCGTGGGGCGGCGGGGGAGCGACGGTCAGGCACGTGACCGAGTGGCGGCGGCACCACCGGTGCGGGTGTCACCGGCGACCGTGCGCTCGGCATGCTCGCGCAGCACGTGCACCGTCGGCCGTTCGCCCGCGCGAGAGGCCTCCATCCACTGCTCGAACACCGAGCCTCCGGGGGCGGCGGCGCTGCGATGCAGCAGGGTCCCCGGCCCCACCGGCAGCTCGATCCCCCGGCCGCGCGGGGCGGGGGCGGGCGCCTCCTTCGCGGCGGCGACCGCGTCGCGGAAGGCGGCGCCGGCGCTCTTGAGTCGTCCGTCCTCGTCGAACAGCCCCAGGGTGTGCTCGAGCGGCGGGAAGTCCGCGAGGGAGCGGGAGACGTCGTGCGAGCACCACCAGGTGATGCCCCACAGATCGGGGCAGTCCAGCGAGTTCTCGACCGTGCTGTGCACGAACCACGGCACGTCGCGCTCCTCCAGGATGCTGCGCGGGGCGCCCACCTCCTGCAGCCACAGGGGGCGGTCGGGGACCGGTGAGAAGCCGCGGGCGAGCTCGAGGTAGTACTCGGTGCGGTGGGCCACCTCGTAGGAGCGCGCCCCGTAGCGCTGTCCGGTGCCGTCGAAGATCCAGGAGTGGACCACGGTCGCCTCCCCGCAGGTCGCCGACTGGTCGGGGGTGAAGGCGTGGTCGTCCATGAACCAGGCGGCGTCGTAGTTGGCGACCGTGTGCATCCCGTGCGGCGCGCCCTCGCGCGCCGCGGCCAGCAGGCTCCGGGTCCAGGTCTCGGCCTGGGGGACGGTGAGCGGATCCGGATCGGGGTGGTTGGAGGCGGAGAACTGGTTGACCTCGTTGCCCAGCGTGAGACCGAGCAGGTTCGGCGCGTCCGCCAGGCGATCCGCGAGTGCCCGCACCAGAGCCGCGGTGGCCGCGACGACCTCGGGATCGGTGAACATGTTGCGCCGATGCCAGGAGGCCAGCCAGCTGGGGACGAAGTCGAAGCTCGACAGGTGTCCCTGGATCGCGTCCACCACGACGTCCAGCCCGACCGCGGCGGCGACGTCGACGACGGCGCGCACGTCGTCCAGGCCGCGCGGGCGGATCAGCGTGCGGTTGGGCTGCAGCAGCGGCCACAGCGGGAAGATCCGCACGTGGTCCGCGCCGAGCGAGGCGATCGCGGCGAGGTCCTCCCCGACGGCGTCGAGGTCGAGATCCAGCCATGAGTGGAACCACCCCTGGCGAGGCGTGTAGTTCACGCCGCATCGCACGGGAGCTCCGGGGCGCTCGGAGCGGACGGGAGCCGGGGAGGGAGGAAGCGCGGACATCGTGTCCTTCCGTCGGACGGTGCTGGGTGTGCCGAGCGCGGCGAGCGATGATGAGCTCGGTCGACGGCGGTCGGGGGCCGTGTCGTCACCGACTGTTACTATAGCGCTTTAGTGATGGGTGCGGGTGCGAACCGCGCGGGCACCGGAGAGGGTGGACGATGACCGCCAGCAAGCAGTCGCGCCCGCGGGGGAGCGGGCGGGGTCAGCGCGTCACGATCGCGGACATCGCGAGCCGCGCGGGCGTGACCTCCGCCGCGGTCTCCCTCGCCGTGAACGGCCGGCCGGGCGTCTCGGACGCCACCCGGCAGCGGATCATGGCCATCGCCGAGGAGCTGCAGTGGGAGCCGTCCCCGGCCGCGCGCGCCCTCGCGGGCGCCCCCGTGCTCACCGTCGGCATGGTGCTGGCCCGGCCTGCGGAGGTGCTCGGCAACGAGGCGTTCTTCGGGGCCTTCGTCGCGGGTCTCCAGGAGGTGCTCAGCGCCCATGACTACGCGCTGCAGATGAAGATCGTCGAGAGCCCCGAGGCGGAGATCGACACCTTCCGCCGCTGGTTCTCCCAACGCCGCGTGGACGGCGTGGTCGTCGTCGACCTCCGCCGGGACGATCCGAGGGTCCGGGCGCTCGAGGAGCTCGACCAGCCCGCGCTGGTCGTCGGCGGCCCCGGTCACCACGGCGCCCTGCCCGCGGTCTACGTCGACGACGCGCACGCCACCCGGCTGCTGGTCGACCACCTCGCCGAGATCGGGCACCGCCGCATCGCCCGCGTGGCCGGCGACGAGGAGTTCCTCCACACGATCCAGCGCGACACCGCCTTCCAGGAGCGCTGCGCCCACGCCGGCGTCCAGGGCGTCCTGCAGGGAGCGGGCTTCGGGGCGCAGGGCGCGGAGGTCGCCACCGCGCAGCTGCTCTCCCGCGACGACGCGCCCACCGCGATCGTCTTCGACAGCGACGAGATGGCGCTGGCCGGATCGCACGTTCTGGCGGAAGCCGGTCTGAGCATCCCCGGGGACGTGGCCGTGGCGAGCTACGAGGACTCGCCGCTGGCCCGCACCCACCGCCCTCCGATCACCGCCCTGGGTCGCTCCGCGGTCGAGTACGGCAGGGTGAGCGCCGCGCGGCTCCTCGGGGTGATCGCGGAGAGGCGCGAGCGCGGGGGAGCGAGCCCGGGCCCGGCCGAGTCGGCCCCCGAGGTGCCCGCGATCGTGCCCGAGCTCCTGATCCGCGGCTCCACGCGGCCCGACGACGGAGTCTGAGAGCGCGGCGCCACCCCCTCCGCACGGACGGCCATGGCGGGTTACCTTCGTCATAGTCCCCGGTGAGCACCGGTTCCGGGATGCGGAGCGCCCGGCCTTCCTGCTAAAGTCGTCGTGGTCGATCCCGCATAGCTCAACGGCAGAGCATTCGACTGTTAATCGAAGGGTTGTTGGTTCGAATCCAACTGCGGGAGCCCACGGGCGCACAGCCCCGGATCATTCCGGGGCTGTCTCCATGTCCGGCCGCGCACGGCCGGCGGAGCACGTCCGGCAGAGCGCGTCCGGTGGTCTCCGCCTCCGACCGTCCCCGGCCCCAGGGTCCCGTCGAAGGAGCACGAGCATGTCCACTCCTCCCGTCCTCCCCGACGACGGCTTCGCGCTGCCCGAGAACGTCGGCCCCGGCAGCGTCTGGGCGGATCGCACCGGGCCGCGCTCCCTGACAGGACGCAACCAGCGGGGCGTCGAGATCCCGATCGGCAAGGGCGAGGGGGAGATCGATCCCGGGGAGCTGCTCAAGCTCGCCCTCATCGGCTGCGCGGGCATGAGCAGCGACGTCAACCTCTCCCGCCGGCTCGGCGACGACTTCGCCCTGCGACTGTGGGCGCACGGCACCGCCGACGAGACCGAGAACCGCTACACCGCGGTCGCCGAGGAGGTCCAGCTGCCGCTGGAGGGCCTCAGCGAGCAGGAGATCGCTGCGGTGGTGAAGGTCTTCGGGCGCGCCGTCGCCGCCGGCTGCACCGTCGAGCGCACCGTGGTCCCCGGCACGCCGGTCACCCATCGGATCCTCGGCGCCGAGCAGGAGTCGCCCTCATGACCATCCGCCCCATCCGCATCGTCGGCGATCCGGTGCTGCGCACGCCCTGCGACCCAGTCCGGCAGGTCACCGACGGCACCCGCGCGCTCGTGCGCGACCTGCTGGACACGGTGGACGACGAGGCTCGGGCCGGGGTGGCCGCCAACCAGATCGGCGTGAACCTCCGCGCCTTCTCCTGGCACCTGGTGGAGACCGGCGAGCTCGGCTACATCCTGAACCCCGTCATCGTCGAGCTCTCCGAGGAGCTCCAGCACGACGACGAGGGCTGCCTGTCCGTGCCCGGTCTGTTCTACCCCCGCACCCGCTCCGCCCACGCCCGCTGCGTGGGCACGAACCTCGAGGGCGAGGAGGTGGAGCTCGCAGGGGAGGGGATCGTCGCCCGGCTCATCCAGCACGAGGTGGCACACCTCGACGGCGAGCTCTACATCGACGGGCTGGAGCGCTCGGTGAGGAAGCGAGCGTTGCGCGAGATCAGGGAGACCCTCTAAGCTCAGCACCGACAGGAACCCTCTGTCCCTCGTCCCGCACGCGGTACCGATTCGTTGGGGAAGACGCATCGGAGACCGGAAGGAACGAGATGACTCAGGGCGTTCTGTACATTCACTCCGCGCCGCGTGCCCTCACACCGCACATCGAATGGGCAGCCAGCGGAGTTCTCGGCATGCCCGCACGGATCCGCTGGGAGGACCAGCCCGTGGGACGGGGGCTCCAGCGCGCCGAGATGACCTGGCGCGGCCGGGAGGACACCGGGGCACTGCTGGTCAGCGCCCTGCGTGGCATGCACGAGGTGCGCTTCGAGGTCACCCAGGAGGCCAGCGCGTCGGTGGACGGCGCCCGGTGGAGCTGCACCCCGGAGCTCGGCATCCACCACGCGGCCACCGACCACGCCGGCAACATCGTCCTCACCGAGGATCACGTGCGCGGGTGCATGGAGAGGGCGGGGGAGGACCCGCTGGCGCTCCGCCGCGAGCTCGGCATCGCCCTCGGGTCGCCCTGGGACGAGGACCTCGAGATCTACCGGCACGCCGGCGAGGGCGTGCCGATGCGTTGGTTGCACCGCGTGAGCTGAGCTGCGGCCGACGGGACCGCGAGACGCCCGCGGCTCCCGGTGGGAGCTGCGGGCGTCTCGCGGTCGAGCTGCGCTGCGCCGGGTCGATCAGGCGCTGGTGAGCACCACCGCGATGTCGTGACCTCCGAAGCCGAAGGCGTTGTTCAGCACGGCGATGTCGCCGCCCGGGAGCTCCGCCGGGGCGTTCTGCGCGATCCGCATCGGGGTCTCGGGATCGAGGTTCTCGATGTTGATCGTGGGCGGCGAGATGCGGTGGTGCGCCGCGAGTGCGGAGAACACGGTCTCCAGCGCACCCGCACCGCCCAGCAGGTGACCGGTCATCGACTTCGTCGAGGTGACCACGATCTGATCCGTCGTGCCGCCCAGCGCATCGGAGACGGCCCGCAGCTCGCCGATGTCGCCGAGCGGGGTCGAGGTGCCGTGCGCGTTGACGTGCACGACGTCCTGCGCGGCGAGGTCGGCGTCCTCCATGGCCTCGCGCACGGCGCGCGCCTGCCCCTCGGCCGAGGGGGCCGAGATGTGGTGGGCGTCCGAGGCCATGCCGCGCCCCGCGACGCGCGCGTAGACCCGGGCGCCGCGGGCCGCGGCGTGCTCCTCGCTCTCGAGGACCAAGATGGCCGCGCCCTCGCCGAGGACGAAGCCGTCGCGGTCCACGTCATAGGGACGGGAGGCGTGCTCGGGGTCGTCGACCCGCCCCGAGAGGGCACGGATGTTCGCGAACGCGGCGAGGGTCATGGGGTGGATGGACGCCTCGGTCCCGCCCACGACGACCACGTCGGCGCGGCCCTCGCGGATCATGGCCGATCCCAGCGCGACGGCCTCGGCCCCCGAGGCGCACGCGGAGACGGGCGTGTGCGCACCGGCGCGCGCTCCGAGCTCCATCGAGATGTGGGCGCTCGAGGAGTTCGCCATCAGCATCGGGACGGTGAAGGGGTTGACCCGGCGGGCACCGCGCTCGCGCACCACGTCCCACTGGTCCAGCGTGGTCCAGATGCCGCCGATGCCGGAGCCGACCACGACGCCGAGACGGGTCGGGTCCACCTCGGGGGCGCCCGCATCGGCCCACGCCTCGCGCGCGGCCACCATCGCGTACTGGCCCGAGGGGTCGAGCTTCTTGGCCTCGGGACGGGTGAGGGAGTCGAGCGCCCCGGGAACGAGCTGGCAGGCGAAGTCCACGGACAGCCCGTAGGTCTCCTTCCAGTCGTTGTCCAGCGTGTGCGCGGTGGACGTCCCGGCCAGGGCGGCCTCCCAGGTGGAGGCGACGTCAGCACCCAGCGGGTTGACGGTGCCGAGGCCGGTCACGGCGACACGGGAACGGGGAGCGGACATACGGACCTCCGGGTCTGGTCGGGGCGACGGGACGGCGACGCCCGGGACGGGATCGTCCCGGGCGTCAGGCGGGGCTCAGTTCTGAGCGCCCTCGATGAACTTGACGGCGTCGCCGACGGTCGCGAGGTTCTTGACCTCTTCGTCGGGGATGCGGACGTCGAACTTCTCCTCGGCGTTGACCACGATCGTCATCATCGAGATGGAGTCGATGTCGAGGTCGTCGGTGAAGGACTTCTCGAGCTTGACGTCCTCGGTGGCGACACCGGTCTCCTCGTTGACGATCTCGGCGAGGCCCTCGAGGATCTCGTTCTCGGTGTGTGCCATGGGTGCTCCTTCAGGTGTGCGGATGAGTGGCGGTCACAGACTACCTGCGCGAGGGGAGGTAACCGGGCAGCATCGATGATGTCGTCGCCGCCGCGTGATGCGGGTGACAGTCCACCCGCGGAGGGGTCAGGGCAGGATCAGCACCTGACCGGCATAGGCCAGGCCCGCCCCGAAGCCGAACTGGACCAGGACGTCGCCGCTCTTCGCGGCGCCCTCCTCGAGCAGACGGTGGGTGGCCAGGGGGATCGAGGCCGCGGAGGTGTTGCCGGTCTCGGCGATGTCGCGCCCGATGACGACGTCCTCGGGCAGCTTCAGCTGCTTGGCGAGCTCGTCGATGATGCGCATGTTCGCCTGGTGCGGCACGAACACGTCGACGTCCTCGATGCCCAGGCCGGACTTCTCGAGCATCTCGCGGACCTTCTGCGCGGTGTGCCAGACGGCCCAGCGGAACACGGTGCGGCCGTCCTGCTCGAGCGTGGGCCACTCGACCTTGCCGTCGCGGAAGTCGATCGAGGAGCCGGTCATGCGGATCGTGCTCCAGTTCTCGCCGTCGCTGCCCCAGACCGTCGGGCCGACCTTGGGGGTCTCGCTGGGCCCGACGACCGCGGCGCCGGCGCCGTCGCCGAGCAGGAAGGAGATCGAGCGGTCGGTGGGGGAGACGAAGTCCGAGAGCTTCTCCGCGCCGATCACCAGCACGTTGCGGGCGGAGCCGGAGCGGATCAGGGCGTCCGCCTGGCCGATCCCGTAGGCGAAGCCCGCGCACGCGGCCGAGATGTCGTAGGCGATGACGTCCGGACGGCCCAGCTCTCCCGCGAGCAGAGTGGCCAGCGAGGGGGTCGCATAGGGGAAGGAGATCGTCGAGACGATGATCGCGTCGAGGGTCTCGAGGTCGATGCCGGAGCGGGCGATCGCCTCCTTCGCCGCGGTGAGCGAGAGGTCCTTGACGCCGACGTCCTCGCTCGCCCGGGTGCGGGTGACGATGCCGGTGCGCTGCCGGATCCACTCGTCGGAGGAGTCGATCGGACCGACCAGGTCGTCATTGGGGACGAGCAGGTCACCACGGGCCGCCCCGTAGGCGAGGACCTGCGAGCCGGCGACGGTGGGGTGGGTGGTGAGGGAGACGGCCATGTCAGTTCTCCTGGTCGGCGGGGGCGGTGCCGGCGTGCTCGCGCACCAGGGTGCGGGCAGCCTCGAGATCGTCCGGGGTGTTCACGTTCGCCAGCGCGATGCCCTTGAGCTCGCGCTTGGCCAGCCCGGTGAGCGTGCCGGCGGGGGCGAGCTCGACGAGGGCCGTGACCCCGCGGTCGCGGAGGACGGCCATGCAGGACTCCCAGTCCACCGGAGAGGCGACCTGGGTGACGATCAGGTCGAGGTACCTCGACCCCGAGGTCACGAGCTCTCCGCCGGCGTTCGAGACCAGCGGCGTCGACGGGTCGGAGGGGGTCAGCGACGGGGCGAAGGCCGCGAGCTCCTCCCGGGCCCCGGCCATGTACGGGGTGTGGAACGCGCCCGCGACCTGCAGGGGGATCACCCGCGCCTTCGCCGGGCCGTCCTCGACGAGGGCGGAGATCGCCTCGCTCGCACCGGCGGCGACCACCTGCGCCGCGGAGTTGATGTTGGCGGCGTGCAGGCCGTGGCGCTCGATCGCGGCGAGGACGTCCTCACGGGCGCCGCCGACGACTGCGGCCATGCCGGTCGGCTCCGCGGCGGCGGCCTGCGCCATCGCACGGGAGCGCACGGCGACCAGGCGCATCGCCTCCTCGTCGGAGAGGACCCCGCCGAGCGCGGAGGCCGTGAGCTCTCCGACGCTGTGCCCGGCCAGCACGTCGGCGGGCGGCAGGTCCGGCTCCGTGCGCAGCTGGGCGTCGGCGACGATGCCGGCGGCCACCAGCAGGGGCTGCGCCACGGCGGTGTCGCGGATCGTCTCCGCGTCGGACTCGGTGCCGTGGCGCAGCAGGTCGATGCCGGCGGCCTCGGAGAGCGAGGACAGCGCCTCGTCGACGCCGGGCAGCTCACGCCACGGGCTCAGGAAGCCGGGCTTCTGGGCCCCTTGGCCGGGGCAGACGATCGCGAGCACGGGAACCTCCAGGGGGAGAGAGAAGAGGGACGGCCCGCTCGGGGGACGAGACGGGCCGTCGACGGGGGATGGGGGGGACCGTCGGGCCGCCCGTCCTCAGGACGGGCGACCCGACGGGGCGATCAGGACTCGCCGCCGAAGGAGCCGGACTGGCCGGCGTTCACATTCGTCAGGTCGTACTTGTCGATGGCCTGGCGGACGAGGGCGGGGTCCACCGCGCCGTCCTTGGCGAGCAGCTGCAGCGCCTTGACGACCATGGAGTGCGCGTCGATCTTGAGGTGGCGACGGGCGGCGGGACGGGTGTCCGAGAAGCCCCATCCGTCGGCACCCAGCACGCCGTACGGGCCGGGGACCCACTCGCGGATCATGTCGGGGACCATGAAGTCGTAGTCGGAGGTCGCGACGAAGGGCCCCTCGACGCCCTCGAGACGCTGGGAGATCCACGGGGTGCGCTGGTCCTCCGGGTGGAGGAGGTTGTGCTTCTCGGCCTCCTGGGCCTCCTTGCGCAGCTCCGTCCACGAGGTCACGGACCACACGCTCGAGCGCACGCCCCAGTCCTCGGCGAGCAGCTCCCGGGCGTGGCGAGCCCACGGCACGCCCACGCCGGAGGCGAGCAGCTGCGCCACGGGCCCGTCGCCCTCGGGAGCGCCCTCGAGCACGTACATGCCCCGGAGCAGCCCCTCGACGTCCAGGTCCTCGGGCTCGGCCGGCTGCACCATCGGCTCGTTGTAGACGGTGATGTAGTAGAAGACCTCCTGCAGGCGGTCGTCCTCGCCGTACATGCGCTGGAGCCCGTCGCGCACGATGTGCCCCAGCTCGTACCCGTAGGCGGGGTCGTAGATGACCGCGCCGGGGTTGGTCGCGGCCAGGATCGGGGAATGCCCGTCCATGTGCTGGAGGCCCTCGCCGGCGAGCGTGGTCTTGCCGGCGGTCGCACCGATCACGAAGCCCTTGGCCATCTGGTCGCCGGCGGCCCAGAAGAAGTCGCCGGTGCGCTGGAACCCGAACATCGAGTAGAAGATGTAGAACGGGATCATCGGGAAGCCGTGCGTGGCGTACGAGGTGCCCGCCGCGGTGAAGGCCGCGGTGGAGCTGATCTCGTTGATGCCCATGTGCTTGATCTGGCCGGAGGTGGACTCCTTGTAGGCCAGCAGCAGGTCGCGGTCGACGGAGAGGTAGTTCTGCCCGTCGGGGTTGTAGATCTTCGCCGTGGGGAACAGGGAGTCCATGCCGAAGGTGCGGGCCTCGTCGGGGACGATCGGGACCCAGCGCCTGCCGGTCTCCTTGTCCCGCATGAGGTCCTTCAGCAGTCGCACGAGCGCCATGGTGGTGGCGATCTCCTGCTTCCCGGAGCCGCGCTTGACGACCTCGTAGGCCTTGTCGCCGGGCAGCTGCAGCGGGGTGTGCTCGGTGCGGCGCGAGGGCACCGGTCCGCCGAGCGCCTCACGATGCTCCTTGAGGTACGTCATCACCGGGGAGTCGTCGCCGGGGAGGTAGAAGGGCGCGTCGTAGACGCTGCCCGACTCGAGCTGGTCGTCGCTGATCGGGATGCGCAGGGTGTCGCGCAGGGCCTTGAGGTCCTCGAGGGTGAACTTCTTCATCTGGTGGGTCGCGTTGCGGCCCGCGAAGTTCGTGCCCAGCCGGTAGCCCTTGACCGTGTGGGCCAGGACGACGGTCGGCTTGCCGTTCTTGAGGGTCGCCGCCTGCTGGAACGCCGCGTAGATCTTCTTGTGGTCGTGACCGCCGCGGTTGAGCTTCCACCAGATGTCGTCGTCGGAGAGGTTCTCGACCAGCGCCTTGGTGCGGGGGTCGCGCCCGAAGAAGTTGTCGCGGATGAACGCGCCGTTCTCGGCGCGGTAGGTCTGGTAGTCGCCGTCCGGGGTGGCGTTCATCAGGTCGATGAGGGCGCCGTCGGTGGACTCGGCCAGCAGCGGGTCCCAGCCCGAGCCCCAGATCACCTTGATGACGTTCCAGCCGGCACCGCGGAACTGGCTCTCCAGCTCCTGGATGATCTTGCCGTTGCCGCGGACGGGTCCGTCCAGCCGCTGCAGGTTGCAGTTGACCACGAAGGTGAGGTTGTCCAGGTGCTCCTTCGCGGCGATGTGCAGCGCGCCGCGCGACTCGACCTCGTCCATCTCGCCGTCGCCGAGGAACGCCCAGGTGTGCTGCTCGCTGGTGTCCTTCAGATCGCGGTTGTGCAGGTACTTGTCGAAGGAGGCCTGCTCGATCGCGGCCACCGGGCCGATGCCCATGGAGACGGTGGGGAACTCCCAGAAGTCCTGCATCGCGCGCGGGTGCGGATAGGAGGGCATCCCGTTCTCGTGGGAGACCTCCTGGCGGAAGCCGTCGAGGTCCTCCTGGGTGAGGCGGCCCATCATGAACGCGCGGGAGTAGATGCCGGGGGAGGCGTGGCCCTGGAAGAAGACGTGGTCGCCGCCGCCGGGGTGGTTGCGCCCGCGGAAGAAGTGGTTGAAGCCGACCTCGTACATCGTGGCGATCGAGGCGTAGCTGGAGAGGTGCCCGCCGACGGACACCCCCGGCCGCTGCGCGCGGTGCACGACCATCGCCGCGTTCCAGCGGTTGATGTTGCGCAGCTCCTTCTCGACCTCCGCGTCGCCGGGGTACTCGGGCTGCTGATCCTCGGAGATCGTGTTCACGTAGTCCGTGGTCAGCGAGTCCGGCAGGTGCAGATCCTCGTCGCGCGCGTGCTGGATGAGGCTCTGGACGATCTCGGCCGCGCGGTCGGGGCCGCGGTGTTCGACGAGACCGTCGAACGAGTCCAGCCACTCCCGGGTCTCCTCCGGGTCCGGGTCCTGCGCGTGGCTCGGCAGGTTGATGCCGATGGGACGAGGGGTCTCGTGCGAAGTCACACTGTCCTTCTCTCTGCTGGAGGCGATGGACCGGCCGTGGGAGCTGAGGATCGCCGGCGGGCTCGGCTCCTGGGCCTCGGTCCCGCAAGCCTACCGTCGCCGAGTGCGTGCGGGACCTTCACACTCCCTCCGCAACTGTGACTCGTCGGACATCGGTTTTCTCGGGCCCGTCCCCGGACCTCCCGGCGCGGAGTGCGCCGAGGTGTGGCGTGACATAGAATCGGGCCCGCGCAGCACGGCTCCGGGACGTCCCGGCACGTCGACACCGCGCCGAACGCACTGCCCCCACTCGTGAGGAGTCCTTTCTTGTCACCGTCGTCCGACGCCCCTTCGTCCAGCTCCCTCCCCGAGGTGCTGAACTTCACCACGGGCCAGATCGTGCAGGAGATCGGGTACGACGACGACGTCGACCTCGACCTGCGCGACGCGATCGAGGACCTCGTCGGCGGTGAGCTCGAGGACGAGGACACCCAGGAGATCGTCGACGCCGTGGTGCTGTGGTGGCGCGACGGCGACGGTGACCTCACCGACGCGATGGTGGACACCCTGCGCAACATCGAGCCCGGCGCCCCCGTGTGGGTGATGACGCCGAAGGCGGGCCGCGACGGGCACGTGATGCCGGGCGAGATCCAGGAGAGCGCCGGCATCGCCGGGCTGCGGGTGATGAGCTCGGTGAGCCTGGCCCCGGACTGGACCGGCACCCGCCTGGCCAGCCGCACCAACTGACCGTCGTCGGCCGCGGGGTCCGCCCCCGCTCGGGTCGTTAGCTCAGCTGGTCAGAGCGTCTGGTTTACACCCAGAAGGTCGGGGGTTCGAGCCCCTCACGACCCACCCGGGAGAGACCCCCGGTCGGCACGGACCGTGCCGACCGGGGGTCTCTCGGTGGCGTCCCTCTCGGTCGGGCCTCTCGCCGTCGGGTCCCTCGCCGCCGGGTCCCTCTCGGACCGCTCCACGGAGGCGGTGGAGATGTGGATACGGTTGATCCATGACTCAGACTGCTTCTCCGCCTCGACGGAACCCGATCGGCCTCGCGTCGCTCGTCGCCGGGATCCTGCTGCTCCTCGTCGGCTTCGTCGTCCAGTCGACCACTCCCGCCATCCCGCTGCTCGTCGAGAGGTACGGGCTCTCGTACCAGCTGCTCCCGCTCCTGTACGCGATCCCTCAGGCGGTCATCGCGGTGATCGCGACCGCTCTCGGCGTCGTCGGCCTGGTGCTGCGCGACCGGCCGCGCGCGGCGGCGATCATCGGCACCACCCTCGGCGCCTCGCATCTCGTCGTCGGGCTCGTCGGCATGGTCGGCTCCTTCCTCGTCGGCGCGGCGCTCGGCTGAAGCGTGCACGGCCGAAGCCCGTTCGGCCGAGCCGCGCTCGGCTGAACGGAGTGCGGTGCGCCACGCCCGCGACCTCGGGGAGGCAGGAGCCGGCGCCGAGGAGCCCGCGTCGGCGTGATCCCGTCCGCCTCGCGCCCGGCAGCTCTCTCGCGGGAGCGTGCACGCGTGCGAGGATGCTCCGCATGTCCGGCACGGGAACGTCCTCCTCTGCACGGGCGCGCGTCGAGATCGTGGACTGCATGCGCCTGGCCGCGGCGCTGTCGGTGATGGCGTACCACTACCTGTACAACGGGATCCGCAACGGCAAGGTCACCAGCATCTCGCACGAGCCGATCGCCCACATCGCGCAGTACGGCTACCTCGGCGTCAACCTCTTCTTCATGATCAGCGGGTTCGTGATCACCGCCTCGGTGCGGGGGAAGACGGCCCGCCGGTTCGCCGTGGGCCGCGCCCTGCGCCTCTACCCGGCGTTCTGGGTCGCCCTCGGGATCACGACCGTCTTCGCGCTGGTGCTCGGCGGTGATCGAATGGGGGTGACCGCCACGCAGGTGCTGGTCAACCTCACGATGATCCCCTCGGAGCTGGGGCAGCCCTACGTCGACGGGGTGTACTGGACGCTGCTGTACGAGCTGCAGTTCTACGTCATGGTGTTCGTGCTGGTGGTGTGCGGACAGGGACGACGTCTCGCCGCGCTCATGCCCGCCTGGGCGCTGCTGATGCTCTACATCGACGTCGCCGCCCCGCAGCTGGGCGGCGCCGCTCCCTACCTGGGCGGCTACTTCGTGTGGTTCGCGGCGGGAGCGGTGATCGCCTCGATCGTCGAGTCCGGCTGGAGCCTGTACCGGGGGGCGGGTCTGCTCGCCGCCCTCCTCTCGATCACGGACCTCGAGATGAGCCTGACCTCGGGTCTGGAGACGCTCGTGTTCCTCATGATGCTCTCCACGGTGATTCCGCAGGTGCGCTCCCTGCGCGTGCCGGGATCGGCGACGGCCGGGGCGCTCACCTACCCCCTCTACCTGCTCCATGCCCACATCGGCTACATGCTGCTGGACCGCTTCGCCACCGAGTCCACCAAGTGGCTCGCCTACGCCCTGGTGACCGGGTTCGTCCTCGCGCTCGCCTACCTGCTGCACGTGACCGTCGAGCGCCATCCGCTCTCCCGGCGCTTCTGGCACTGGCTGCTGGACGGCACCGTGGGCCGAGCCGCGGGACTGCTCGAGGCGGGGGCCGAGGCGCTGCGCACGGCGGAGGGCCGCCGGAGGCGTCGGCGCGAGACGCTCAGCGCGTGAGTTCCGGCGTGTGAGCTCCGGCGCGCGAGTTCCAGCGGGTGCGATTCAGCGTGTGACGGCGTAGAGCAGCACCAGCACGGTCGGGACCGCGAGCGCCAGACAGCCCCAGACGATCCCGGTCCTGCGGTCCCTGGCCTTCCCCTCCTCGGTGCGGGGGTGCTCGCGGGAGGCGTCGGGGTCATCGCGCCGGCGCTGTCGGCGCAGCAGCATCTGACCGATCAGGAGCACCAGGGACACCAGGATCGCCACGAACAGCGCGAGCAGGATCGGAGTGTTGATGACGCATCCTCCAGAGTGGTCGACGGCCGACGGATGTGCACAGGGTCTCACGGCCCGACCCCCGTCCCTGGGCAGTTCCTATACTGGCCGGGCCGCCACGGCCGAGGCCTCCCGCACCGCCGGGAGCCGCGAACGGCCCAGATCCGAGGAGGAACCGCGCCGGTGAGTGCACCCCAGCCAGAGCTCGACATCGAGGCGATCCGAGCGGACTTCCCGATCCTGGACCGCATGCTCGACGAGGACACGCCGATGATCTACCTCGACGGCGGCGCCACCTCGCAACGACCCCGACAGGTCATCGACGCGGAGGTCGCCTACCTCACCCGTGACCACGCCGCGGTCAAGCGCGGCGCCCATCGCATGGCCGCCGCGGCGACCGATGCCTACGAGGGGTCGAGGGAACGTGTCGCGGACTTCGTCGGAGCTCCCTCGCCCGACGAGATCGTGTTCACCAAGAACGCGACCGAGGCGCTGAACCTCGTCTCGCACTCACTGGGCAGCGGAGACGCCTCGACCCCCGACCATCTGCGAGTGCGCGAGGGCGACGAGATCCTGGTGACCGAGATGGAGCACCACGCGAACCTGGTGCCGTGGCAGGAGCTGGCCCGGCGCACCGGCGCCACGCTGCGCTGGATCCCGCTCGCGGAGGACTTCACCCTCGACCTCACCGACCTCGGCTCGCTCCTCACCGAGCGCACCCGGGTCCTCGCCCTCACCCACCAGTCCAACGTGCTGGGCACCGTGAACCCCGTCGGCCGCCTGGTCGAGGCGGCCCGCGCCGTCGGCGCGCTCACCGTGCTGGACGCCGCGCAGTCCGCTCCGCACATGCCCTTCGACGTGGCCGCCCTCGGAGCGGACCTGGTGGCGCTGTCCGGACACAAGATGCTCGGGCCCACCGGCATCGGCGTGCTGTGGGGACGTCGGGAGCTGCTGGCCCAGATGCCCCCGTTCCTCACGGGCGGGTCGATGATCGAGACGGTCCACATGGACCGCACCACCTATGCGGAGCCGCCCGCCCGCTTCGAGGCCGGCACCCCGCCGATCTCCCAGGCCGTCGGGCTCGCCGCCGCCTGCGACTACCTCGACGCGCTCGGCATGGACCGCATCGCCGCGCACGAGCAGGCGCTCACGCAGCAGGCGCTGAGAGGCCTGGCGAGCATCGAGGGAGTGCGGATCATCGGCCCGGCCGCCTCCCCGCAGCGCGCCGGCGCGGTCTCCTTCGACGTCGCAGGCCGCCACCCGCACGACATCGGCCAGGTGCTGGACTCCCTCGGCATCGAGGTCCGGGTGGGCCACCACTGCGCCTGGCCCCTGCACCGCCGCTACGGACTGCACGGCACCACTCGTGCGAGCTTCTCCGTGCACACCACCGCCGCCGAGGTCGACGCCCTCGTCGCCGGCGTCGCCCATGCCGTCGACTTCTTCGGATCCCTGTGATGAGCAGCAACCTCTCGGCCCTCTACACCGAGCTCGTCGTCGAGCACGACAAGCGCCCCCTCCACGCCGGCCTGCGCGAGCCGTTCGGCGCCGAGGTGCATCACGTCAACCCCACCTGCGGGGACGAGATCACCCTGCGCCTGCAGCTCTCGCACGACGGTGCCGAGCGCATCGAGGACGTCTCCTACGAGGCCGTCGGCTGCGCCATGAGCCGGGCCTCCGCCTCGATCATGGCGGACCTCCTGATCGGACGCACCGTCACCGAGATCGAGCCCGTGCAGAACCACTTCCAGGAGGCGATGGGCTCGCGCGGCCGCATCGAGGGGGACGAGGACCTCATCGGCGACGGCATCGCGCTGCTGGGCGCGGCGAAGTTCCCGGCCAGGGTCAAATGCGTGCTGATGCCCTGGAAGGCGTACCAGGCCGCGCTGGTCGAGACCCGGGCGCTGGGCGCATGAGCGCGCGCTCCGAGACCGCTGCCGTCCCGGATCCGGTGGCGGGCACCGCCACCGTCGCCGCGGCGGTCGAGGTGCTCGAGGCCGCCTATCCGCCGGCCTGGGCGGAGCCGTGGGACCGGGTGGGCCTGGTGCTGGGCGAACGGGACGCCGCCGTCTCCCGCGTGCTGCTCGCCGTGGACCCGACCGTGGCCGTGGCCCGCGAGGCCGTCGAGCGCGACGCCCAGCTGCTGGTCACCCATCATCCGCTGCTGCTGCGCGGCGCGAGCTTCCTGCCGGCGGACGAGGGCAAGGGCGCAGTGGTGACCTCGCTGCTGCGACACGGCACCGCTCTGTGGTGCGGGCACACCAACGTCGATCGCTCCACCCGCGGCACCGTGGGCGCGTGGATCACGCTGCTGGACCTGCAGGGCGCCCGGCCCCTGGTCCCGGGCGAGGAGAGCGCCGAGGCGGCGCACGGCTCGCAGCGCTTCGGGCTCGGTGCGGTCGGCACGCTGCCCTCGGCGACCAGCGTGGGAGAGCTCGCCGCCACGATCGCGGCGCGGGTGCCGAGGACGGCCCGCGGCATCCTGCACACCGGGCCGGCGGACCGACCCGTGCGCACCGTGGCGGTCTGCCCCGGGGCCGGGGACTCGTTCCTGGAGGCCTCGGCGGAGTCCGGGGCCGACGTCTACATCACCTCCGACCTCCGGCACCACCCGGCACTCGAGCACCTCGAGTCGGCAGCGGACCCGTGGGCCGTCCCCGCCCTCGTCGACGTGCCCCATGCCGCGAGCGAGGCGCTGTGGCTCCCGTCCGCCAGGGACCTGCTGACCCGTGCGGTGCCCGGCCTCGAGGTGCTGCTCCACGAGGGCACCACCGACCCCTGGGGCGGTCGCGCCGGCTGACGGTGCGGCCGGGCCGCTCAGCTGACGCGGTCGATGATCACCAGCGCGTCCCCGTCGAGCTCGACCTCGAGCCCGCGCCCGCGGGCGGACGCGCCGGGGGACGCGGCGAAACCGGCGCGCAGCTGGTCCACCACGTCCTCCGGGCCGGCTGCGGTGACCGGGGCGGCCAGGAGCAGCGCGGTGACGATGCCGCGGTAGCGCTTGGCGTCGTGCGAGACCACCGTCCGTCGGCCGTCCTTCTCCTGCACCGGCGCGACCTCGAGCACCCGCACATCGGGCGTGCTGCGCAGGCGCATCATCGAGCGGTAGGAGCCTGAGCGACAGTCGATGACCACGGGGGAGCGGCCGTCGGCCTGCTCCCGGATCAGCTGCGTCGCGGGATCCTTCAGGCGCGGCGCCCACCACGAGCCGGCCTTCCCGAGGCGGGAGAGGTGCGATCCCGCGGAGAGCCGGTAGGCGGGGATGCGGTCGTGGGCGGCGTCGACCAGGCCGAGCAACGCGCTCTGCACCATCACCCGTCGGTCCTGCGTGGGGGCCGAGGCGGCGTCGAGCTGGTCGTAGAGCACGCCGGAGTAGACCGCCAGCGGCGCGGCGATGGGCTCGAGGTCCAGGTGGAGCATCCGGCCCACCAGCTCGGGCGACGAGGCCGGCACTCCGAGCCGGGCGGCGGCGTCCTGGCCGGCGGCGGTGCGCTGGGCCGCGCGGAGCACCGTCTCGCGCGCCGAGCGGAGCTCGGGCAGGGCCATCGCGGCGACGTCGAGGGTCCCTGTCCCGACCTCCGAGGGTCGGGTCTTCGTCTCCGAGGGCGGCAGCAGGATCAGCATCCGACCATTGTGCGGGGCGCCCGGGCAGGGTCCGGGCATCGACGAGGGAGAGGTCGAGCACGTCAGCGCCGCCCGCGGCCACCAGCTCACGCGCGGGCAGGGCGGCGGCGGCGTAGACTTCGCAGCGGACCAGTCGGCCGGGCAGCCGCGTCCTCGGAGCTCACGCTCCGGGGCCGAGGAAAGTCCGGGCTCCATCCGGCACGGTGGTGGGTAACGCCCACCCGGAGTGATCCGCGGGACAGTGCCACAGAGAGCAGACCGCCCTCGTGCCCCACGGGGCACGGGGGTAAGGGTGAAAGGGTGGTGTAAGAGACCACCGCGGCCCCGGTGACGGGGTCGGCACGGTAAACCCCACCGGGAGCAAGGTCAGACAGGGAACGTTCGAGGGCGCCGGCCCGAGTTCCCGGGTGGACCGCTGGAGGTCGTCGGCGACGACGATCCGAGAGGGATGGCTGCCGATCACAGAACCCGGCTTACAGGCCGGCTGGTCCGCCCCACGGGGCCTCGCGAGGCGAGGGCCCGGCGCTCAGCCCTTCGAGGACGACGAGCCGGTCCTCTTCCCCGACTTCTTGTTCCCGGACTTCTTGTTCCCGGACTTCTTGTCCGTGGACGCCTTCGCGGACTTCTTGCCGGACTTCTTGTCGGACTTCTTCGCGTCGGCCGTCTTCTCGCCGGCCTTCTTCTTCGCCTTCTTCTCCGCCTTCTTCGCGGCCTTGCGCAGCGCCTTCTCCTCGGCGTGGGCGAGGGCGGCGGCGCCGACGATCCCTGCCTCGTTGCGCAGCTTCGCCGGGACCGTCTCGGTCTTCAGGTCGAGCAGCGGGAGGAACTTCTTGTGCTTCTTCGAGACCCCGCCGCCGATCACGAAGCGGGTGGGGCTGAACAGGAACTCGATGTGCGAGAAGTACTCCTGGAGTCGCCCCGCCCAGGTCTCCCAGTCCAGGTCCTCCCGTTCACGGATGGAGCTGGCCATGTACTTCTCGGCGGAATCCCCGTGCAGCAGCACGTGCCCGAGCTCCGTGTTCGGCACCAGCGTGCCGTCCACGAAGGTCGCGCTGCCCACACCGGTGCCCAGGGTGACCACCATGACCACTCCCGAGGTCTTGCGCCCGGCCCCGAACTCCATCTCGGCGATGCCGGCGGCGTCCGCGTCGTTGACCACGAACACGTCGTGGCCCGTTCGCTCGGTGAGCAGCGCGTCCACGTCCGTGCCGATCCACGACCTGTCGACGTTCGCGGCGGTGAGCGCGACGCCGTCCTTGATGACGGCGGGGAAGGTGACCCCGATCGGCATGTCCTCGGAGATGTCGAACGAGCCGATCAGCTCGGCGACGGCTTCGGCGACCGCATCGGGGGTCGAGGGCTGCGGCGTGGCGATGCGCACGCGGTCCGCGGCCAGCGTCCCGGTGTCCAGATCCACGGGCGCGCCCTTGATGCCGCTGCCGCCGATGTCGATCCCGAAGGCCTTCTTGCTCATGGTGTCTCCTGGTTCCGTGGCCGAGGCGAGGTCGCCCCGCCGCTGCGGGCACCGCCGCCCGCGGGGCGCCCGGCGGCCCACGATACCTGCGCAGGGAGCACCTGGAGAGTCGGTTCCGGCGGTCAGACGACGGTCAGCAGCTCGGGCCCCTCCGCCGTGATCAGCATGGTGTGCTCGAACTGCGCGGTGAAGGAGCGGTCCCTGGTGACCACGGTCCAGCCGTCGTCCCACTGCTCCCACTCCTGGGAGCCGATGGTCACCATCGGCTCGATCGTGAAGGTCATGCCCTCGGTGATCACGTCGTCGAACATCGGCGCGGAGTCGTAGTGGGGGATGATCAGCCCGTTGTGGAATCCCTCGGCGACGCCGTGGCCGGTGTAGTCCCGCACCGATTCCATGCCGTGACGAGACACGAACTTCTCGATCACGCGACCGATCACGTTGACCTCGCGGCCGGGACGGGCGACCTTGATGCCGCGCATCATCGCCTCGTGCGCCTTCTCGACCAGGTCCTGTGCGCGGGGATGCACGTCGCCCACCAGGAAGGTGGCGTTGCAGTCCCCGTGCACGCCGTGGAGGAACGCGGTGACGTCCACGTTGAGGATGTCGCCGGACTGCATGACGGTCGAGTCCGGGATGCCGTGGCAGATCACCTCGTTCAGGCTCGTGCAGCAGGACTTCTCGTAGCCGAGGTACCCGAGCGTGGAGGGGTAGGCGCCGTTCTCGATCAGCACCTCGTGCACCACCGCGTCGACCTGGTCGGTGGTCACGCCGGGGCGGGCGGCCTCGCCGGCGGCCTGCAGGGCCAGGGCTGCGATCCGGGACGCCTCGCGCACCCGCTCGATCACGTCCGGGGTCTGCACGTGGGGTCCGCTGTCCGAGACCGCCTCGTCCTTGCCGACGTACTCGGGACGTTCGATGCCCGCGGGCACGCTGCGGCGGGGCCCGACGGTGCCGGGCGTCAGCAGCTCGCGGCCTTCGGGACGGATCCATTCCTGCTCTACAGTCATGCCCACCAGTCTCTCACCGACTTCGAAGGAGACCGACGTGACCGAGGGCACGCAGTTCTACTACAACCTGAGCACCGGCGCCGTGGAAGAGGGTCCGCAGTCGCAGGTCACGGACCTGATGGGTCCCTACGCGACGCGGGAGGAGGCGCAGCGCGCCCTGCAGACCGCCGCGTCGCGCAACGAGAAGTGGGACGAGGACGACGAGGCCTGGGAGTCGTTCGGCGCCGAGGGCGAGGAGAAGCGCTGAGAACGGCGCACCGAGTGCCACGAGGCGTGCTCGGAGCTCCCGGCCCCGTCGGGAGCGGTCTCACTCGAAGGAGTGCTCGGGCCCGGGATAGGCGCGCTCGCCCACTTCGGCCCGGTACCGCTGGGCCGCATCGCGCAGCTGGTCGCCGAGGTCCGCGAAGGCTTTGACGAACGTGCCGTGGAAGCCGGACAGGCCCGCCATGTCCTGCCACACGAGCACCTGGCCGTCGCAGCGCGGGCCGGCCCCGATGCCGATCGTCGGGATCGCGAGGGCCTCGGTGAGCTCGCCGGCGACCTCGGCCGGCACCAGCTCGAGCACGACCCCGGCGGCTCCCGCCTCCTGCAGGGCGAGCGCGTCCCGGCGGAGCTTCGCGGCGGTGGCCTCGTCACGTCCCTGCACCCGGTGCCCGGACAGGGCGTTGACGGACTGCGGCGTGAAGCCGAGATGTCCGATGACGGGGATGCCCGCCCCCACCAGCGCCCGGACCTGGGGAGCGATCTCTGCGCCGCCTTCGAGCTTGACCGCCTCGGCGCCCGCGCGGACCAGCTCCACGCCGTGACGCAGCGCGTCGGAGGGTCCGCTCTCGTAGGTCCCGAAGGCGAGATCGGCCAGGACCAGCGGCCGGGTCACGCTGCGGGCGACCGCGCCGGTGAAGGTGAGCATGTCCTGATGGGTGGTCGCCGTGGTCGAGGCGTGCCCGAGCACCGTGGTCCCCACGGAGTCGCCGACCAGCAGCACCTCGATCCCCGCCTCCTCGAAGGCGCGGGCGGAGAACTGGTCGTAGGCGGTGAGCATCGAGAACGGGCGGCCCTTCTGCTTCGCCCGCTGCAGATGGCGCAGTCGGATCTTCGCCGGACGGACGGCGTCGGACGAGGGCCCGACGGGGGACTCAGTGCTCACGGAGCGCTCCTGGACGGTCTGGAGGAGGTAGGGGGCCTGTTCAGCCTATCCCCGTCGCGGTCGGCCGGGGTATGCCACCCTGGTCCGTGATCGCCGCATCGGCCGGCGAGGAGGAGGCGTTCCCGTGAGGTCCCCCAGGCGCAGAGCCCTGCATCGCCCCGTGCTCCTGCGCGCCGCCGGAGCACTGGGCGCCATCGCGCTCGTGCTCGGGACCGCGGCGTGCACCGGTGACGAGGACCCCTCTGCCGAGGGGTCCCCCTCCACCCAGGACCAGGAGCCGGGAGCGAACCCGGGTGACGGCGAGGAACCCGCCGCGAGCGACGGCGGGGGAGAGAGGGGCACGAGCCCCTTCTCCGACGAGGAGCTGGACGATGCCTCCGTGCGCTTCGTCGAAGCGCTGCAGGCGCTGGACGACGAGGACTGGGAGACCGCCTGCGAGCTCGTGGTCGACCCCTCCACCGGCACGGCCCCGGAGGGCGATCGCCTCCAGGAGTGCGTGGACGGCGTCGAGCCCGCGCTCGCGGAGCACGCGGACCTGCTCGTCCCAGGCATGTTCGACGTGATCGAGCCGGAGATGGTGACCGCGGAGGACAACGACGACGACACCGTCTCGATCACCGTCATCGACCAGGAGATCGACATCCCCATGACCCAGGGCGAGGACGGCCTGTGGTACCTCTCCGTGCCCTTCTGAGCGGGGGCGTCCCACCGCGAGCACCGGCGTGGGGAGTTCTCCCCATCTCCTCCGCCGTCGTCCTGTGCCACGATTCTCGCAACGGCTGCAGGGGCAGCGGGGATCGGCGATCAGGAGGACGGGACGATGACCACGATCATGCGCAGGACGGTGCGGGGCGCGTCGGCAGGGCTCGGTGCGCTGGCGATCATCGCGGGGACGGCCGCGTGCGGCGGCCTCCTCGACGGGGACGAGGGGCAGGGCGGCGACGACCCGGCGGTCGAGGAGCCCGCGGACGACGGTGCCGAGGAGAACGGTGCGGGCGACGACGGCACGGAGAATGACGGGGCCGAGGACGATGGGGCCGCCGGTGAGTCGGACACCGACACCGACGACACCGATTCCGACGGCACCGATTCCGTCGACACCGATTCCGACGGCACCGAGGAGGGGGACGAGGGCGCCGCGGCCGGCGGAGACGACGATGCTGCCGGTGGCTCCCTCTCGGAGGACGACCTCACGGCCGCCGGCGACCGGTTCATGGAGTTCTTCGAGGCCATCGGCGAGGAGGACGCCGAGGGGGCCTGCGAGCTGCTCATCGATCCCGACACCGGTGCTCCGGCCGAAGGCTCGGGCCTGGAGCGCTGCGCCGCGGAGTTCGAGAAGGGGCTGGGCGAGGACTTCGACCCCTCCCTGGTGAGCGTCATCGACCGCGCGATGATCGATGCCGTGGACAACGGCGACGGCACCGCCGGCATCACCCTGATGGACGAGCCCAGCGACATGACCATGGCCCTGGTCGACGGCGAGTGGTACCTCGTCGTCGAGGGCGATTTCTGAGGTCTGCACCCGGACCACTCTCGCGCATCCCTCAGGATCTGCGTCGCGCCCCGGACTCCGCCACGGAGACCGGGGCGCCGTGCGTGCCGCACAGCAGACCGCCTGAGGCACACTGGGAACATGGGACATCTCCACGACGACGTCATCCGCACCGTCTCCGACCAGGACGTGCGCTTCATCCGGCTGTGGTTCTGCGACATCGCGGGAACGCTGAAGTCCATCGCGATCTCCCCCTCGGACCTCGAGATCGCGTTCACCGAGGGCATCGGCATCGACGGCTCGACGATCGAGGGCCTGACCCGCAGCTACGAGTCGGACATGATCCTGCGACCGGACCCCGGCACCTTCGAGCTGCTCTCCTGGCGCGGGGAGACCAATGCGACCGGTCGCATGATGTGCGACGTGCTGACGCCGGACGGCGAGCCCGCCGCCTCCGATCCCCGTCGTGTGCTGCGTGAGGCGCTGGGTCGCGCGGAGGAGAAGGGGCTGGAGTTCTTCACCCATCCGGAGATCGAGTTCTACCTCTTCGAGGAGCCGTACGCGCACGGCGATCCGCTGCGCCCGATCGACAACGCGGGCTACTTCGATCACGTCCACCGCGGCCAGGGCCAGGACTTCCGCCGCACCGCGATCCAGCACCTGGAGGCGATGAACATCCAGGTCGAGTTCTCCCATCACGAGAACGGGCCGGGGCAGAACGAGATCGACCTGCGCTATGCCGACGCGCTGACCACCGCGGACAACATCGTCACCCTGCGCACCGTGGTCAAGGAGGTCGCGCTGTCCATGGGGCAGGTGGCCACCTTCATGCCCAAGCCGATGATCGACCAGCCGGGCTCGGGGATGCACACCCATCTCTCGCTCTTCCAGGGCGGGAAGAACGCCTTCCACGAGCCGGGCGCCGAGTACGGCCTCTCGCGCACCGGGCGGCAGTTCATCGCCGGCCTGCTGCGTCATGCTCCCGAGTACAGCGCGGTGACCAACCAGTGGGTGAACTCCTACAAGCGGCTCTGGGGTGCGCAGGAGGCCCCGAGCTACGTGTGCTGGGGGCACAACAACCGCTCCGCCCTGGTGCGGGTGCCGTTCCACAAGCCCACCAAGGGCACCAGCTCGCGCGTCGAGTTCCGCGGGCTCGACTCCGCCGCCAACCCCTACCTCGCCTTCGCGGCGCTGCTGGCCGCGGGCATGGCGGGCATCGAGGGGGAGTACGAGCTGCCCGAGGGGGCGGAGGACGCCGTCTGGGAGCTCACCGAGCGGGAGCGCCGGGCGATGGGCATCGATCCTCTCCCTTCGGACCTCTTCCGCGCACTGGAGTCCTTCGAGGGCTCGGAGCTGATGGCGAGCACCCTCGGCGAGCAGGTCTTCGAGTTCTTCCTGCGCGACAAGCGCCAGGAGTGGCAGCGCTACCGCGAACAGGTGACCGATCACGAGCTCCGCTCGACCTTCAGCCGCGTCTGAGAGGAGCCGGGACATGGACGAACAGCCCGACGGACCGACCGCAGCCACCGGATCATCGGGGTCGACCGGATCATCGGGGTCCACCGGGCCCTCCGAGCCCTCGACCACCACGGGAGCGCTGGCCCGACTGGGATTCAGCCGCACCGATCGCGTGCACCGCTTCCTGGCGGAGCCCGCCCTGGCCGGTCTCGGCGAGGGGGCCGCGCGGGCGCTCGGCCGCACCGCGGACGGCGACGACGCGGTGCTGGGTCTGCTGCGCCTGGCCGAGGCCGCCCAGGAGGCGGGCCAGGACGCGCTGCTCCAGGAGTTCTTCGACGGCATCGGGACCGAGGGGAGCTCCGGACAGCGGCTGATCACCCTGCTGGGCAGCTCCGTCGCGCTCGGCGACTTCCTCACCCGGCATCCCGAGCATCTCACCCTGCTGCGGGAGGGCGACGACGGGCTCGCCATGCCCGCGAGCGCGGTGCGCGAGACGCTGCTCGAGGCCGTCGGCGCGGATCCTGCGGCGAGGGTCCCGGTCGCCGACGACGGCGGCCGGGAGGTGCGGGACGCGCTGCGCATCGCCTATCACGGTCGCCTGGTGCAGATCGCGGCGGCGGACGTCGGCTCCGCGGATCCGATCGCGCTGCAGCCGCGGGTCTCCGTCGCGATCAGCGATCTCGCCGATGCCGCCCTGGAGGCCGCCTGCGCGATCGCCCGGGCGACGGTCGAGGGCCACGAGATGGTGCGCTGGTCCGTGATCGCGCTCGGCAAGACGGGAGCGAGGGAGCTCAACTACATCTCCGACGTGGATGTCATGCACGTCGTCGCCCCCGCCGCGCCGACGGCCGATGCGACGGGTGCCGAGGGGGTCGAGGGGGCAGCGGCGGCCGACGAGGAGGCCGGGACCTCCGTGGAGGAGGACGTCATCGCCATCGGGGGAGCCCTGGCCCGTGAGCTCGCCCGCGCCTGTTCGGAGCGCACCGGCGAGGGATCCCTGTGGCAGGTCGACGCGAACCTCCGCCCCGAGGGCAAGGACGGCCCGCTGGTGCGGACCATCGGCTCCTACCGCCGCTATTACACGGAGTGGGCGAAGTCCTGGGAGTTCCAGGCGCTGCTGAAGGCGCGCGCCGCCGCCGGGGACAGGAAGCTGGGGCTCGAGTACGAGCGGATGGTGGAGCCCTGGGTCTGGCAGGCCTCCACCCGCGACGGCTTCGTCGAGGACACCCGGGCCATGCGCCGCCGGGTGGTGGCCCACATCCCGCGGGCCGAGGTCGAGCGGAACATCAAGCTGGGCCCCGGAGGTCTGCGGGACGTCGAGTTCACGGTGCAGCTGCTGCAGATGGTCCATGGTCGCGCCGACGAGGTGCTGCAGGGTCGATCCACCCTCGAATCGCTCGCGCGACTGGGCGAGGGCGGCTACATCTCGCGCGGGCACGTGAGCGAGATGGACACCGCCTATCGGTTCCTGCGCTGCGTGGAGCATCGTCTGCAGCTCCACCGGCTGCGCCGCACCCAGGTGCTGCCCACCGCCGCTTCCGACCTGCGACGGCTCTCGCGCAGCATGGGCCTGTCCACCGACGACTTCCACCAGCGGTACCACCGCACCCGTCGCCTGGTGCGGCGACTGCACGAGGACATCTTCTACCGTCCCCTGCTGCTCACCGCCTCGCAGCTCAGCGACGGCGAGATCCGGCTCAGCGAGCAGTCCGCCGAGGCGCGCCTGGCGGCGATCGGCTACCGCGACCCCTCGCGCGCCCTCGGCCACATCTCCGCTCTCACCGAGGGCATCTCCCGCCGCGCCAGGATCCAGCGCCAGCTGCTCCCGGCGATGCTCGAATGGTTCGCCGACGGCGTGGACCCGGATCTGGGTCTGCTCTCCTTCCGCCGACTCTCCGATGCGATCGGCTCCGCCCACTGGTACCTGGGTCTGCTGCGGGACTCGGGCCTGGCGGCCAAGCGTCTGACGCGGGTGCTCGCCTCCGGTCGCTTCGTCGGCGAGCAGCTCGAGCAGATCCCCGAGGGAGTGCGCTGGCTGGCCCGCGACGAGCAGCTGCGGCCGCTGTCCCGCGACGTGCTGGGCAGGGAGTTCCTCGCTGTCATCTCCCGCGTGGACGATGTGGCGATGGCGCGCGACGTGCTGCGCCGTACGCGCAGCCGCGAGCTGCTGCGCATCGCCCTGGCCCATCTGACCGGCACCGCCTCGCCGCCGGAGGTCGCCCGCGCCCTGACCGATCTCGCCGAGGCCGTGCTCGAGGCGGGCATGCTGGTCGCCCTGCACGTCGTGGCCCGGGACCGGGACGTGGTGGGGGAGGGTGCGGAGACTCTCGACGACGTCGACGAGGTCGACGTCGGCACGGCCCGTCGGCTGCGGGAGAAGCGCTCGGACCCGGCCCGCGCGCTGGGGATCGAGATGGCGATCCTGGCGCTGGGAAGCTTCGGGGCCGGGGAGATGGGGTACTCCTCCGATGCGGACGTCCAGTTCATCGCGATCGACCGCGGTGCCGGCACCAGCACCGTGGAGATCGCCGTCGCGGTCGCGACCCAGACGCAGAAGATCCTCAACGCCCCCTCCGCACGCTCCGACATGAAGGTCAGCGCGGACCTGCGCCCCGAAGGCCGGATGGGCCCGCTGGCGCGCAGCCTCGAGTCCTGGGCCGACTACTACCGTCGTGATGCCGAGACCTGGGAGAAGCAGGCCCTGCTGCGTGCGCGGCCGGTCGTCGCCTCCGAGGCGGTCGCCGCGCGGCTGCGCGAGGAGATGGACTCTCACCGCTACCCCAGGGCCGGTCTCGAGGAGACGGCGCGACGGGAGATCACCCGGATGAAGGCGCGTGTGGAGTCCGAGCGGCTGCCGCGCAACGCCGAGCCCGCCCGGCACGTGAAGCTCGGCCGGGGTGGGATGACGGACGTGGAATGGTGCGCCCAGCTCCTCGCCCTCGAGCACGCCCACGAGGTCGAGGCCCTGCGCACGCCCCGCACCCTCGACCAGCTCGAGGCGGCCGCCGCGGCGGACCTCATGCCGGCCAGGGAGGTCCACGAGCTCTCCGACGCGTGGACCCTGGCCTGGCAGATCCGCCGCGGCCTGTTCCTGTGGAAGGGGCGAGAGGGTGACGTGCTGCCCACCGACCGCCATGACCTGCGGGCGCTCGCCCTGCTGATCGACGGCGAGGAAGGCTCCGCCTCCGAGCTCGAGGAGCGGTATCTGCGCCTGACCCGTCGGGCGCGCAACATCGCCGAGCGTCTCATCTTCGGGGTCGACGAGTGACCCCTGCCCGGAACACCTGTGATCCGTGCATCCGACCCGGCGTGTACCTCA
This sequence comes from Brachybacterium sp. AOP43-C2-M15, assembly GCF_052446295.1. Lineage (NCBI taxonomy): Bacteria > Bacillati > Actinomycetota > Actinomycetes > Micrococcales > Dermabacteraceae > Brachybacterium > Brachybacterium sp. AOP43-C2-M15. The sequence goes on from NZ_JBQSWB010000002.1 coordinate 154,149, forward strand.
CTCGCCTCACCCCGCGCGGTGACGCCGCGGCGTAGCGTGGCCGTCGATCGTCCATCACGTCGGCCCGCCGACGCCCGCACCCTGCCGAGGATCCATGACCACCCCCTCTCTCAGCGCCGACACCCCGCGCGGACGCATGTACCGGCTCGAGCCGGACGGCCCGCTCATGTACCCCTCGATCACCACCGTCGCGGGGATGCGCGCGAAGGACTTCCTGCAGGGCTGGTACGCGACCATGGCCTCCAAACGTGCTCTGGACATGTACGCCTGGCTGGACCGCAACCCGGACCGCGCGGCCGCCGAGATCTCGCGGGTGGCCCGTGACCGCTGGGGGACGCAGAAGCGGATCGCGGCCGCGGCCCCCGAGTACACCCGCACCGCCTCCGACTTCGGCACCCTGGTCCACGCCGTCTGCGAGGACTGGGGGCGCAGCGGAGCCCGTCCCGACCCGGCGCACATCGGGGAGATCGCCGAGCAGATGCGCAGCGGGCAGGGGGCCTTCGCCGCCGAGAAGGATCCGCAGGCCCTCATCGCCCGTGCGCAGGTGCGCCTGGACGGCTACGCCCGCTTCCTGGACGAGTACCAGCCCGACTTCCTCGAGGTCGAGCAGACGGTGGTCAACCACACCGTCGGCTACGCGGGCACCACCGACGCGATCGTGAGGATCGGCAACACCGTGCTCAGCGCGGACATCAAGACCTCGAAGAAGGTGCGGGGCGACTACGCGCTGCAGGGCGTGGCCGTGTGCCGCGCGGAGCTGCTCCTGGACGGTGACGGCTCCACGCGCGAGATGCCGGACCTCACCGGCGCCTTCGTCATCCACCTGCCCGAGGCGGGCGGATACCAGGCGGTGCCGCTGCGCACCGGTGACGCCGAGTTCGAGGTGTTCCGCTCCCTGCGTGCAGCCTGGTCGTTCGAGCCCGACGAGTGCGCGCTCGAGCCCGCCGCCGGTCCGAAGGAGCTGCTCCTGTCCCTGCTGCGCAGCAAGGGCGGGATCGACGCCCTGAGCTGAGCCGGACGGCGCCCGGCGCCCGACTCCGCGTGCTCCCTCATGCCCTGACCACCTCTGGTCATCTCCGCGCGGCGGTCCTGTGACCTCTCGAGCGCAGCAGTCCCTTGCCTCGGATTGAACGCGCGTATAGTCTATTGAACATCAGTTCAATCGTGCTGGAGGTGCGCCGTGGAACCGAGACCGCCCGCCGAGGAGCGGATCCTCCGGGCCGCGCTGCGACGCTTCGCCGTCGACGGTCTCGCGGCGCCGCTGCGCGCCGTCGCCCAGGACGCCGGGGTCAGCGCCGGGCTGATCATCCATCACTACGGATCCCGCGATCAGCTCCTCGCCTCCTGCGACCGGCGTGCCTTGGAGGTCACACGGGAGCAGAAGCTCGAGGTCATGGCCGGGGGATCGGGCGTCATGCTCGCCCAGATGGCGGAGGCCGAGCGGTACGCGCCCATCGTGGGCTACGTGCTGCGGCGACTGCAGGCCGGCGGCCCGCTGGCCCACCAGCTGGTGGGGCGCTTCGTCGCCGACGCGCAGGAGTACATCGAACAGGGCGTCCGCGCGGGCCTGATCACTCCCAGTCGCGATCCCGCGGCGCGTGCCCGGGTGCTCATCGAGATGACTCTCGGTGCGCTGCTGCTCCAGCTGCCCGCACAGCGCGAGCACCTGGACCTCGAGGAGCTCCCCGCCTGGCTCCGCGCCTACTCCGAGGCGCTCCTGCCGCCCGTGCTCGAGCTGTACACCGAGCCCCTGCTGGCGGACAGCTCGATGCTCGACGCCTATCTCGCCACTGACCAGGGCAGCACCGCCGCGCCGCCCACGACCGACGGGAGAATGCCATGACCACCACCGACACGACCGACACCCCCGACCGCCCTGCCGGCCCCGTGCGCGCGCCCCGCGCGAGCGACCGGGGCGACGCCGCCGTCGTGGTCCGCGACCTCACCAAGACCTTCGGCGCCACCCGCGCGCTCGACGGCTTCAGCCTCACCGTGCCCCGCGGCCAGGTCACCGGCTTCCTGGGCCCCAACGGAGCAGGGAAGTCCACCACCATCCGCATCCTGCTGGGACTGCTGAAGGCGACCTCCGGAGAGGCCGAGGTGCTCGGCCGGGACCCCTGGAAGGAGGCCGTCGGGATCCACCGGCAGCTCGCGTACGTGCCCGGGGACACCAATCTCTGGCCGAACCTCACCGGGGGAGAGGCGATCGACGTGCTCACCCAGGGCGAGCAGGGCACCGCGCACCGGCGCCGCCGAGAGGAGCTCGTCGAACGCTTCGAGCTCGACCCCACCAAACGCGCCCGCACCTACTCCAAGGGCAATCGGCAGAAGGTGTCCCTGGTCGCGGCGCTCTCCCGGGACGTGGAGCTCTACATCATGGACGAGCCCACCTCCGGTCTCGACCCGCTGATGGAGGCGATCTTCACCGACGAGGTGAGCCGCCTGCGCGCGGACGGACGCACGGTGCTGCTCTCCAGCCACATCCTGGCCGAGGTCGAGAAGCTCTGCGACACGGTGACGATCATCCGCTCGGGCGAGGACGTCGAGACCGGCACCCTGGCGCAGCTGCGCCACCTCACCCGTTCCACGGTCGCCGCCACCACCACGGCCGATCCCGCCCCGCTCGCGGCGCTCCCGGGCGTGCACGACCTCAGCGCCGACGGGGACCATCTGCGCTTCGACGTCGACGACGCGGCCCTGCACGAGGTGCTGCCCGTGCTCACCCGGATGGGGGTCACCGGCCTGACCATCACGCCGCCGTCGCTCGAGGATCTCTTCCTGCGCCATTACGGCGACGATCTCCGCACGCAGGATGGCGAGGAGGGGAGCTCATGAGCACCGCGACCCGCGACGCCGGTGCGCCGACGCACCGCCGTGCGCCCGACTCCGCCGCCCCGCTGACGGGACTGGCAGCGCTGGTGCGCCTCTACGGGCGCATCTCCCGCCGTCAGATCATCATCTGGACGCTCGCGATGCTCGCGCTCGTGCCCTCCTCGATCCTCGCGATGGAGGAGGCCTACCCGGACCAGCGCGCCCTCGACGCGCGCGCGATGCTGTTGGACAACCCCTCCGCGGTCATGATGACCGGTCCCTACTTCGCGCACGACCAATACACCTTCTGGGCGATGGTCGCCAACGAGCTGGTGCTGTACCTCCTGCTCGCGGTCGCCATCATGAGCATCCTGCTGACCGTGCGCCACACCCGCGCGGAGGAGGAGGCCGGGCGGCTCGAGATGACTCGCGCCCTTCCCACCGGACGGCTCGCCGCCCCCGCCGCCGCGCTCGCCATCGTCGCACTGGCGAATCTCGCAGTCGGCGCCGCTGTCGCGGTCGGCGCCCTCGTGGTGGGCAGCGAGGTCACCGGAGCTCTGGCCCTCGGCCTCGCCACCGCGCTGACGGGTCTGATGTTCGCCGCCATCGCTGCGGTCACGGCCCAGCTCACCGAGCATGCCGGCAGCGCCTCCGGGATGGCGTTGGGCGTTCTCGCCCTCGCCTTCATGGTGCGCGGGGTCGGGGACGTGATCGACCGCCAGGGCTCGTGGCTGTCCTGGACCTCGCCCCTGGCCTGGGCGCAGCAGACCCGCATCTACGTGGACCTGCGCTGGTGGCCGCTGCTGGTCTCCGTGGCCGCGATCGTCCTGCTGCTGGTGCTCGCCGGCGCCCTGTCCCGTCGCCGGGACGTCGGCGCAGGACTGCGCGCGCCCGCCCCCGGCCCCGGCGGCGCCTCCGCGGCCCTGCTCGCCCCTGGGGGCCTGGCCCGGCGCCTGGTCACGCCCATGATGATCGCCTGGGGCATCGGCCTGTTCCTGTTCGCGATCGCCTTCGGCTCGCTGGCCTCCTCGCTGACGGACTTCTTCGCGGAGACGCCGGCGATCGGGGAGTGGGCGCCGATCACGATCGATGATCTCACCGGCTCCTTCTCCGCCTTCATCCTCACCATGCTCACGATCGGCCCCATCGGCCTGGGCGTCTCGGGCGTGCTGCGGATGCGCACGGACGAGCAGGAGGGGCGTCTCGCTGGGGTCCTCCTGGCCGGCACCTCGCGACTCGCCCTCGCACTGGGCTGGTTCGTGGTGGTCCTGCTCCAGATCGTCGTGATGCAGGCGCTGCTCGGTCTCGGCGTCGGGCTCGGGGTCTGGCAGGCCACCGAGGACGCCTCCTGGATCGGGGAGCTGACCCTCGCCTCCCTCGCCTACCTGCCGGCGATCGCGCTGTACACGGCGTTCGCGCTCGCGCTCTACGGCCTCGGCCACCGCCTCACCGGCCTCGCCTGGCTGCTGGTGATCTACACGGCGCTGGTCACCTTCCTCGGCGACCTCCTGGGCATGCCGGGCTGGGCACGGGACCTCTCCCCGCTGGAGCACGTGTCCCTGGTCCCCTCCGAGGACCTCGACCCTGGACCGCTGCTGGTGATGGGCGCTCTGGCCGTCCTGCTCGTGCTGCTCGGACTGCTCGCGCTGCGCCGGAGGGACCTGGTGGCGGGCTGAGGTCCGCCGGCGGGAGCACCCTCCGGGACCGCTCCGTGCTCCGCTCGGCGGGGCGGCTCACCGGAACTGCTCCGCGTTCTCCGCGGCCCACTGCGCGAAGGTGCGCCCCGGCCCTCCGGCGACTCGCTGCACCGTGTCCGTCGGGGTCGCTCCGATCGGGCTCTCCCAGGTCCACGTCATGAACTCGACGGCCTCGTCGTCGAATCCCCAGGAGCGCCAGCGTTCGATGGCCTCCTCGTCGCTCAGCTCGCGAAAGGTGATCTCCTGTCCGATCGCCTCGGCGAGGATGCTCACCTGCTCCGCCGTGGACACGGCCTCGGGACCCGTGATCACGTAGCTCCGTCCGCCGTGGCCGGCCTCGGTGAGCGCGGTGGCGGCGACGTCCGCGACATCGGCCTCGTGGACGATCGCGCCGCGGCTGTCGCCCCGAGGCTCGGCGACCTCTGCCTCGGTGCGGATGGCCTCCGCCCACCACAGCGCATTGGCCATGAACCCCACCGGGGCCAGCACGGTCCACTCCAGGGACGAGTGCTGCACGGCCGCGTCCATTCCCCCCGGGATCCCGTTGTGCAGCACGGTCGCGCGCCGTACCCCGGCGCGTTCGGCGGCCTCGACGACGGCGGGAGCCGTCGTGAGGGCGTCACCGCCTCCGGCGCCGCGCGGTGCATCGAAGCCGATCAGGTGCACCGCGCTCACGCCGTCGAGAGCGGCGGCGAGGCTCGGTGGATCCGTCAGGTCTCCCTGGACCACCTCCACCTCCGTGGGCAGATCGGCGGTGCTCGGGTCCCTGCTCAGGGCTCGGACGTGCTGTCCGCGCTCCGTCAGGGCGCGGACGAGGGCCCGACCGATGGTCCCGGTCGCTCCGGTGACGAGAATGGTCATGGGGTCTCCTGGCGTTCGTGGCGGCGGTGCGAGAGGGTCCCCATCGTAGGGAGCAGCGCGGACACGACCTGTCCGGAGAGCCTCGGCCATCTCGTGCGGAGCCGAGCTTCCGACCATGTCAGGAGCCCTGCCCTGGCGTCCGGCAGCGGAAGGGAGGAGACTTCCGACCCCCACCGCGCCCCCGCGAGGACCGTGCGCCGGGACCGACGAGAGGCCGATCCGATGTCGAAGTACCTCATCTCCTTCCCCAGCAGCGCGATGACCGTCTCCGAGCAGGAGATGCCGGACGTCGTCGCGGACTCCCACGCCGTGGTCCGCGACGCCAGGGATGCCGGGGTCTGGGTGGTCGGCGGTGGTATCGACGGGAGCATCCCACCCGTGAGGGTCGACGGTGCCGGCACCGTGCTCGAGGGCACCTACCCCGAGACGCGTCGGATCGAGGGCGGCTATGCCGTGCTCGAGGTCGGCACGCGCGACGAGGCGATCGAGTGGGCGAGGAGGATCGCCGTCGCCTGCCGCTGCGCCCAGGAGGTGCGGGTGTTCGGGGACGACCCGGAGAGCTGAGTCGCTGACGGTCCGCCGAGGGCACCGTTGCCTCCCCGGCGCCGTGGCACCGCGCCCGGGCCGTTCTGAGCCTCCGTGCCCGGGGTGCCCGGGCAGCGGAACGGCCCGCACGCCCCCGGGATCCGGGAGCGTGCGGGCCGTCCGTCGACCTGGCCTCGCGGCTCAGATGTCGTAGTACAGCTCGAACTCGTGGGGGTGCGGGCGGTAGCGGAACGGATCGATCTCCGTGGTGCGCTTGAGCTCGATCCAGGTCGAGATGAGGTCCTCGGGGAACACGTCGCCCTCGGTGAGGAAGTCGTGGTCCGCCTCGAGGGCGTCCAGGGCGGCGCCGAGCGAGTCCGGGAGCTGACGGATCTGCGCGTGCTCCTCCGGGGGCAGCTCGTAGAGGTCCTTGTCGATCGGCTCGGGCGGCTCGATGCGGTTGCGGATGCCGTCGATGCCGGCCATCAGCTGCGCGGCGAAGGACAGGTACGGGTTGGCCGAGGGGTCCGGCGCACGGAACTCGATGCGCTTGGCCTTCGGGGAGGAGCCGGTGACCGGGATGCGGATCGCGGCCGAGCGGTTGCGGGCCGAGTAGACCATGTTCACCGGGGCCTCGAAGCCGGGCACCAGGCGCTTGAAGGAGTTCACCGTGGGGTTGGTGAACGCGGTCAGCGCGGGGGAGTGCTCGATGATGCCGCCGATGTACCAGCGGGCGATGTCGGAGAGGCCGCCGTAGCCGCGCTCGTCGAAGAACAGCGGCTCGCCGTCCTTCCACAGCGACTGGTGGGTGTGCATGCCCGAGCCGTTGTCGCCGAACAGGGGCTTGGGCATGAAGGTCGCGGTCTTGCCTGCGTCCCACACGGTGCTCTTGACGACGTACTTGAACTTCATGACGTCATCGGCCGCGTTCAGCAGGGTGTTGAAGCGGTAGTTGATCTCCTGCTGACCGGCGGTGCCGACCTCGTGGTGGGCGCGCTCGACCTGCAGGCCGGTGTCCTCGAGGACCGAGCAGATCTCGTCGCGCAGATCCGCCATCTGGTCGTTCGGCGGGATCGGGAAGTAGCCGCCCTTGAGGCGGGTCTTGTAGCCCTGGTTGCCGCCGAACTCGGACTCGTCGCGGTCGGTGTTCCACACCGCCTCGTCGGAGTCGATGCTGTAGAAGCCGGAGTTGACCGAGGTCTTGAAGCGCACGTCGTCGAAGATGTAGAACTCCGCCTCGGCGGCGAACAGCGCGGTGTCGGCGATGCCGGTGGACTTCAGGTACTCCTCGGCCTTCGACGCGACGGTGCGCGGATCCCGGGAGTAGGGCTCGTCGGTGAAAGGATCGACGATCGAGAAGTTGATGATGAGCGTCTTGCGCTCGCGGAACGGATCCAGGTAGGCGGTCTCCAGATCCGGGACCAGCTTCATGTCCGACTCATGGATCGCCTGGAACCCGCGGATCGAGGAGCCGTCGAAGAGCTGCCCGGTGGCGATGGCCTCCTCGTCGAAGGTGCTCGCGGGGATGTTGAAGTGCTGCATGATGCCGGGAAGGTCGCAGAAGCGGATGTCGATGAACTCGACGCCCTCTTCCTCGACGTACTTCGCGACCTCGCTGGGATTGTTGAACACATCTCCTCCATCCGCGCCGTTCGGCGCGTCTTGTGCTGTCTGACCCCGAGGGGCGTCTCCTGGCGAGCACCGAGGACCCGCACGGGGCCCGGACTCGGGTGAGGCCAAGTCTAGGCGCAGTGGTGCGCGGCACCTGCGGGAGACCTCCGGCTCCCAGCCGCGGGAACTAGGGTCGGGGGCGTGATCGATCGCAAGGACCTCGGCTCGTGGATGGACGGCACTCCCCATGAGGAGGACTACGTCAAGGGCTCGGCTCTGGGCCTGCCCGCGGAGGGCAACGGCTCCGTCGCGCCCATCTGGCGCCGCCCGGTCTCCCTTGTGATCGACTGGGGACTGTGCCTTCTGCTGTCGGCGCTGACGATGCAGGGGGACCCGCTCGCGAACCTGGCGCTCTTCGTGGTGGTGAACGTGCTGTTCCTGACCCTTTTCGGGGCCACGCCGGGTCAGTTCGCGATGCGGGTGCGGGTGCGACCGGTCAGGGGTCGTTCGCCGATGCTGCTGCGCGCCGTGGTGCGCACCCTGATGATCCTCCTGCTGCTGCCGGCCGTCTTCTGGAACCGGGATGCGCAGCCCTTGCACGACGTGGTGGCCGGGACCGCCGTCGTCACCGTCTGATCGCTTCGCACGACGGTCCGGCGAGGTCTCGGGCCCGTCCCGAGAGCTCTCGCGCGTCGTCCCCTCCTGCGGTCCTGCGCGCTCCACCGAGTGCTGTGACCAGGGATGATGGAAAAGATCACGAAACGGTCACGGAGGTCACGGGGAGATAACGCCTCCCGTCGACCGCGGGGAGGGGCGGCGGAGCGACCGGCCGCCGTCCGCCGGCCGGGACGGGTGACGGCGCAGGCATGACGAGGCCCCCTCCCGTCGGAGCGGAAGGGGGCCTGCGCGAGCCGCGATCGATCAGCGCCCGCGCATCGCCTTGCGGTTGGGGCGGGCGCGCATCGGATCCACGCCCTTGGGGATCGACTGGCGCAGCGAGCGGTGGAGCGCGTTCAGGCGCTTGGAGACCTGTGCCGCCTCGTTCTTGGTGAGCTGCTTCTTCATCCGCTGCATGTGGGAGGGCAGCTTGTGCAGCGGCACCTCGCCCTCGCCGTCACCGACCACGATCTGGTGCACGGGCACGTTGTCGTGCTGGAGGACGCGACGGATGCTGCGGCGCTCCTTCTCCAGCAGCTTCATGGAGAGCGCGGAGGAGTCCTCGGCCACCACCGCGATGCCGGCCCGCCCGGAGGCGCGGAACAGCATCTTCTGGCTGCGGGGATCGATCTGGACGGGCTCCTCCTCGACGTTCCATCCTCGCCGGATCGACTGCATCGCGGCGAGCGGGGCGCCGGGCTGGCCCTTGATGCGGCTGAAGGCGGCGCGCTCGGCCTTGCGGGCCAGGATCATCATCGCGATCAGCAGGCCGATCGCGAGCCCCATGAAGATGCCGTACCAGGGGCTGGAGAAGATCAGCATCGTCAGCACGACGGCGACCACGACGGAGGCCGCCACGGCGACCAGCATCAGCGGCAGCGTGCTGCGGTCGATCTCCTGGGTGTACTTGTACACCTCGACGATCTGCTTGATCCGCCCCGGCTTCTTGGTGCCGTCGGCGTTCTTCTTGTTCTTCTTCTTCGAGCCCTTCTCGGGCTTGGTCTCGGACGTGCGAGCCATGGGCGGTGGGTCCTCTCGGGGCCTGGCGGGCGTCAGCTCGCGGCGGCCTGCTGGGTGCGGGCGACGACGCTCGCAGCTTCCTGACGGGCGGGCTGGTTCGAATCGAGATGCCGGAGGTTCTCCGGGATCTCCCGGCCGAGCTTCCGCATCGCCTGCGCCCAGAGCTTCCCGGCGCGGTACGAGGAGCGGACCATCGGCCCGGCCATGACCGCGAGGAAGCCCATCTCCTCCGCGGCCTCGGACAGTGCGACGAACTGCTGGGGCTTGACCCAGCGGTCGATCGGGTGGTGCAGCTTCGAGGGTCGCATGTACTGGGTGATCGTGATGATGTCGCAGCCCGCGTCGTGCAGGCGCTGCAACGACTCGAGGATCTCGTCATCGGTCTCGCCCATCCCGAGGATCAGGTTCGACTTGGTGATCATCCCGGCGTCCTTGCCCATCGAGATCACGTCGAGGGAGCGCTCGTAGCGGAAGGCGGGCCGGATCTGCTTGAAGATCCGCGGGACGGTCTCGAGGTTGTGGGCGAACACCTCGGGGCGGGACTCGAACACCTGCTGCAGCGCCTCGCCGGAGCCCTTGATGTCGTCGATCAGCAGCTCGACGCCGGTGCCGGGATTCATGGCGTGGATCTGCTCGCAGGTGCGGGCGAAGAGGCCCGCGGCGCCGTCGGCCAGGTCGTCGCGCGCGACGCCGGTGATGGTCGAGTAGCGCAGCCCCATCTCCTTCACGGAGGTCGCGACCTTGAACGGCTCCATCGGGTCGACCGGCAGGGGCTTGCCGGTGGCGATGTTGCAGAAGTCGCACCGCCGGGTGCAGGTGTCGCCGCCGATGAGGAAGGTCGCCTCGCGGTCCTCCCAGCATTCGAAGATGTTGGGGCATCCCGCTTCCTCGCACACCGTGTGGAGGCCCTGGCCGTGCACGCGCTTCTTCATCGCGGTGTACTCCGGGCCCATCACGGCGCGCGTCTTGATCCATTCGGGCTTGCGCTCGATCGGGGTCTCGGCATTGCGCGCCTCGACGCGCAGCATGCGTCGGCCTTCGGGGGCGAGTGTCACCCTGATGCCTCCTCATCTCGACGTTCCATGGAGTCTATCGACCGGGCTCGGTGCCCGTGCGCCTCAGACCGGCCGCGGCGAGGTGCGGTGCGCCACCAGCTCGGTCATCGCCTCGGCCGCGATCTCCACGACGTCGGCCACGGCGACGCGGCGCCCCGCCTCCTGGGTGAGGCTCGTGACCCCGGCGTCGTCGATGCCGCACGGGATGACGTTCTGCGCCCAGGAGAGATCGTTCGCGCAGTTCAGCGCGAAGCCGTGCATGGTCGCCCGCCGGGAGACCCGCATCCCGATCGCGCACACCTTGCGCGGGTCCTCGCCCTGCGGGGCGACCCAGACGCCGCTGCGCCCCGGGACGGGGACGCCCTCCACCCCCACGGCGGAGCAGACCTCGATGATGCTGCGCTCGAGGTCGCGCACGAAGCCCACCACGTCGATCGGTATCGGCAGCTTCACCAGCGGATAGCCCACCAGCTGCTGCGGACCGTGCCAGGTGAGCTTGCCCCCGCGGTCGATGTCGATCACCTCGGCCCCGTCGCGCGGGCGCTCGTGGTCCTCGGTGAGCTTCCCCGCGGTGTACACCGGCTGGTGCTCGAGCAGCAGCAGGGTGTCGGGGCGCTCCCCGGCGACCACTTCCGCATGGAGACTGCGCTGGAGCGCCCAGGCGGCGCGGTACTCGACGGGGCCGGGGGGAAGGTCGAACTCCTGATGACGGTCCCCGCCGGGCAGGGCTTCGCTGAATCCGAGGCGTATCACGTCGAGCACCCACCCAGGCTACTCCGCCCCTCACCTGTGCGTTGTGGATGACCGCGGAGATGCTGCCGGGGGTGGGGTTGACTGCTGTCATGGACGAGGTCGACGACGAGAGGTTCTCCCGCGGAGCGCACTGGCCGCCTCCCGGGCCGCCGCCCGCAGGGGGAGCAGAGGTGCCGGGGGAGCGGGAGGAAGTGCCGGGGGGAGCACCGCAGCACCCGGATGCCGTGCAGGTGCGCGGACACGGCTCGCAGGGGGAGTCCCGGGTGCGGGCGGAGCTGCAGCTGCTGGCAGCGCTCGAGGTCGCCGGGATCACGGCCGCTCCGGCCGTCCTGGAGATCGAGGACGACGGGTACGTGCGAGAGGCCGCCCCGGTCCTCGTGCACCGCTCGGGGCGTCGCAGCGCGGGCGTCAGCACGCCGCCCACCGCGGAGCGCCTGGCCCTGGCCCGTGCCCGGACGGAGCTCGATGCCCTGATCGAGTCGCTCCACGAGCGGGGATGGGTGCTGGGTGCACCCTCCGGCTCCGGCCTCGGCGTGCGCGAGGACGGTGGAGTGGTGGTGCTGGATCTCTCGGGCCTCCGTCGCGGGAGAGGGCTCGCCGAGCGCCGGGCGGACCGACGCTGGGTCGACTCCGTGCTCGGGGACCAGGAGCGCACGCTGCGCCGCCGCGTGGACCACCCCGGCCGGCCCTGGGACGGGGCGCGGATCGACCCCGGAGCTGTCGGAGAGGGCAGCGGCCGACAGGACCGGGCTCGCTCCCCGGCCGGGAGCAGTCCCCCGGCGGTGCCCGTCCCCGACCCGGCACCGGGCCCGGGGCACGTCCCGACTCGTCCGCCGACGTCGCGTGCGCTGCCTCCGCGCAGCCGGAGGGGGCACCGCGCCGCGGCTCGGCACCTCTCCGCGGTGCGTGAGGTGCTCGCGCAGCCGCGTCAGCGGCGCATCGCCTCCGCGAGCGCGCTCGCGGTGCTGCTGCTGGGAGCCGTGATCGGCGGTGGGCTCTGGTGGGGGCAGGAACAGGCTCCCGCGGAGGTGCCCACGAGCGCCGGCGCCGCGCCCTCCGCCGACGGGCCGGAGCGCACGCAGCCACCGCGGATCGAGGATCCGTGGTCGCTGGCGGCGGACGTGGCGGGCGCGCGGCACGCCTTCGTCACCGGGGTCTCCGACCGGCCGGCGGCCGTGGCCGACAGCGCTGCCCTCGCCGCGGACGAGGACCTCCGCGTCGCGTACCGCGGCCTGGAGGTGCACGGCGGAGGCCCGGTGGTCCATGCGGCGCAGCTGGTGGAGGGCCCGGGACCGGACGGCGTCGCCGTGCTGCGGGCCGAGACCTCGATGGCCGCGCACCGGATCGAGGACGCCGACGGCGCGATCACCGACGTCGCGGCGACCGGGCGCGTCACCGTGCTGCTGACCCTGCGATGGGAGCGGGAGGGCTGGCTGATCGAGAGCGTGGAGGAGATCTAGGTCGGGGACGGGGCCTGACCTCTCCGCTGCGGACGCCACGGAGCCCCGGCACCGATCAACGACGGTGCCGGGGCTCCTGCGTCGCCCTCAACGCGCGGGGCGTCGTGACGAGACGTCGCTCAGAGACTCACAGCCCCAGCTCGGCCTCGAACGCTCCCTCTTCGAGCCGCTTCTTCATGAAGGTGAGGAAGCGGGCGGCGTCTCCGCCGTCGACCAGGCGATGATCGTAGGAGAGGAAGAGGTACATCATCGAGCGGACCGCGATGACGTCATCCCCCTCGGCGTCCTGGATGACCGCCGGGCGCTTGACGATGGTGCCGCAACCGAGGATCCCGACCTGCGGGCTCGGCACGATCGGGGTGTCCCAGAGGGCCCCGCCCGATCCGGTGTTGGTGATCGTGAAGGTCGCGCCCTGCAGATCGTCGGGCGTGAGCTTGTTGCCCTTCGCCCGGGCGCCCAGATCGCCGATCTGCCGGGCCAGGCCCGCCAGGTTCAGGTCGCCGGAGTTCTTGATCACCGGCACGACCAGGCCGCGCTCGGTGTCCGCCGCCATGCCGATGTTCTCGCTGGCCGCGTACTTGATCACGTCCTCGTCGATGGAGGCGTTGATCTTCGGGTAGGTCTTCAGACCCTCGACCGCGGCCTGCATGATGAACGGCAGGAAGGTGAGCTTCGCGCCCTCGCGCTGGGCGAAGGCGTCCTTCGCACGGCCGCGCAGCTTGGCGATGCGGGTCATGTCGACCTCGACCGCCGTGGTGAGCTGGGCCTGACCGTGCAGCGACTCCATCATCCGCTTGGCGGTGACCTTGCGGATGCGGCTCATCTTCTCCTCGGTCCCGCGCAGCGGCGAGACCTCGACCTTCGCCGGGGCGGCGGCCGGGGCGGAGGCGGGAGCGGAGTCCGCAGCGGGAGCCGCGGCAGCCGACTTCTGCGCATCGATCGCCTGCTGCACGTCCTGCTTGCGGATGCGGCCGCCCAGGCCGGATCCCTTCACGGACGACAGGTCGACGCCGGCCTCCGCCGCCATCTTGCGCACCAGCGGGGTCACGTAGCCGGAGGACTCGGCGCCGGAGACGGAGTCGGCGGCCTTCGGGGCCGGAGCGGAGGACTGCGACGGCGCCTTCTGCTCGGCCGCGGACTCTTCCGCCGTGGGCTTCTCAGCCTTGGGCTCCTCGGCCTGGGGCTTCTCAGCCTTGGGCTTCTCAGCCTTGGGCTCTTCCGCCGTCGGCTCCTCGGCCGGCTCCTCCTCGGCTGCGGGCTCCTCGGACGTCGGTGCCGGGGCGTCGCCCGAGCCGATGACGGCCAGCACGGAACCGACCTCGGCGTCCTCGTCCTCCTGGACGCGGATCTCGAGCAGGGTGCCGGCGACGGGCGAGGGGATCTCGGTGTCGACCTTGTCGGTCGAGACCTCGAGCAGCGGCTCGTCGACGTCGACGCTGTCGCCGACCTCCTTGAGCCAGCGGGTGACGGTGCCCTCGGTGACGGACTCGCCGAGCGCCGGCATGGTGACGTCCTCGCCGGAGGCCTCGCCGTCGCCGGACGGCCCGGAGGCGCCCGAGGACCCCTCGCTCTTCTCCTCGGCAGGGGCGTCGTCCTCTGCCGGGGACTCCTCCTCGGTGGAGGGGGCGACGGTCTCGTCGGAGGCGAGGTCCTCGCCCTCGGCGGGTGCCTCGTCCGTCTCCTCCTGGGCGCCGGAGTCGTCGGATCCGGAGTCCTCGGAGCCGGAGCCGTCGCCGATGACGACGAGATCGGCGCCGACCTCGGCGTCCTCGTCCTCCTCGACCAGGATCTTCTCGATGGTGCCCGCGACGGGCGAGGGGATCTCGGTGTCGACCTTGTCGGTCGAGACCTCGAGCAGCGGCTCGTCGACGTCGACGCTGTCGCCGACGGACTTCAGCCAGCGGGTGACGGTGCCCTCGGTGACGGACTCACCGAGCGCCGGCATCTTCACGGTTTCAGACATGGGGTTCTCCTCCTGGGAAGGCTCAGGCGTGGGCGTGCAGGGGCTTGCCGGCGAGCGCGAGCGCCGCCTCGCCCATGGCCTCGTGCTGCGACGGGTGACCGTGGATGAGGGAGGCGACGTCCTCCGGGTAGGCCTCCCAGTTGACGATGAGCAGCGCCTCGCCCATCAGCTCGGAGGTGCGCGTGCCGATCATGTGGACGCCGATGATGGGCCCGTCCTTCTCGCGCACCAGCTTGATGAAGCCGGTGGTGCCGAGGATCTGGGACTTGCCGTTGCCGCCGAGGTTGTACTCGTAGGCCTCCACGGCGTCCTCGCCCAGCTGTTCCTTGGCCTGCTTCTCGGACAGGCCGACCGAGCCGAGCTCCGGCTCGCAGTAGGTGATCCGCTCGATGCCGGACTCGATGATCGGGGCCGGGTTCAGGCCGCCGATGCGCTCGGCCACGAAGATGCCCTGGGCGAAGCCGCGGTGGGCGAGCTGGAGACCGGGGACGATGTCGCCGACGGCGTAGACGCCGGGGACGTTGGTCTCGAGGGTCTCCTTGTTCGCGAGCACGAAGCCGCGATCCATCTCGATGCCCTGCTCCTCGTAGCCGAGTCCCGAGGTGTTCGGGCCGCGACCCACGGCGACCAGCAGGTAGTCGCCCTCGAAGACCTTGCCGTCGGCGAGGGTGACCTTGACGCCGTCCTCGGTCTGCTCGGCCTTCTCGGTGAAGACGCCCAGGGAGAAGGTGATGCCGCGCTTCTTGAAGGCGCGCTCGAGGGCCTTGGACAGCGCCTCGTCCTCGTTGGCCACCAGGTGGGGGAGTCCCTCGACGATGGTCACGGACTCGGCGCCGAGCGACTTCCAGATCGAGGCGAACTCGACGCCGATGACGCCGCCGCCCAGGATGATCGGGTTCTTCGGGACCTCGGGCAGCTGCAGTGCGGCCTCGGAGTCCAGGAAGCGGCCGCCCAGGTCGATGCCCGGGAGCGTCTTCGAGAACGAGCCGGAGGCCAGGATGATGTTCTTGCCGGTCAGGGTGCGGGTCCCGGACTCCGACTCGACGGTGACCGTGTTCGCCCCGCTGAGCGTGCCGAAGCCCTCGACGTACTCGATCTTCCGGGACTTCACCAGGCCCTGCAGGCCCTTGTGGAGGCGCCCGATGATCTTGTCCTTGAACGCCAGCACCTTCGCGGCATCGATGCCGTTGAGGCTGAGGTCGACGCCCGCGGCGGCCGCCTCGGACGGTGCGTCGGCGAGCTCGCCGACGTGCAGCATCGCCTTCGTCGGGACGCAACCACGGTGCAGGCAGGTGCCACCGAGCTTGTCCTTCTCCACCAGGGCGATCTTCTGGCCGAGCTGGGCTCCGCGCAGCGCGGCCGCATAGCCGCCGCTGCCACCGCCCAGGATCACGACGTCGAACTGGTCAGTGGTTGTCTCCGCCACCTGTGTGCTCCTCGGTGTGTACCTGTACTCCGCGACCCGTCCTGACCCTGTGGGCCGACGGCGCCGCCTGCGTGTCCCATGCTAGGGCACCAGGCGGCGCCGGGCGCACCGCTTGACGGGATGTCCTCCCGCGAGGATGCGGTGAGTCTCACGCCGCTCAGCGGGCGGCGACGTCCTCCAGGACCTGCAGCACGGTGCGGGCGCTCATGCCGGTGGCGCCCTTGCCCATGTAGCCCAGCGGGGCGGACGCGTATCCCGGCCCTGCGATGTCGAGATGGGCCCACTCGGTCTCCCCCACGAACTCCTTGAGGAAGATCCCGGCGGAGAGCGCACCGCCGGGTCGGTCGCCGATGTTGCGCAGGTCCGCGACCCGGCCGGTGAGGTCGGCGCGCAGCTCCGCGGGGAAGGGGAGCGGCCAGAACGGCTCGCCCGTGGTGCTCGCGGCGGACATCACCAGATCACGGGCCTGCTCGGTGCCCATCACGCCGGCGGTCCGCTTGCCGAGGGCGACCACGGCCGCCCCGGTGAGCGTGGCCACGTCCATGACCAGATCGGGGTCCTCGGCGACGGCGTCGACCAGGGCGTCGGCCATCACCATGCGCCCCTCGGCGTCGGTGTTGAGCACCTCGACGGTCTTCCCGTTGCGCATCGTGACCACGTCGCCGGGACGCTGCGCGCCCCCTCCGGGCATGTTCTCGGCGAGGGCGAGGTAGGTGCTGACCTTCACGTCGAGTCCCATGCGAGCGGCACCGATCGTGGCGGCGAGGACGGTGGCGGCGCCGGTCATGTCGGAGGTCATGTCGTCCATGCCCGCAGCGGGCTTGAGGGAGATGCCGCCGGTGTCGAACGTGATCCCCTTGCCCACCAGCGCCACCGAGGTCGTGGCGGAGGCCGGGGCGTACTCGAGCCGCACCAGGCGCGGCGGGCGGGTCGACCCCTGCCCGACGCCGACGATCCCGCCGTACCCGCCCTCGGTGAGCTGCTGCTCGTCCAGGACGGTGACGCTCAGCGGCAGATCCGCGACGAGCTCCTCCGCCCGACGGGCGAACTCGGCCGGGTGCAGGAGGTTGGGCGGGGTGTTGACGAGGTCGCGCACGATGTCGAGGACCTCGGCGAGCACCGCGGACCGGTCCAGCGCCGACTGGGCGGCCTCGGCGTCGCCGTCGCTCAGCAGGGTGATCCGATCGAGGGCGGGCTTCGGCGCGGAGGCGCCGGTCCCGGTCTTGTGCGCCGTGAAGGCGTAGGCGCCCAGCGCCGCACCCTCGACAGCGGCGGCGCGCTGCGGGGCGGTCCCGGTGGGCAGGGCGAGGGCGGCGTGCTCGACGCCGGTCAGCGAGCGGGAGGCGGCGCCGAAGGCGAGACGGAGGTCCTCGTCGGAGACCTCGGCGAGATCCTCGTCACCCACGCCGACCAGCAGCAGCGAGCTCGCGGCGACCAGGCCGAAGGACGGGATCCGGTGGAGGTCGCCGCGGGAGGCGGAGGCGCCCAGGCCGGCGATGACCTCGGAGATCTCCGGGGAGCCGGGCACGGTCGCGGGGGCGTCCTCACCTCCTTCGAGCAGGGGCAGGAGAAGGACATCGGCCGTGACGTCTCGTAGGGAGGCATCGGAGAAGGAGAGTGTGGGCATGGCTCTATCGTAGGGGCGGGCCGGACATGGTGTCCGCGCCCTGTGGAGGAGGACGGACGGCCGATGACGGTGCTGAGCATCGTGGTCGCGGCGCTGGGCGGGGTGACCGCCCTGCTCGGGATCTACTACGCGCTGCGCGCGCTGAACGCCGATCTCGTGCTGCTCGGTGCCTGTGCGCTGCTGGCGGTCGGCTGGGTGGTGCTCGGTCTCGCGCTGGGGCTGCGGGACCTCGCCGGCGGCATCCCGCCGGACCGCGTCACGCTCTACGGCTACCTGCTCACCGCGCTGCTGATGACGGTGGGCGGCGGCTGGGTCGGTCTGTTCGAGCGCAGCCGCTGGGGGAGCCTGGTGATCGCGATCGGGGCGCTCGTCTCCGTCGTCCTGCTGATGAGACTGCACCAGATCTGGCCGGGAGGCTTCGCATGACCGCTCCGCGCACCACACCGTCCCGCACGGGCCGCGGCAGCGGTGCCGGTCGAGGTTTCGAGATCGTGCTGATCGCCGTCTACGGCATCTTCGCCCTCTCGGCGACGGCCCGCAGCCTCGTGCAGGTGCTGCGCGACTTCTCCTTCGCCCCGATCGCCTACGGGCTCTCGCTGCTCGCCGCGCTCACCTACATCGCGGTCACCGTCGCCCTGGTGCGCGGCGGTCGCCGCTCCCCGCTGGCCCGCGTCCTGTGTCTGATCGAGCTGGTCGGGGTGGTCGTCGTGGGCACCCTCACCGTGGTGGACCCCGAGCTCTTCCCGGACGCGACGGTCTGGAGCGTCTTCGGCCAGGGCTACGGCTACGTGCCGCTGCTGCTCCCGGTGATCGCGCTGGCCTACATGGCGCTGAGCGTCCGCAGGGGACCTGTGGACGCGGCGGACGCCCGCTGACCGCGTACCGTGATGCCGTGATCGCCCACGACGACGCCCGACACGGGCTCTACGACGCCCTCTTCCGTCATGTCCTCCGCCGGATCGAACCCGAGCGGGCGCACCGCCTGACCGTGCGCGCCCTCGCGACCGCGCACGCCCTCCCCGGCGGCCCGGCGCTGCTGCGCTCCGTCTTCGGCACTCCGGATCCGATGCGGGACCCTCGCCCGTCCCGCACCGTCCTCGGGGCCGAGCACCGCAGCCCGCTGGGCCTGGCGGCCGGGTTCGACAAGGACGGCGAGGTGCCTCTGGCCCTGCTCGACCTGGGATTCGGTCACGTCGAGGTGGGCACCGTGACCGCCAAGGAGCAGCCCGGCAACCCCCGTCCGCGCTCCTTCCGCCTGGTCGCCGACCGGGCGCTGGTCAACAGGATGGGCTTCAACAACCACGGGGCCCAGGCGCTGGCCAAGCGCCTGGCCCGGGCACGGCGCTCCGAGCGGGGTCAGCGAGCGCTGATCGGGGTGAACATCGGGAAGTCGAAGGTCACCGCGCTCGAGGACGCCGCCGAGGACTACCGCTTCTCGGCCCGGCTGCTCGCGCCCTACGCCGGCTACCTGGCGATCAACGTCTCCAGCCCCAACACGCCCGGACTGCGGGACCTGCAGGGCGTCGAGATGCTGCGCCCGATCCTCGAGGCCGTGGTCCAGGAGGCGGACGCGGCCCGCACCCGCTTCCGGCGCGAGGTGCCGGTGCTGGTGAAGATCGCCCCCGATCTGCACGACGAGGATGTGCGCGCCGTCGCGCAGCTCGCCGCGGAGGTGGGCCTGGCAGGAGTGATCGCCACGAACACCACCATCGCGCGGCCGGAGTCGCTGCGCACCGAACGCTCCATGATCGAGAGGCTCGGGGCCGGGGGCCTGTCCGGTCCCGTGCTCGCGCCGCGCTCGACGGAGGTGCTGCGACTGCTGCGCGCCACCCTCCCGGAGGGATCGGTGATCATCAGCTGCGGAGGGGTGACCACCGCCCAGGACGTCCGCGATCGACTCGCGGCCGGCGCCGATCTGGTGCAGGGCTACACGGCGATGATCTACGAGGGCCCCACCTGGCCCGGGCGGGTCTCCCGTGAGGTCGGTCCCCTCGGCTGAGGCGGCGCGCCGAGCCGTCGGCCCGCCGCCGTAGGCTGGGGGGATGGACGAGGACCTCTTCTCGCTGAGCGGCGACCAGCCCGCGCCGCGCACCCTCTCGGACCGCAACCGGGACCATCGCGCGCCGCTGGCCGTGCGGATGCGCCCGCGCAGCCTCGAGGAGATCGTCGGTCAGCACGCCGCGCTCGAGCCCGGCAGCCCGCTGCGGCGCCTGGTCGCCACCGACGACTCCCGCACCGCACCGAGCTCGGTGATCCTGTGGGGACCGCCCGGCACCGGGAAGACCACGCTCGCCTACGTCGTGGCCCGGTCCGGTGACCGCGAGTTCGTGGAGGTCTCCGCCGTGCTCGCCGGGGTCAAGGACATCCGCGAGGTCGTGGACCAGGCCCGGTCGCGGCTGCGGACCGTGGGCCGGGAGACGGTCCTGTTCGTGGACGAGGTCCACCGGTTCTCGAAGTCCCAGCAGGACGCGCTCCTGCCGAGCGTCGAGAACCGGTGGGTCACCCTGGTCGCGGCGACCACGGAGAACCCGCACTTCTCCGTGATCTCCCCGCTGCTGTCGCGCTCGATCGTGCTCACGCTCGAGCCGCTGGACCGGGAGGACCTCGACCTGCTGGTGGACCGTGCGCTCGAGGACGAGCGCGGGCTGGCCGGCTCGGTCACCCTCGCGGAGGACGCCCGGGAGGCGCTGCTGCGGCTGGGCGGCGGGGACGCCCGCAAGATCCTCACCTCTCTCGAGGCGGCCGCCGCCGCGGCGCTGATGAAGGACTCCCGCGAGGTCGACGCCGCCACCCTCGCCCAGGCCGTCAACCGCGCGGCCGTGCGCTACGACCGCGCCGGCGATCAGCACTACGACATCACCAGCGCCTTCATCAAGTCGATGCGGGGCAGCGACGTGGACGCCTCCCTGCACTACCTGGCCCGAATGATCGAGGCGGGGGAGGACCCGCGCTTCATCGCCCGTCGTGTGGTGATCGCCGCGAGCGAGGAGGTGGGCATGGCGGACCCGACCGCCCTGCAGGTCGCGGTCTCCGCCATGCAGGCCGTGCAGATGCTCGGCATGCCCGAGGGCCGCATCCCGCTGGCCCAGGCGGTCGTGCACATCGCCACCGCCCCCAAGTCCAACGCCTCCTACCGCGCCCTGGACGCGGCGATCGCCGACGTCCGCGAGGGGAAGGGGCAGGGGGTCCCCGCGCATCTGCGCGACGCCCATTACTCCGGGGCGAAGAGCCTCGGTCACGGCACCGAGTACCTGTACGCGCACGACGCGCCGCACGGCGTGGTCGCCCAGCAGTACGCCCCGGACGACCTGGTCGGCGTGGAGTACTACCGGCCCAGGACCCACGGCAACGAGGAGCGCACCGGGCGGCGCCTCGAGGCCCTGCGACGCATCCTGCGCTCGACGCCCCCGCCGGAGCCGCCGCGCTGACCCTGCGCAGCGGCCGTCCTGCTGATGCCCTGGGGCCCGGACCGGACGGCGGGCGCAGGGCTCCGGGAGAGGGTCCGGGAGGGGCGCCCCGCACGCCACGGCAGGACGGACCGGCCGGTGCCGGGGAGCGCGGCGTGAGGCACTCCACAGGAAGCGCGATGTGACCAGCGCCGTCGACCGTGGACCGCAGGGTCCGCCTGCGGTAAGGTGGGTCGCTGAATCCGCGGCTGCAAGACTGGATTCACCACACGCGAACAAGAGGTATACCTCGTGACCAACGTCACCCGTGCGCGCCGCCAGGCGCGCCTGTCCCGAGCCCTCGGGCTCCCGCTCACCCCGAAGTCGGTCAAGTACTTCGAGAAGCGCCCGTACCCCCCGGGCGGGCACGGCCCTGGTCGCCGCCGCACCGAGTCCGACTACGCGGTCCGCCTCAAGGAGAAGCAGCGTCTGCGCGCGCAGTACGGCCTCCGCGAGAAGCAGATGCACCGCGCCTACCTGGACGCCAAGAAGGAGCCGGGCCTGACCGGCGAGAGCATGGTCGAGCTGCTGGAGATGCGGCTGGACGCGCTCGTCCTGCGTGCCGGCTTCGCCCGCACCACCCTCCAGGCCCGCCAGGCCGTCGTGCACCGCCACATCCTGGTCGACGGCAAGCTGGTGGACCGCCCCTCCTTCCGCGTGAAGCCGGGCCAGACCATCCAGGTCAAGCCCAAGTCGCAGGCCATGGAGCCGTTCCAGATCGCCGCCGAGGGCGGCAACTCGGACGTCCTCGCCTCCGTCCCCTCGTACCTCTCGGTCGAGCTCCCCGAGCTGAAGGCCCAGCTCGTCTCGCGCCCCAAGCGCGCCGAGGTCCCCGTGACCGTCGACGTCCAGATGGTCGTCGAGTACTACGCGCGCTGACCTCCTCGCGACGCAGCACGAACGGCCCCGGCGGGTGTACTCCGGTACCCTGACCGGGGCCTTCGCGTCCCCATGACCTCCTGCGCGATCCTCCGCGCCGCCCGTGTCCCAGGAAGGACCCTCCCGACCATGCGCACCTCAGAGATCCATCGGCGCTTCCTCGAGCACTTCGAGAAGAAGCAGCACGAGATCGTCCCCAGCGCCTCGCTGGTCTCGAACGATCCCTCGATCCTGTTCACGATCGCCGGCATGGTCCCCTTCATCCCCTACATCGTGGGGACCGAGAAGGCCCCCTACGCACGGGCCGTCAGCGTGCAGAAGTGCATCCGCACCAACGACATCGAGAACGTCGGCCGCACCACCCGCCACGGCACCTTCTTCCAGATGGCAGGGAACTTCTCCTTCGGCGACTACTTCAAGAAGGGCGCCATCGACTTCTCCTGGGAGCTGATCACCGCCGCGCAGGACGAGGGCGGCTTCGGCATGGACCCCGAGCGGCTCTGGATCACGCTGTGGGAGGAGGACGAGGAGTCCTACCAGCACCTCGTCGAGGTGATCGGCCTGGACCCCTCGCGCATCGTGCTGCTGCCCTGGGAGGAGAGCTGCTGGGACACCGGACAGCCCGGACCGGCCGGCTCGACGGGGGAGTGGCACTACGACCGCGGTCCCGAGTACGGCCCGGAGGCCTCCTCGGGGAAGCAGACCGAGTGGCCCGGGAGCCCCGAGGCGGAGGACCGCTACATCGAGTTCTGGAA
Source organism: Brachybacterium sp. AOP43-C2-M15 (assembly GCF_052446295.1). Classification (NCBI taxonomy): domain Bacteria; kingdom Bacillati; phylum Actinomycetota; class Actinomycetes; order Micrococcales; family Dermabacteraceae; genus Brachybacterium; species Brachybacterium sp. AOP43-C2-M15. Next base: position 176,695 of record NZ_JBQSWB010000002.1, read on the forward strand.
CCTGGTGTTCGACCAGTTCCTGCGCGGCGAGGGTCCGGGCAAGGACTACCCGCTGCTGGGCGAGCTCGACCAGAAGGCGATCGACACCGGCCTGGGCGTCGAGCGGGTCGCCTATCTCCTGCAGGGCAAGCAGAACATGTACGAGATCGACCAGGTCTTCGGCGTCATCGAGAGGGCGCAGGAGCTCTCCGGACGCCGCTACGGCGCCGAGACGGAGGACGACGTCCACCTGCGCATCGTCGGCGACCACGTGCGCAGCGCGCTGATGCTGGTCTCCGACGGGGTGCGCCCCGGCAACGAGGGACGCGGCTACGTGCTGCGGCGTCTGATCCGCCGAGCCGTCCGATCGATGCGCCTGCTCGGCTACACCGAGCCGTCCATGCCCGAGCTGCTGCCGGTCTCGAAGTCCCTGATGGTCGAGTCCTACTCGGAGCTCGAGGCGGACTTCCCGCGCATCAGCGAGATCGTCTACGGCGAGGAGGAGGCGTTCCGCCGCACCCTCGAGACCGGCACCACGATCTTCGACCAGGTCGCGGGCTCCGTGAAGAAGGACGGGGGCCATGTGCTCTCGGGCGAGGACGCCTTCCGCCTCCACGACACCTACGGCTTCCCGATCGACCTGACGATGGAGATGGCCGGAGAGGTCGGGCTCCAGGTCGATGCGGAGGCCTTCCGCAGCGCGATGCAGGAGCAGCGTGAGCGCGCCCGGGCCGACGCCGCCTCGAAGAAGACCGGACACACCGACACGGCGATCTACAACCGCCTGCTCAGTGCGCGCGGCGGCGAGGTCCCCTTCCTCGGCTACACCGACGACACGGTCACCACCACCGTCGAGTCCGTGCTGGTCGACGGTGGTCTGGTCGACGCGGTCGGAGCGCCCGCGCAGGTCGAGATCGTGCTCGCCTCGACGCCGTTCTACGCGGAGTCCGGTGGTCAGCTCGCCGACCAGGGCAGCATCAGCCTCGCGGGCGGAGGCCTCATCGAGGTCGACGACGTGCAGAAGCCGGTGCGGGGGCTGATCGTGCACCGCGGGCGCCTGGTCGAGGGCGAGGTGGCCCCCGGCGCGGCGGCCGTCGCCTCGATCGACCGGGAGCGGCGCGGTGCGATCGCCCGCGCGCACACGGCGACCCACATGGTCCACGAGTCCCTGCGCGAGGAGCTCGGACACGGCGCCACCCAGGCCGGCTCCGAGAACTCCCCGGGCCGCATGCGCTTCGACTTCCGCTACGGCCAGGCGGTGCCCCGGTCCGTGCTCGAGCAGATCGAGGGCAGGGTGAACTCGCTCCTCCAGGAGGAGCTGAGCGTCACCGATCAGCAGATGCCCATCGACGAGGCGAAGGCGCTCGGCGCCCAGGCGCTGTTCGGCGAGAAGTACGGGGACATAGTGCGCGTGGTCTCGATCGGCGGTGACTGGTCGCGCGAGCTGTGCGGAGGCACCCACGTCGACAGCACCGGGGCGATCGGCACCGTGCAGCTGATGGGCGAGGCGTCCATCGGCAGCGGTGTGCGCCGCGTCGACGCGCTGGTGGGGCTGTCCGCCTACCGCCACCAGGCCAAGGAGCACGCGCTGGTCTCCCAGCTCTCCGAGCTGCTCAAGGTCGGGGCGGCCGAGGAGCTCCCCGAGCGGGTCCGTGCGCTCACCCAGCGCATGAAGGACATGGAGAAGCAGCTGGCCTCGCTGCGCGGCCAGCAGCTGCAGGCGGAGGCCGGCACGCTGGTGGACTCCGTCGTGGACCTCGGCGGGGTGCGCGTGCTCGCGCACGACGCCGGGGAGGGGATCGCCGCGGGCGACCTGCGCACCCTCGCTCTCGACCTGCGCGCCCGGCTCGGCGAGGACGTGCCGACCGCCGTCGCCGTCGCCGGGCACGAGGACGGCCGGGCCGCGCTCGTCGTCGCCACCAACGCCGCCGCCCGAGATCGCGGGCTCGCGGCCGGGACGATCCTGCGCGGCGCCGCCGAGGCGATGGGCGGGCGCGGCGGCGGCAAGCCCGACATGGCCCAGGGAGGCGGCGGCGAGCCCGGGCGCATCCCCGCCGCGCTCACCGCGGTGCGTGACGCGGTCCTGGCCTCCCAGGGCGCATGAGCGGCGCCGACGAGGAGGGGGACGCCCCGGCCCTGCCCCGGGGCGTCCGGCTCGGTGTCGACGTGGGCGATGTCCGCGTCGGCCTCGCGCGCAGCGATCTCGACGGGATGATCGCCACACCGGTCGAGACCCTTCCGCGCGACACGGCCGTGCGCCGCGTCGCGGAGGAGGTTCGTGAGCTCGAGGCCCGTGTCATCATGGTGGGGCTTCCGAGGTCGCTGGACGGCACCGAGGGGCCCGCGGCGCACAAGGCGCGGGAATTCGCCGCGGAACTCGTCGCCGCCATGGCCGCGGACGCCCCCGGTTCCGAGGTCCGGTTGATCGACGAGCGTCTGACCACCGTGTCGGCGCACCAGGCCCTGCACCGCTCCGGGCGCAAGGGCCGCAAGCACCGGCAGGTCGTGGACCAGGTCGCCGCGGTGATGATCCTCCAGCAGGCGCTGGACACCGAACGGTCGACCGGGGCCCGCACCGGGGAGAGGGTCGAGGCCGTGGAGGCCGAGGACCCCACCACCCAGCACCCGACCCAGGAGGACATCCGATGACGGACGAGGACCTCTCCTTCGACGAGCTCGCCGACTCCCAGGACGAGGGGAGCGGCGGCACGGAGAGGTCCACGGATCACGGTCGGCGCCGGGCACCGAGGAAGAAGCACGGAGGTTTCGTGCGCACCGTCCTCCCCGTCCTCCTGGTCCTGCTGGTCCTCGGCGGGATCGGAGTCGGGGCCGTGCAGGGATACCGCTGGGTCACCTCCAACGTGAGCGTCGAGCAGGAGGCCGCCGAGTACCCCGGACCGGGCAGCGGCGAGGTGATGGTCGAGGTCGCCTCCGGGGACACGGGCACCGACATCGCCGACACGCTCGTGGACGAGGGAGTGATCAAGACCCCCGGTCCCTTCGTGAACCTGTTCTCCAACACCCCGGAGGCCTCGGGCATCGAACCGGGGGTCTACCGCCTGAAGCAGGAGATGACGTCCGCGGACGCCCTCAACGCGCTCCTGGACTCCTCGAACCTCGCCGGCCACCGGGTGATCATCCCCGAGGGCAGGCGCCTGACCCAGATCTGGGAGCAGCTCGCGGAGGAGACGGACATCCCCGAGGAGGACTTCGAGGAGGCCGCCGAGGACTACACCGCCTACGGGATCCCCGAGAACGCCGCCGACTCCCTGGAGGGCTATCTCTGGCCGGGTCGCTACGACATCGCCGAGGACGCCACCGCGGAGGACGTCATCGAGATGATGTGGGCCCCGATGGAGAAGCAGCTCACCGACCGCGGCGTCCCCGAGGACGAATGGCACGAGACCCTCACGATCGCCTCGCTCGCGGAGATGGAGGTGCGCGATCCGGAGGACTACGGGAAGGTCGCGCGCACCATCCACAACCGGCTCGAGGGCGTGGGGGAGGCCGACGGGGACCCGATGAAGCTCCAGTTCGACTCCACGGTCCACTACGTCACCGGCAAGTCCGCGAGCGTGGCCACCAGCGACGAGGAGCGCGCGACCGACGATCCCTACAACACCTATCGCTACGACGGGCTTCCGCCCGGGCCGATCGCGGCCCCCGGCACCAATGCCCTGGACGCGGCGGTGTCCCCGCCGGACGGCGACTGGCTGTACTTCGTGAGCGTGAACACCGAGACCGGCGAGACGAAGTTCGCCGCCACCTGGTCCGAGCACGAGGAGAACGTCAAGGAATGGCGCGCCTGGGAGGCGTCCCGGGGATGAGTCCGCGACGCTTCGCGGTGGTGGGCTCGCCGATCGACCACTCGCTCTCACCCGTCCTCCACCGCCGTGCCCACGAGGTCCTCGGCATCGAGGACGCGCACTACGGGCGCCACCGCGTGGAGGCCGGGCAGCTCGCGCAGTTCCTCGCCGAGGGCCCCGGTCGCGAGCTGGAGGGTCTCAGCGTGACCATGCCGGGGAAGCCGGAGGCCTTCGCGCTGGCCTCGGAGGCCGACGACGTCTCCCGTGCACTCGGCATCTCCAACACGCTGATCCGTCGCGAGGGCGGCGGCTGGCGTGCGGAGAACCACGACGTGCACGGCATCGTCGCGACGCTGCGGGATCACGGCGCGCAAGCCCCGGAGCGCGGCGCCGTGCTCGGCTCCGGGGCCACGGCCCTCAGCGCCGTCGCCGCACTGGCCGACCTCGGGGTCGGCACGGTCCTGGTGACGGCGCGGACCCCGCACAAGCTGGATCCGCTGGAGGAGCTCGCCGCGGCCCGCGGCATCTCGGTGCAGCGCATCCCCTGGGAGCGCCATCACGAGGCCCTCGACGCCGCGGTCGTGGTCAGCGCCCTCGCGATCGACGGCGCCCTGGCCGTCGCGCATCGATGGCGCTCGGCTCGTGCTCTCCCGCGTCCCGGACTGCTGCTGGACGTCCTCTACGAGCCCTGGCCGGCCCCGGTCGCCGAGGTGGTGGCACGAGGTGGGGCGGTGGTCGCCGACGGGCTCGAGATGCTCGCCCATCAGGCGGACATGCAGGTGCGCTCGATGCTCTCGGTGCCGTCCGCGCCGGTGGCCGAGATGCTCGCCGCCGCGCGGGAGGCGCTCGTGCGCCGCGACGGGGGCGCGCCGCGCTGACCGAGCGGACGGGGGCTTGTCCCGACGAGTAAAGGACGCGTAAAGTTCGGGGCATCGCAGCGGGCTCCGGGGGGAGCCGAGGATCGAGCACGAGGGAGCCACCCATGGAGCTGGACCGACGCGCGGACGACGGAGTCGCGACGAGAGCCGTCACCCCCTCCGGTCCCGGGCAGGACGCCGGGCGCCTCCCCGCCGAACCGTCGACGGCCCTCCTCGATCCGGAGACCACCACCTCGCTCCTGCGCCGGTGCACCGCTCTCGCCACCCGCGCCCGGGTCGAGCTGCTCACGCCGGGCCGACGCGCCGCGGCCGACGAGCTCGAGTCGCTGCTGGGGACCATGGGCACATGGGCCCCCGGCTCCCTGGACCGCCCGGATCCGACCATGACCGTGCTCTGCGCGGCGGCGCTCCAGGACCTCGCCGAACGGCTGGACGACTCCGCCTCGGCGCCCCTCGCCGCGCGGATCGACGCCGTGCTGGGGCTGCTGCGCGCGGTCATGCGCGATGCCCGGGTCGACGTCCCGGCGTGATTGTCTTCACGTTCCTGCTGGCAGAGCCTCTTTCGGAACAGTCGCCCGCAGCGTGCGTGCTAATGTTTCCTCGTCGCCGCAGCGATCACCTGTCCGGGTGGCGGAATTGGTAGACGCGCTAGCTTGAGGTGCTAGTGCCCGTTTTAGGGCGTGGGGGTTCAAGTCCCCCCTCGGACACGCGATGAGAACCCCGATCCACTCCGTGGATCGGGGTTCTTCGTCGTCCCGGAGCGGTGCGGAGAGGATGCTCAGCCTCCGCCGACGAGGCTCCATCGAGCGCGGCCCCGGCCGCCGATGGCAGGATGACTCCCACCCCGGACCTCTCGCACCTCATCTCTCGCACGTCATCCCTCGCCCTTGACCCCCTCACCCTCCCAGGAGTCCCCATGGAGATCGACGGCTGGACACAGTCGCTCGGCGCGCTCCCGCTGCTGCTGATCGCGGCGGGCGCCATCGCCCTCATCCTCCTTCTCGTCATCAGGTTCAAGCTCCACGCCTTCCTCACACTGGTGCTGGTCAGCCTCCTCACCGCCTTCGCGACAGGCATACCGAGCGGTGCGATCGTCGACGTGCTGCTCGACGGCTTCGGCGGCACCCTGGCCAGCGTCGCGCTGCTGGTGGGCCTCGGCGCGATGCTCGGCAAGCTCATCGAGAACTCGGGCGGCGCGGCCGTGCTGGCCGACACGATGATCCGCCTCTTCGGCGAGCGCCGCGCACCTCTGGCGCTCGGCGTGGCCTCGCTGTTCATGGGCTTCCCGATGTTCTTCGACGCGGGACTCGTGGTGATGCTCCCGATCATCTTCGCGGTCGCGGCGCGACTGGGCGGGCCGGTGCTGCTCTATGCGATGCCGGCAGCCGTCGCCTTCTCCGTCATGCACGTGTTCGTCCCGCCGCACCCGGGCCCGGTGACCGCGGCCGAGCTCTACGGTGCGAACCTCGGACTGGTGCTCGCCATCGGCCTCGTCTGCGCGCTGCCCACCTTCTACCTCACCGGCGTGCTCTGGGGCCGCTTCACCGCGAAGCGCTTCCCCTTCACGGTCGCCGCCGACGCGCTCTTCGGCGCCGACTCGGACGAGGAGGTCTCGAACCCGCCGGCCGTCGGCACCGTCATCGCGGTGCTCCTGCTGCCCATGGCTCTGATTTTCCTCAACACCGGGCTGGACTTCCTGCGCGCCGCCGGCACGGTCAGCGAGGAGGCGACCTGGTTCGGCGTGCTGAGCACCCTCGGCTCCTCGCCCGTCGCGCTGCTCATCTCGGTGCTCGTCGCCCTCGTGGTGCTCGGCTTCCGTCGCGGCGAGAACGGGACCGCGCTGGAGAAGATCGTGGACTCCTCCCTGGGCCCCATCTGCTCGGTGGTCCTGATCACCGGTGCCGGCGGCATGTTCGGCGGGGTGCTGCGCTCCTCCGGCATCGGCGACGCGCTCTCTCAGACGCTGGACGATCTGGGCCTGCCGGTGATCCTCGCCGCCTACGTGATCGCCGTGGTCATGCGCCTGGCCCAGGGATCGGCCACCGTCGCGCTCGTGACCGCCGCCGGCCTCATGGCGCCCGCGGTCGCAGCGGGCGACTATTCCGTGGGGCAGATCGCGGCGATCACCGTCGCGACCGCCGCGGGCTCCGTGTTCGCCTCCCACGTCAACGACTCCGGCTTCTGGCTGGTGGGACGCCTGCTGAATATGGACGTCGCCACCACTCTGCGCACCTGGACGGTGCAGCAGACCCTCGAGTCCGTGATCGGGTTCCTCATCGCCGGCACACTGTTCCTGGTGCTCTGAGACCGTGCGCTCCGAGGAGCCCGCTGCGGTCGACACCGGGGAGGTCGGCCGCGTGAACTCCGGGGCGGGCCCGGAGCGGACCGCCCCGTGGCGCTATGCGCTGGGGATGTTCGGCACATCGATCCCGATCACCATGATCAAGGGCTCGATCGTGCTGTTCTACGTCGACATCCTGGGGATGGACGTGCGCGCCTATGCGGCGGTGATGGCGGTGTACGCCATCATCGACGCGATCGACAACCCGGTGCTGGGCTTCCTGTCCGATCGCACCCGCACCCGCTTCGGACGTCGCCGGCCCTGGCTGCTGATCGGCGCGCCTCTGCTCGCAGCCTCGATGATCGCGCTGTTCAGTCCGCCGTCGGCGCTCGAGGGGCTCTCCCTCGTGCTCTGGTTCGCGATGTTCGCGATCCTCTGCGAGCTGTTCGACTCGATGCTGAACGCCAACTACGGCGCGCTGCTGCCCGAGCTCTTCCCGACCGAGCGTCGACGAGGTCTCGCCAACGTGCTGCGACAGGCGTTCCAGCTGGTGGCGATGATCATCTCTCTCGCCCTGACCCCCGTGCTGACCACCTCGCTGCTGGGGGGAGAGCGGAGCACCGGCGGGTTCACCCTCACCGCGATCCTCTACGGGGTCCTCGCGGTGGCGGTCATCTCGTTCATGGCGCTCGGGGTGCGGGAGGACCCGCGCCACGCCGACGCGCACCGGCCGCGCCTCGTGCCCGCAGTGGTCCAGATCCTGCGCAACCCGCTCTTCTGGGCCGTCGGGCTCATCAGCGCCTGCTACGGGATCTCGCTCGCGATCGTGCTGTCCGGGGTGCAGCTCTACGTCCGCTACACGCTCGGCCTGCCGGTGGCCCACGCCTTCTTCCTGCAGGGCGTGGTGATCCTGGTGGCCGCGGGCGGCCTCTTCCTCTGGCTGCGCCTGATCACCCGGATCGGCGCTCTGCGCACCTGGAGGATCGCCTTCCTCGTGCTCGCCGTCTCCTTCGTGCCGATGTACTTCGCCGGGTCCCTGCCCGCCGCGCTCGGAGCGGGTGCGCTGCTGGGACTGGGCTGGGCCGGGATGATGGCGACCAACGACCTGGTCGTCGCCCGAGTGCTCGACCTCGACGCCGCGCGGCACGGCGTGCACCGGGAAGGGCTGTTCCTCTCCGCCTTCGGCGCCTTCGGACGCCTCAACGGCGCGGTCACCGGAGCCGCCCTCGCCTCGCTCGGCCTGCTGTTCGGGTACTACTCGGGCGAGGATCCGGGCGCGCGGCCGGAGCAGGCCTTCCGCGTCTATCTGTGCGTCTACCCGTTCGTGCTGTGCACGGTCGGGGCGATCGCGGCCCGGTTCCTCCGCGTGCCCCCGCCGCGGAGTCCGTGATGACCCGCCGGCTGGTCATCACCGCGGACGATCTGGGCCGCGACCGCGACGGCACCGCGACCGTCCTGTCCCTCCTCGCCGACGGCTCAGTCACGAGCGCGTCGCTCCTCGCGGTCACGCCGCACACCGCCGAGGCCGCGGCGGCGGCCCGGGCCGTCGGCCTCCAGCCGCACCTGCACCTCGCCGTGACCAGTGATCGCGGCCCGCACCGCTGGCGGCCGCTGAGCCCCGGGACGAGCCTGCGGGACGCCCGGGGCCTGCTGCGCGAGGACCCGCACGGAGCGGAGCTCGCGCTGGACCCCGGGGAGCTGCGCGTCGAGCTCGACGCGCAGCTGGCGCAGGTGCACGCGCTCGGGCTGCGGCCGCAGACGGCGGACTCGCACGCCGGGACCCTGTACGGGCTCCGACGGGGCGACGATCGGCTGCTGGTCACGGTGCTGCGGTGGTGCGCGGACAACGGGCTCGGGTTCCGCCTGCCCCGTCGCCCTCTCACACCGAGCCTGGACCCCATGCCCGAGGAGACTGCGAGGAGGCATCACGCGGCCGTGCGCCTCGCCGACGAGCTGGGGGTGGCCCTGCCCGCGTCGATCCTCACCGCGCAGCCCGCCGCGCCGACGCAGGAGGGCGTCGGGCCGCTGCGCGCGCAGCTGAGCGGACGGCTGCGTCGGCTCCCCGAGGGCACCAGCGAGCTGTTCCTGCATCCCTCCGCAGCGGGTGCCGAGGTGCCGGGGGAGAGGGTGCTCGAGGCGGAGCTGCTGCGGGACCCGGGCTGGCGGGCGGCGCTGCGCGCCGAGCGGATCGAGCTGGTCGAGCAGTGGTGAGCTGGGCCCGGCGGGGGGACCGGACCCCCGGACGCCGACCTCCCTCCTGCGAGGGGTGCGTGGGAGAATCGCGGACATGGTCCACGTCTTCCTCCACGAACCGGCGATCGCCGGGAACACCGGCAATGCGATCCGGCTCTCCGCCGTGACCGGCGCCCGTCTCCACCTCGTCGAACCGCTCGGCTTCGACCTCGAGGACGCGAAGCTGCGGCGCGCGGGCCTGGACTACCACGACCTCGCCGACGTCAGGATCCACCCCGGCATCGAGCAGGCCCTGGCCGCCGTGCCGGAGGCGCGGGTCTTCGCCTTCTCCTCCCGCACCGAGGTGACCTTCGACAGCATCGCGTACCGCAGGGACGACGTGCTGCTGTTCGGGACCGAGCCCACCGGGCTGCCGGAGGAGGTCATGGACCATCCCCGGATCACCTCCCGGGTGCGGATCCCGATGCTCCCCGCGCGACGCTCGCTCAACCTGGCCAACGCCGTCTCGATCGCGGTCTACGAGGCCTGGCGTCAGCTCGGGTACGACGGGGCCGGGGCATGAGCCGCGGCTCCTCCGGGCCGGGCCGCGCGGGCGCGCCGTCCCTTCCCGCCCGTCTCGAGCGGCGCAACGCCCTGTTCCAGCAGTGGCAGGCCCTGCTCACCAATCGCACCAAGCGCACCCGCAGCGGGGAGATGATCATCCAGGGCGTGCGCCCGCTCACCCGGGCGATCGCCCAGGGGGTGGAGATCCGGGCCCTGCTGTCCGACGGACGCGCCGAGCCCTCCCGCTGGGCGCGCGAGCTGCTCGAGAGGTGCGCGGCGCCGGTGGTCGTGCTCGCCCCCGAGCTGATGGCAGAGCTGGGCGAGCGGGAGGAGGGGAGCCCGGAGCTGCTCGCCGTGGCCGCTGTCCCCTCCGACGACCTGGACCGGATCGACCCGTCGGCCGATGCGGTGGTCGTCGTGTTCGACCGTCCTTCCGGGCCGGGCAACATCGGCTCCCTGGCCCGGTCCGTGGATGCCCTCGGCGGCCAGGCGCTTCTGATCACCGGACACAGCGCCGACGCCTGGGACCCCGCCTCGATCCGCGCCAGCACCGGGTCGATCTTCGCGATGCCCGTGCTGCGGCTGTCCTCCCACCGCGAGGTGCTCGACTGGATCGAGGGCCGGCGCGCGCTGGGCGAGCAGTGGACCGTGCTCGGCCTGGACGAGACGGGAGGTCACGAGCTCGCCGCGGAGGACCTCTCCGGTCCCACCCTGGTGGTGGTCGGCAACGAGACCGTGGGCCTGAGCGCCGGCTGGCGGGAGGCCTCCGACGTGAGGGCGGAGATCCCGATGGGCGGCACCGCCTCCTCCCTCAACGCCTCGGTCGCCGGGTCGATCGCCCTGTACGAGATCGCTCGCCAGCGGAGCGCCGGCACCAGGCGCTGAATCGGTGCGGGGAGCAGACCTCGGGGAACGGGGCGCGGGACGTCAGCCGATGCCCAGGGCGCCGCGCACCAGGGGTGCTCCGAGCAAACCCAGGAACGGCCCGGCCAGCAGCACGGGGCCGAGGGCGAAGCGCGCCCCGGCGCGCCGGCTCACCACCACCACGACCGTGCCGACCGCGCCCGCGAGCAGGGCGATCCCGAGCAGGGAGGCGATGAGCACCTCGCCCCCGAGCGCGCCCGCCATCAGGACCACCACCGGCAGCGTCTTCGCATCCCCCATCCCCAGCGCCGACGGGGCCACCAGGGCCACCAGGACCGCGCCGAGCCCCAGCACCACCGCGAGCACCGCCGCCGTCACCAGCGCCGGGCGCAGCGCGGGCACCCCCACCGCGAGCGCCAGCAGCGCGAGTCCGACCCCCGCGGTGAGTCCGCCGACCCAGCGATTGGGCAGCCGGTGCTCCCTCCCGTCCACCCAGGCGAGCACCACGGCGGGCGGCAGGTACACCACCAGCAGCACGGCGATCAGGAGCGGCGAGATCTCGGGCACCTCGCCATTGCACCAGAAGTCCGCGCTCCCGGGAGGCGGGAGCGGAAGGATGTGGACGAACGGGGGGCTCGGGACGCCAGGGCGGCGTGCCCCCGGGAGGAACGGCCGGGCGGGCTCCGCCCGGGACCGGTCAGAGGGTCGACTGCACCCGGATGATGCGGCGGCGCATCCAGACCTTGCGGCCGCCGCCGAGGTAGAGCCGGGTGCGCGCGTGCTCCCAGCGCCCGTACTCCGCCTGCTCGGCCAGCTCGGCGCGGACCTGCCCCACGGAGGCGCCGCGGGGGACGGTGATGATCTGGTACTCGTAGTCCTCCGCGCGGCGTCCGCGCTCGACGGGGAGATCGCGCCATGCGCGCGGATCGCTCACGTGCTGGACGCCGGCGACGAGGGCGGTGCGAGGTCGGATCAACGGAATCCTCCTGAGCTCGATGACCTGCGACGGGGACCGGTGCAGGGGAAGGGGCGGACGGCGCGGGAGCGGCGTCCCGCGCCATGTCCTGATTCGTGACCTCGAGGTGCGCCGATCCACTGTCCATTGTGCCGTCGGACGAGGTACGGTCCAAGCATGAACTCGGATCCTCGCTCCGCTCTCGCTGCGCTGATCGCTGCCCTCGAACGACACTACGAGGCGGCCGCCGCCTCGCGGGGTGACGACGACCCCGCCCTGGACGCCGCCACCGAGCAGCTCTCCACGGCCTTCGACGCCTATGACGACGCCCTCTTCGACGCCTACGACATCGCCACCCCGCTGATCGTCTTCGACGGCGACGAGGACGATGACGACGAGGACGACTTCGACGATCTCGACGACTTCGACGACGAGGACGACGAGGACTTCGACGACGACGAGGACGACTACGACGAGGAGGGCGACGACAGCGACGAGGGCGACTCCTCGGGTCGCTGATCCCAGCTCGTCGCGGCCGTCCTCGGGCACGACCCTCCTCGCGGCGTCCCTGCTCCGGACGTCCACGTACTCTTCACCACTGCTCCGCTGCGCGGCGCCGGGCCCCGGGCCCGGCGCCGCGTACTCTGTCGGGGGCCCCGGGCGCTGACGGCACCCGCAGCGGGCGGGCCCGTCCCCCTGAGTCGTTCGAGGAGAGTTCATGTCGTTCATCGAGGCGGTGATCCTGGGTCTGGTCCAGGGCCTGACCGAGTTCCTCCCGATCTCCTCCAGCGCCCACGTGCGCGTGGTCGGCGAGCTCCTGGACCCCGGGCAGGACCCGGGGGCGGCCTTCACCGCCATCATCCAGCTGGGCACGGAGACGGCCGTGCTGATCTACTTCTGGAACGACATCACCCGCATCATCGGCAAGTGGTTCCGGGCGCTCGCGGGCAAGGTCCCGCACTCCGATCCTGATGTGCGCATGGGCTGGCTGGTGATCCTGGGCTCGATCCCGATCGGCGTCCTCGGTCTCCTCTTCGAGGACCAGATCGATCACAGCCTGCGCAACCTGTACATCACCGCCACGATGCTGATCCTCTTCGGGCTGCTGCTGGGCGTCGCGGACCGCTTCGCCCCCCAGCGCAAGGAGCTCACCCAGCTCACCGTGCGCGACGGCATCCTGTTCGGTCTCGCCCAGGCGCTCGCCCTGATCCCGGGCGTCTCGCGCTCCGGCGGCACGATCACCGCCGGCCTGCTGATGGGGTACACCCGCAAGGCCGCCGCGCGCTATGCCTTCCTGCTCGCCGTCCCCGCCGTGTTCGCCTCCGGCCTCTACAAGGCCGCCAAGGAGGTCCCGGTGCTGCTGACGGCCGACGGGCGCGCCTCCGCGGCGGCCGCCGGAGAGCCCTCCCTCGTCGCGATGGCGGTGGCGACGCTGGTCGCCTTCGCCGTCGGCTACGCGGTGATCGTCTGGTTCATGCGGATCATCGAGAACCGCTCGTACCTGATGTTCGTCGTCTACCGCGTCGTGGCCGGCCTGCTGCTGCTCGCCCTGCTCTGGTTCGGCGCGGTCGACCCGCTGGGCGGCGCCTGACCCGGGCACCGCTCGCGGATCGTATGATCGCGTGGTGCAATCTTGGACTTCTCCCTCGCTCCGCCCGCTGCCCGCCTCCGGAGTCCCGCTGAGGCTGCATGACACCCGGACCGGCCGGATCGCCCCCGTGATCCCGTCGGTCCCGGGCCGGGCACGTCTGTACGTGTGCGGGATCACCCCCTATGACGCCACGCATCTCGGCCATGCGGCGACGTATCACGCCGCGGACCTCATGCGCCGTGCGCTGCACGACACCGGGTACGAGGTCGAGATGGCGCAGAACGTCACGGATGTCGACGACCCGCTGCTCGAGCGCGCCGACCGCGACGGCGTGGACTGGCAGGAGCTCACCGCCTCCCAGGTCGCGCTGTTCGCCGAGGACATGGAGGCGCTGCGGGTGATCGCCCCTGAGACCTATCGCTCGGTGAGCGAGGCGATGGACGAGATCATCGCCGTGGTCTCCGCTCTGCGTGAGCGCGGCCGTGCCTACACGGTCCCGACCGCGGACGCCGCGGGGGACGACTGGTACCTCGATCTCTCCGTCGACGGCGCCCTCGGCGACGTCTCCGGCTGGAACGAGGCGCAGATGCTCGAGGTGTTCGCCGATCGCGGGGGAGACCCCGATCGGGAGGGCAAGCGGGGCCGCTTCGATCCGCTGCTGTGGCGCGCGGAGCGCGAGGGCGAGCCGGCGTGGGAGGCCGGGGCGCTGGGACGCGGCCGACCCGGCTGGCACGTGGAGTGCGTGTGCATCGCCGAGGAGGGGCTCGGCCTGCCCTTCGACGTCCAGGCCGGGGGCAGCGACCTGATCTTCCCCCATCACGACCTCAGCGCCGCCCACTCCGTCGCGCTCGGCCGCCCCTTCGCGACCGCCTACACGCACAGCGGGATGGTCGGCCACGAGGGCGAGAAGATGAGCAAGTCCCTGGGCAACCTCGTGTTCGTGCACCGTCTGGTGCGCGACGGGGTGGACCCGATGGCCATCCGGCTGGTGCTGATGGCCCACCACTACCGCTCCGACTGGGAGTGGTCCGACGACGAGCTCGAGACCGCCGCCGTCCGGCTGGAGGTCTACCGCGCGGCGGCTCGGCGCAGGGGGCACCATCCGCGGACGGTCGCTGCGCTGCGCGCCGCCCTGCGCGACGACCTCGACACCGCGAGCGCGCTCGCGGCGCTCGATGCCTGGGCGTCATCGGGGGAGGGGACCACGGGCTCGACGGAGGCCGACCCGGCGGGCTGGCAGGACGCGCCCGGGGACGTGCCCGCCGCCGTCGACGCCCTCTTCGGCATCGCCCTCACGAGCTGACCGCGCGGCTCCCGCCCGGCGTCAGTCCGCCTCGCGGCGCCGGCGCAGGAACTGCTCGAACTCCTTGGCGATCGCGTCGCCGCTGGCCTCGGGGAGGCCGGCGGCGTCCTGCGCCTGCTCCAGCCGCCGCACGTAATCGGCCACGTCCTCGTCCGTGCGGGCCAGCTCGTCCACCCCGCGCTCCCACGCCTCCGCCTCCTCGATCAGGTCCTCGAGAGGGATCGGTGCGCTCACGACCTCCTGCACCTCGCGCATCAGACCCAGCACGGCCTTGGGCGAGGAGTTCTGGGAGACGTAGTGCGGGACCTGCACCCAGATGCTGGTGGTGCGCAGCCCCGCGCTCGCGGTGCGGCGGGCGAGGATCGTCGGCACCCCGATGGGGCCCGAGTACAGGTCGCCGTCCTCGACGGCCTGGGCGGGCACCGGCTCGACCTGCGCGGAGACCGGGAGCGGCCTGGTGTGCGGGGAGTCGGCCAGCAGCGCCCCCAGCGCGATCACCGAGCTGACGTCGAGGAGCTGCAGCTGCTCGAGCACCTCGTCGCAGAAGCGCTTCCAGTGCACGGACGGCTCGGGGCCCATGACCGTGACGATCTCGGGCCCCCGCGGTGGCGTGACCAGGCGCAGCTGGGTGTCGGGCCAGTCGATCACCCGCAGCCCCTCCTCGGTGGTGCGGATCTCGGGCCGATTGACCTGGAAGTCGATGAACTCCTCGGCGTCCACCGAGCCGACGGCCCGCGAGGGCCAGACCTCGTGCAGGTGCTCGATCACCCCGGTGGCAGCGTCGCCGGCATCGTTCCATCCGCTGAAAGCCGTGATGGCGATTCGACTCATCGTTCCATCATAGGCTCCGACACCTCGCCCGCGGTCCCCGCCGACGTGGTGCGCCACCTCTCGCCGGGCGCTCGGGCGAGGACCAGGTGCAGCCGCTATCCTCGGCCTGTCCTGGGGAGCCTGTGCCCCGAGGGGGAGGAGAGCTGAGATGACGAGCCCCACGCTGCGCGTCGGCTCCCTGCCGCCGCTGCAGATCAGCCCCGGCACCCTCGTGACCGTGCTCCTGCTCGCGGTGCTGATGTACCCCGCGCTCGCCCGCGGTGGCGCCGAGCCGACCGCCGTCGTGGTCCTCGCGATCGGGATCGGCCTGTTCATGATCGTCTCCGTGCTCGTGCACGAGACCGCCCATGCCCTGGTCGCCCGCGCCTTCGGCGCCACCGTCGACCACATCGCCCTGACCCTGTGGGGCGGCCACACCCAGTACACCGCCCGGCGGATGTCCGCGGTCGGCTCCGTGCTCGTCTCGCTCGCGGGGCCGGCGGCGAACGGGCTGCTGGCCGCCCTGGCCACGGCGGCGGCGCAGCTCAGCTCGGAGGGCTCCTCGGTGGCGGTCTTCCTCTCGGTGAGCTCGTGGCTGAACATCGCCCTGGCCGTGTTCAACCTGCTTCCCGGCCTGCCGATGGACGGGGGTCGCGCGCTGGAGTCCCTGCTGGGGGCCTGGCTGCGCGATCCCGAGCTGGGCACCCGGATCACCGCCTGGATCGGCCGGGGCATCGCCGTGGCCGTGGTGCTCTACCCGCTGTGGCTGATCCTGCGCGCGGGCGGCGCCGGCGGGTTCTCGCTGCTGACGTTGGTGTGGGCGATGCTCATCGCGGGGATGCTCTGGCAGGGGGCCTCCCGTGCCCTGGCCGGCGCGGCGGTGCAGGGCCGCATCCGCACCCTGGACGCCGCCGCTCTGGCGGCTCCGCTGCGGATCGTCCCACCCGGCACCGTCCTCGCGGAGCTCGGTCCCGCCGCGGAGCTCGGTGACGTGCTGATCCTGGATCAGCAGGCGGCGCGGCAGGGGACCGTCGGCCGCGCGTACCGGATCGATCCCGCGGCGGCGGCGTCGGTCCCGCCGCAGCACCGCCCCTCCACCCCGGCGCAGGCCGTCGCCGGATCCCTCGGCGACGTCGTGCCCATCCCCGCGACCCTGCAGGGCGACGCGCTGATCGAGACGATGCTCGCCCGTCCGGCCCCCGCCTATCTCGTGCTCGACGAGGACGGCTCCGCCCGTGGGGTGCTCCTGAGCGCCGACGTCAACGCACTCCTGCGCGGACGCTGAGCGGAGCACCGATCGCGCAGGGTGAACATCACGGTCGGACCCCGGTGGCAGGCCATATGCTGGACGGCATGACTGATCAGCCGCCGCCCGCCGCCCCCGACGCGGGCCAGGGCCCCGCGCCCCGCGCGCCCCGCCGCGGCCTGGATCGCACCGGCCCCTTCGCCCTGGGCGACAAGGTCCAGCTGGCCGACTCCAAGAACCGCCTGCACACCATCACGCTCAAGCCCGGCGGTGAGTTCCACACCCATCGCGGAGTGCTCCGGCACGACCAGCTGGTCGATGCCGAGGACGGGGTGGTCGTCGAGGACAGCCGCGGCACCCGGTACCAGGCGCTGCGGCCGCTGTACGCCGACTACATGCTCTCGATGCCGCGCGGCGCGGCGATCATCTACCCCAAGGACTCCGCGCAGATCCTCATGTGGGGGGACATCTTCCCCGGCGCCCGTGTGCTCGAGGCCGGCGTCGGATCCGGCGGGCTGACCACCGCGCTGCTGCGCGCCGTCGGCCCCGAGGGCTCCGTCCACTCCATCGAGCGTCGGGAGGACTTCGCCGAGGTCGCCCGCGAGAACGTCGAGACCTTCTTCGGCGCCCCCCATCCCGCCTGGCAGCTCTCCGTCGGCGACTTCCAGGACCTCGCCCCGACCCTCTCGCCCGACGAGCCGTCCGTGGACCGCGTGGTGCTGGACATGCTCGCTCCGTGGGAGTGCGTGGACGCCGCCGCCGAGGTGCTCGTCTCCGGCGGGGTGTACCTCGCCTACGTCGCCACCGTCACCCAGCTCTCCCGCACCGCGGAGGCGCTGCGGAAGCACGGGGAGTTCACGGAGCCCTATGCCTGGGAGTCCTTCGTGCGCCCCTGGCACCTCGAGGGGCTCGCGGTGCGCCCCGAGCACCGGATGAACGCCCACACCGGCTTCCTCCTCACCGCGCGCCGCACCGCCCACGGGCAGCAGGCCCTCACCCGGGCGACGCGCCCGGCCCCGGGCTCCCGCGCCGAGGAGGAGGTCAACCACCCCGACAACGACGGCTTCGGCGGTTCGGACTCCGACTGGACCGCCCAGGACGTGGGCGAGCGGGGCGTCGCACCGCGCAAGCTCAAGCGGGCGCTGCGCGACATCCGTCAGGGCCGAGACCGCTGAGCGGGGCCCGGGAAGGACACGCGATGACCATGAAGACCTATGCCGAGATGACCGCGGAGCTCGAGAAGCTCGCGGCCCACAACGAGCGCCTGGTGAGCGGGCTGCGCTCCGCCCGGGCACAGATCGTCGAGCTCAAGAGCGACCTGGAGCGGGTGGGCGACCCGCCGAACTCCTACGCGACCTTCCTGCGCCGCAGCGAGGGATCCACGATCGACGTGCTGCACAACGGTCGTCGGCTGCGGGTCGCGACCTCGGCGAGCCTGGACCTCGAGGCGCTGCGCCCGGGGGACGAGCTGCGGCTGAACGAGTCCCTCGCCGCCGTGGAGGCGGTGCCGCCCGGGGACTCGGGCAGCGTGGTGCCCGTGGTCGAGGCCCTCGCCGACTCCCGCGTGCTGGTGGCCGTGGCGCCGGACGACACCCGGGTGCTGCGCCGCGCCGGCACCCTCACCGAGGAGCAGCTGCACCCCGGGGACCACGTGCTCGTGGACCTCAAGTCCCAGCTGGTGCTCGAGCGGATCGACCGCGCCGAGATCACCGACCTCGTGCTCGAGCAGGTTCCCGACGTCGCCTTCGAGCAGATCGGCGGGCTCGGCGAGCAGATCGAGGCGATCCGCGACGCCGTCGAGCTGCCGTTCCTGCAGCAGGACCTGTACCGCACCTACGGCCTGCGGCCTCCGCAGGGCGTGCTGCTCTACGGCCCGCCCGGCTGCGGCAAGACGATGATCGCCAAGGCCGTCGCGCACGAGCTCGTGCTGCGCAGCGCGGAGGTGCGCGGCGTGAGCGTCGCCGAGGCGCTCGAGAACTCGGCCTTCCTCAACGTCAAGGGCCCCGAGCTGCTGAACAAGTACGTCGGCGAGACGGAGCGCTCGATCCGCCTGGTCTTCGAGCGCGCCCGCGAGAAGGCCGCGGCCGACCACCCGGTGGTGATCTTCTTCGACGAGATGGAGGCGCTGTTCCGCACCCGCGGCACGGGCCTGTCCAGCGACGTCGAGACCACGATCGTGCCGCAGCTGCTGGCCGAGATCGACGGTGTGGAAGGCCTCGACAACGTGATCGTCATCGGTGCCTCCAACCGCGAGGACATGATCGACCCGGCGATCCTGCGGCCCGGCCGCCTGGACGTGAAGATCCGCGTGCGCCGCCCCAACGCCCGCGCCGGTCGCGAGATCCTCAGCCTCTACCTCGACGGGACGGTGCCCGTGCGCGAGGAGCGCGAGCACCTGCTGGACCTCGCCACGGCCGAGATCTACGACGGCGGCCCCGCCTCGGCCTTCGTGCGGGTCGAGTACTCCGACGGCGGCGCCGACACCCTGCACTTCCGCGACTTCGTCTCCGGTGCCACCCTGCGCAACATCGTGGACCGGGCGAAGAAGCTCGCCGTCAAGGACCAGCTGGCCACGGGTGACATCGGGGTCGGGACGCAGCATCTGCACGACGCCATCACCGCGGAGTTCGTCGAGAACGAGGACCTGCCCTCGGTCGCGCATCCGGAGGACTGGGCCCGGGTCACCGGACTGCCCGGCGGAGGCCGGCGGCGCGTCGATGCGATCGTTCCTCTGCAGGGTCGGACCCAGGGCGCCGACTCCGACTCCGAGGCTGATCCCGGGGCCGACGCCGGGAGCGCCGCGGAGGTGACCGCATGACCCCGCCCGCTCCCTCGGCGCCGACCCCCTCTGCGCCGACCCCCTCTGCGCCGACTCCTCCGGCCGCAGCCGCCCTGACCACCGAACGGGTCATGGGCATCGAGACCGAGTTCGGCGTGGTCCACGCCGACCTCGAGGACCGCGCCCGCTCGGGCGCCGGCAGCTCGATCCTCCTCTCCCACCTCGTGGTGGGCGCCTACGCCCTGCTCGATCCCCTGGAGGGGGAGCGCGGACGCCGGGTCCGCTGGGACTACGGCGACGAGACCCCGCTGCGCGACGCCCGCGGCTTCGAGCTGCAGCGCGCGGCGGCGCACCCCTCCCAGCTCACCGACGAGGTGCACGACGCGCATGTTCCCAGCGTCGAGATGGACGCGCCGCTGGCCGGCCCCGAGGTCGCCCCGGAGGGGGACGACGCCGAGGTGCTCGCCTGGGCGGCGCAGCGCTCGATCGGCAACGCGGTGCTGCGCAACGGTGCCCGCTGGTACGTCGACCATGCCCACCCCGAGTACTCGGCTCCCGAGGTGCTGCGGGCCCGCGAGGCCGTGGTGGCCGATCGCGCCGGCGAGGAGATCGCCCGCCGGGCGATGGCGCTGCTGTCCGCGGCCGAGGGGATCCCCGAGGTCGCGCTGTACAAGAACAACACCGACGGCAAGGGCGCCTCCTACGGCACCCACGAGAACTACCTGGTGGATCGGGCCGTGCCCTTCGACCGCGTGGTCGCCGCGCTGCTGCCCTTCCTCGCCAGCCGCCAGGTGCTGGTCGGTGCGGGACGGGTGGGGATCGGCATCCGCGGCCAGGAGCCGGGTTTCCAGCTCTCCTCGCGCGCGGACTTCATGGAGGCCGAGGTGGGCCTCGAGACCACCCTGAACCGCCCCATCGTCAACACGCGCGACGAGCCGCACTCCGACCCGAGCCGCTTCCGTCGCCTGCACCTGATCGTCGGGGACGCGAACCTGCTCGAGGAGTCCACGTTCCTCAAGCTCGGCACCACCTCCCTGGTCCTCGCCGCGCTCGAGGCCGAGCACCGCACCGGTCGCCCGATCCTGCCCGACCTCCGCCTGGCCGACCCGGTCGCGGCGGTGCGCGCGTTCAGTCACGATCCGAGCCTGCGCGCCACGGTGCCGCTGGTGGACGGTCGCGAGCTGACGGCCCTCGACATCCAGCGCGCCCTCCTGGAGGCACTGGCCGCGGCGGCGGACCGGGAGGACGCGGAGACCGCCGAGGTGCTCGATGCCTGGGGCGAGATCCTGGACCTGCTGGCGCAGGATCCGATGCTCGCCGCCGACCGGGTCGAGTGGGTCGCCAAGCTGACCCTGCTCGAACGCTACCGGGAGCGCCACGGCCTGGAGTGGGGCGATCCGCGCCTGACCATGGTCGACCTGCAGTACTCCGACCTGCGACCCGGCCGCGGCCTGTTCGAGAAGCTCCGCGCCGCCGGCCGGGTGCGCACCCTGGTCACCCAGGACGAGGTCGACGAGGCCGTGCGCAGCGCCCCCACCAGCACCCGTGCCCATCTGCGGGGCGGCCTGATCGCCGCGCAGGGCGCCCACGTCCCCTCGGCGGGATGGGACGCGATCACCCTGGCCGGGCCCGAGGGCGGGCACCGGCTCCGGCTCGCGGACCCGCGCCTGGGCTCCGCCGCCTGGTGCCTGCAGCACGGCATCGATCCCGCCGACGACCCCACGACGATCCTCGACGCCCTGCGCCGAGCCGTCACCGCACAGTGAGGAGGACCCACCCATGTCCCAGCAGTCCCTGAACGCCCCCGGCAGCGGGCCCGACGACGAGCAGGACCCCGAGGCCGTCACCGGTGGGCAGACGTTCGCCTCCGCCCAGGGGGCGGACGATCTGCTCGACGAGATCGACTCGGTGCTCGAGTCCAATGCCGAGACCTTCGTGCGCTCCTTCGTGCAGAAGGGCGGCCAGTGAGCCGATGAGGCGTCGCGTCGGAGGTCTGGAGACCGAGTTCGGACTGGTGTGCGTGCGGGCCGACGGCTCGCGCGCGCTCGAGCCCGAGGCGGCCGCGCGGGAGCTGTTCCGCCCGGTCGTGGCCATGGGCCGCTCCTCGAACGTGTTCCTGCGCAACGCCGCGCGCCTGTACCTCGACGTCGGCTCGCACCCCGAGTACGCGACTGCCGAGTGCGACGACTGGTGGGAGCTGGTCGCCCAGGACCGGGCCGGGGAGCGGATCTTCGCGGACCTGGTCTCCCAGGCGAACGAGCGCCTGGCCGCGGACGGCCAGGACGCGCGCATCCATCTGCTGAAGAACAACGTGGACTCGGCCGGCAACGCCTTCGGCTCCCACGAGAACTTCCTCGTGGACCGACGCGGCGAGTTCACCCGCCTGCCGCGCTACCTGCTCCCGTTCCTGGTCACACGGCAGATCATCACCGGCGCCGGGGGAGTGGTGCGCGACGAGGAGGGGGCGCGGTTCGTCTTCTCGCGCCGCAGCGACCACATGTGGGAGGCCGTCTCCTCGGCCACCACCCGCACCCGTCCGATCATCAACACCCGCGACGAGCCGCACGGCGATCCCACCCGGTTCCGTCGGCTCCACGTGATCGTCGGCGACTCGACGATGAGCGAGGTGTCCACCCACCTGCGCTTCGCGACCACCGATCTGGTGCTGCGCGCCATCGAGTCCGGCCGCGGCCTGCCCGAGCTCACGCTGCACGATGACATCGCCGCGATCCGGGCCGTGGCCCGCGACCTCACCGGAACCGCCGCCGTCCCCACCCGCAACGGCGGCACCACGAGCGCGATCGAGGTCCAGCAGCGCTGGCTCGACCACGTCACCGACCTCGCGGAGGAGTCCGAGCGGACGGTGCTGGAGACCTGGCAGCGTGGCATCGACGCGGTGCGCACCGGGGACCGGTCGTGGGCCGCGACCCACCTGGACTGGGCGATCAAGGAGCGTCTGTTCCAGCAGGTCACCGAGCGTCGCGGGGTGGATCTGGCCGATCCCGCGATCGAGCGCCTCGACCTCGCGTACCACGACATCGATCCCTCGCAGAGCGTCTTCCACGCCCTGCAGCGCCGCGGACTGGCGCCGCGGACGCTGCCCGAGGAGCGCATCGAGTCCGCCCGCACCACCGCTCCGAGCACCACCCGTGCGCACCTGCGGGGACTGGTGGTGGCCGCGGCCCAGGAGTACGGCGTGGACCACGTCGTGGACTGGACCACGCTGCGGCTGACCCGCGCCGGAGCCATGCCGGTGCAGGTCCTGGACCCCTTCGCGACCGAGCTGCCCGCCGTCGATGCGCTGCTGGCCGAGATCCGGTCCGTCGGCCGCAGCGCCGGGGGCCGTCCCGATCCGGCGCCCTTCGCCTGAGCGCGTCCGCGCGCTCACCCCACCCCCGGCATCCGCCCAGCGGAGGCCCCGTACCCTGGTCCCGTGCCCTGAACCGGGGCAGCCGACCCGAAAGGCCCTGACGTGATCCGCCGCCGCACGATGCTGACCACCGCCCTCGCCGCGACCGCCGCGATCGGCCTCGCCGCCTGCACCGACGACGAGGGGACTGGGGGCGGTGCCTCCGACGGCGGCGGTGCGTCGGACGGCGGGGGCGGCGATGCGCTGGCCTCGGTCACCGTCAGCGACGACCTCGGCTCCGAGCCCACGGTCGAGTTCAGCGCCCCGCTCGAGGTCACTGCCGCCCAGGCGGAGATCGTCACCCCCGGCGAGGGCGAGTCCATCGCCGAGGGCGATACCGTGATCTGGCGCAGCCTCTACGTCGACGCGAGCAGCGGCGAGACCCTCCAGTCCTGGTGGCAGGGCGCCCCCGCAGGCGGCGTGCAGGTCACCGCGGACGGGGTCGGCGACGCCGCCTTCACCTTCCTCACCTCCGTGCCCGTCGGCTCCCGCTTCGTGATGACGGGCTGGCAGCAGGACACCGCGGGCCAGGCCCGCTCCTTGATCCAGGTCGGCGACGTGGACCGCGTCGTCTCCCCGCTGCGGGCGGACGGCGAGGACGGCGACCCCTCGGGTGACTTTCCCGCCGTCACCCTCGACGAGAACGGCGCCCCGAGCCTCGAGGCCGCTCCCGACGGCGATCCGCCCACCTCGACCGTGCGCGAGGAGCTGATCCTCGGCTCCGGGGACGAGACGCGCGCCGGCGACTATCTCACCATGCACTACACCGGCTGGAAGTGGTCCGATGGCGAGCAGTTCGACTCCTCCTGGGACCGTGGCGCCCCCTTCGGCTTCGTGCAGGGCGAGGGGCAGGTCATCCAGGGCTGGGACGAGAACCTGCTCGAGCTGCCGGTCGGCTCGCAGGTGATGCTCGTGATCCCCGCGGAGGAGGCCTACGGCGACCAGGGGGACCTCGCCGGCGAGACCTTGATCTTCGTCATCGACGTCCTGGACGCGGCGCACGTGACGGACTGAGAGCACCCGACCGGCCGAGCACACCCGAGCGTCCGAGCACGGCAGACTGGCCTCGGACCTGATCCATCCACCACAGGAGGAACCCCGAATGACCGACCGCAGCAAGCCCGAGATCGACCACCCCGAGGGCCCCGCCCCGACCGAGCTGGTCAGCACCGACGAGATCGTCGGCGACGGTGAGGAGGCGGGCCGCGGCGACGTGGTCGACGTGCACTACGTGGGCGTCTCCCATTCCACCGGTGAGCAGTTCGACGCCTCCTGGGACCGCGGCGAGCCGCTGCGCTTCCAGCTCGGCGTGGGCCAGGTCATCACCGGCTGGGACCAGGGCGTGCAGGGCATGAAGGTGGGCGGTCGTCGCCGGCTGGAGATCCCCGCCTCTCTCGCCTATGGCGACCAGGGCGCCCCTCCGGTGATCGCCCCCGGCGAGTCGCTCATCTTCGTGTGCGATCTGGTGGCGGTGCACAAGCGCTGAGCGGCTCCGTCGAGGCGGCGGGGGAGCGCGCAGGAGGTCCGGCCGACTGCCAGGAGCCTCTCTTCGCGGCCCCCGCCGCTGCTGTTCCCGATCCCGCCCCGTCGTCCGCCGCGTCGACGGACCCGGGCCGGCATGCTCCGGCCCGGGCCTCCGGGCTGCGCACCACCGCGGGGTTCGACATCGTGGACGAGCTGCCGGTGGCGAGCGTGCGCCTGGTGGGCGTGCTGCCTCACCTGGACCGCCCCTTCGAGTACGCCGTCACCCCGGAGACGGCGGCCGCCGGCCCCGGCATGCGGGTGCGGGTTCGGTTCTCCGGCAAGGACACCGAGGGCATCGTGCTCGAGCGTCGCGCCGAGCCCACCACGGACCGGGCCCTCGCCCCGCTGCACCGCCTGGTCTCCGAGGACGTCGTGGTCCCGCCCGCCATGATGCGTGTGTGCGAGGACGTCGCCGCACGCAGCGCCGGCACCGTCGGCGACGTGCTGCGCCTCGCCCTCCCGCCGCGCCATGCGCGGGCCGAGAAGGCCGACCGGGCCGCCGAGCAGAAGGAGGCCGAGCAGAGGGAGGCTGAGCAGAGAGAGCGCGAGGAGCAGGACGAGGAGCTCGAGGAGAAGGAGCACGATCCGGACGCTGCGGGCGAGTCGGTCGCGCCCTCCTCGGACCGGTCCTCGTCCGAGCTGTCGCCGTCTGAGCCGTCCTCGTCCGAGCCGTCGCCGTCCGAGCCGATGATCCGGCCGGGAGATCGCTACGCGGGGCTGTCCGCGCTGCTCGCCCGCGCCGGCAGCCCGACCGGGCCCGTGCCCCGCGCCCTGCTCACCCTCGACGCCGCCGACGCCTGGACCGCCGTGGCCGCCGACGCCATCGGTGACCTCGGCCCCGACCAGGGTGCGCTCGTGATCGCCCCGGACCAGCGCGACGTCGCCCGCCTCTCCCGTGTCCTCGCCGAGCGCGGCATCGCCCACGAGATCCTCGCCGGCACGGAGGGGCCCGAGAAGCGCTATCGCACCTTCCGCCGCATCCTGCGCGGTGCGACCCGCATCGTGCTCGGCAACCGCTCGGCCGCCTTCGCCCCCGTGCAGGACCTCGCGCTCGCGATCTGCTGGGACGAGGCGGACGACCTGCTCGAGGAGCCCCGAGCCCCCTACCCGCACACCCGCACCGTGCTCCAGTGCCGCTCCGCCGAGGAGCGCTGCGCCCTGCTGTTCCTCTCCGCGAGCGAGTCGGTGCCGCTGCGTGCGCTCAGCGAGGCCGGCTACCTCGCCCGCCTCGAGCCCCTTCCCGCCCCGGTGACCGTCGTCCGCCCGCGGATCGTCGCGATGGACCAGTACCTGCGCGATCGCGAAGGCCCGTCGGGCCGCTCCCGCCTCCCGCAGGAGGCGATGCGCGTGCTGCGCCGGGGACTCGCCCACGGTCCCGTCCTCGTGCAGGTGCCCCGCAGCGGGTATGTGCCCGCGATCGCCTGCACGTTCTGCGGCACCCGTGCCCAGTGCCCCCACTGCTCCGCGCCGCTGTCCCTGACCGGCCGCGGCGGTCCCCTCCACTGTCGGGTCTGCGGCCGTCGGGAGGACGGGTACCGCTGCCCGGAGTGCGACCGCACCCAGGTGCGCGCCATGGTCATCGGGTCCGCCCGCACCGCGGAGGAGCTCCACCGCGCGTTCCCCGACGTGCCGCTCAAGGTCGCCGGGGGAGCGCACGGCGCGCTCGAGGACGACGAGGTCCCCGACCGCGCCGTCATCGTCGCGACCCCGGGGGCCGAGCCCGCCCCCGCCTCGCGGTACTCCGCCTGCCTGCTCCTGGACGCCGATGCGATGCTCGGCCGCGCGGCCTTCGACGCCGATGTCGAGGCCATCCGCCGCTGGCGCAACGCGATCGCCCTGGTGCGCAGCGCCGAGGACGGCGGGGAGGTGCTGGTGGTCGGCACCGCGACCCTGCCCGCCATCCGGGAGCTGGTCGCCCACCGCTCCTCGGTGTTCCTGGACCGCGTGCTGCGGGACCGCGCCGAGCTGGACCTTCCGCCCTTCCGTCGCGTCGCCGAGATCGTCGGCGACCGGGAGGCGTGCCGCGGCTTCCTCGAGGCGGTGGAGCTGCCGGACGGCACGGCCGTCTTCGGTCCCGTGGACCTCGAAGGACCCGATGCCGGGGGCCGTGCCCGGGCAGTGGTGAGGATCGAGCCGTCGCGCTCGCGCGAGCTCACGGCGGCGCTGCGGGCCGGGGTCGCCGCGCGCAGCGCCCGCAAGGCGAAGGGCTCCCTGCGGGTGCGGATGGATCCGCCCGACGTGTTCTGAGCCCCGACGTGATCTGAGCTTCGACGTGGTCCGAGCGCCGCGGCGACCCACCGCTCCGTCGGCCCCTCGCCACGTCGCTCCTGCCCGTCCGGACGCCCCGGGGACGAACCGGACGACTTCTACCGGAACGGAGCCGGAGCAGGACCCCCTGCCATAGGGTGAGCGCTCACCGGGACGACACCGCGACGATGCGATGGAGGACAGCGATGGCGCACGATGCCGAGAAGACGACGGACGACGGGGTCCAGCAGCGACCCGACGTCTCCGAGGGGGAGCGGGCCCCCGGCGCCGGTCGGCGCACGATCCTCGTCCGGCGTCTGGGCCTCGGCCTGGGTCTGCTGGCCGCGGTGCTGGTCTACCTGGTCATGCCCGCCGACGTGCCCCACCCGGCGAAGCTGACCGCGGCGACGGCGGTGCTGATGGCCGTGTGGTGGATGACCGAGGCGATACCGATCCCCGCCACCGCGCTGGTGCCGCTGATCGTGTTCCCGGTCCTGACCAGCGAGGTCGGCGTGGACGACGTCGGCGCCTCCTACGGCAACAACATCATCTTCCTGTTCATGGGCGGGTTCATGCTGGCGCTGGCCATGCAGCGCTGGAACCTGCACAAGCGGATCGCGCTCGCGATCGTCGGCACCATCGGCACCAGCCCCTCCCTGCTCATCCTCGGGTTCATGGCCGCGACCGGCTTCATCTCCATGTGGGTGTCGAACACGGCGACCGCCGTGATGATGCTCCCGATCGGTCTGTCCGTGCTGCTGCTGGTCAATCAGCTGCGGAGGAAGGAGGCGCACGAGGCGGGCGAGGAGATCGAAGGGCTGGAGGACCCTGCCGAGCACGAGGGGAGCGGGGAGGCGGCAGCGCCCGTCCGCTCGAACTTCGGGACCGCGATGATGCTCGGCATCGCCTATGCCGCCTCGATCGGTTCCCTCGCGACCCTCATCGGCACCCCGCCCAATGCCCTCCTGGCGGCCCACATGAGCCAGGAGTTCGGCGTCACCATCGGATTCGGCCGGTGGATGCTGGTGGGCGCGCCCATCGCCATCGTGTTCATGGTCCTCGCCTGGCTGGTGCTGACCAAGGTGATGTACAAGCCCGAGATCACCGAGATCCCGGGCGGCACCGACCTCATCCGCGAGGAGCGGCGCAAGCTCGGCCCCATCGCCCAGGGCGAGGTGCGGGTGCTCGCGATCTTCGTCCTGGCGGCGGTGTCGTGGGTGTCCATCCCGCTGATCTCCCAGGCCATGGGGGCCGAGGACCCGCCGATCTCCGACGCCGGCATCGCGATGGTCATCGGCCTCGCCCTCTTCCTGCTGCCCGCCGGAGCGGCCCGGGGCGTGCGCCTGCTGGACTGGGAGTCCGCGGTGAAGCTGCCCTGGGGCGTGCTGCTGCTGTTCGGCGGCGGTCTGGCGCTGTCCGCCCAGTTCAGCGACTCGGGACTGACCGAGTGGATCGGGGAGGTCACGGCGGGCGTGGGCGGCCTGCCGGTGGTGCTGATCGTCGCCATCGTCGCCGCGGGCGTCCTCTTCCTCACCGAGCTGACCTCGAACACCGCCACCGCCGCGACGTTCCTGCCCGTCGCCACCGCCGTGGCGGTGGGCATCGGGATCGATCCGATGCTCCTCGCGATCCCGGTCGCGATCGCCGCGACCTGTGCCTTCATGCTGCCGGTGGCCACACCCCCCAATGCGATCGCCTACGGCTCCGGCTACGTCACGATCCCGCAGATGGCCAAGGCCGGGCTGTGGCTGAACCTGATCGGGATCGTGCTGGTCACCGCCACCACGATGAGTCTCGCGGTGTGGGTGTTCGGCCTGGTCTACTGACGGCTCCGCCGCGTCACGCGCGTCCGCGCAGCGCCGCGACGACGAGCCCTGCCGAGAGCAGCGCGGCGGCGGCCACCACGGCGACCGTCGCGTCCCATCCGGAGCCCTCGTACACGAGACCGGTGGCCCAGCCGAGAACGCTCGAGCCCAGGTAGTAGGCCAGGTTGTAGAGCCCGGTCGCCTGCGACCGGGCGCCGTCGGCCCGCGCGCTCGCCCAGCCGCTCGCGATCGCGTGCGCGGCGAAGAAGCCCGCCGTCATCACCAGCAGCCCCAGCAGCACGAGCACCAGAGGACCCGCGAGGGTGAGCAGCAGCCCGGCGAGCATGACCCCCGTTCCCGCCAGCATCGTCGGCAGACGGCCGTGCCGGGCGGCGAGCCGCCCGGCGACCGGCGAGGAGACGGTGCCGCCGAGATAGGCGAGGAACACCATGCCCAGGAGGGCCGCGGGCACCAGGTAGGGCGGGGCCGTGAGATGGAAGGAGAGGTAGTTGTAGACCGAGACGAACCCGCCCATCATCAGGAAGGCGAAGGCGAACAGGGCAAGCTGTCCCGGGTCGCGCAGCGTGCGCAGGAGCCGACGCAGCGCGACCGCGGGCGAGCCGCGGCCCGTGGTCGGCACGAAGCGGCGCTCGGGCGGGGCCAGCAGCGCGAAGCTGGTGGCGGCGAGCGCGGCCAGCAGTGCCACCGCGGTCATGCCCATCCGCCAGCTGCCGAGGTCGGCGACCGGCGTGGCGAGCATCCGTCCGGCGAGCCCGCCCACCGTGGTCCCCGCCACGTACCAGCCGGCCGCGATCGACCGGGCGCGGTCGTCGACCTCCTCGGCGAGATAGGCCACGGCGAGGGCGGGCACGCCGCCCAGCGCCATTCCCTCGAGGAAGCGCAGCGCGAGCATCAGCTCGAAGGTCGGGGCCCAGGCGGAGACCAGCGCGAGCAGGGTCGCGGAGACCACGGCGATCACCATGGCGGGGCGGCGCCCGATCCGGTCCCCGACGAAGGACCAGGGCACCACGGCGAGCGCGAGGCCGCCGGTCGCGGCCGAGACGGTCAGGGCCGCTCCTTCGGCGCCGACCCCGAGGTCCGCGGCGATCAGCTGCAGCATGCCCTGCGGGGAGTAGATCTGCGCGAAGGAGGCGATCCCCGCGCAGACCAGCGCCACCAGCAGTCGCCGATAGCCGGGACTGCCGACCCGGTGCCCGGCCGGGCCCTGCTCGCGCATCAGCGGCGGTGGTGGGACGAGCAGCACATGCCGCCACTGTAGGACCTTCCCGCGCCGGACCGAGGCACGGCCCCCGTAGACTCGGACCATCATGCGACTGCTCTTCGCCGGCACCCCCGATGCCGCCCTTCCCTCCCTGCGCACCCTGCTCGACTCCCGCCACGAGGTCGTCGGCGTGCTCACCCGCGCCGACGCCCCCACCGGGCGCGGCCGGAAGCTCCGCCCCAGCCCCGTCAGGACTCTCGCCGAGGAGGAGGGCCTGCCCGTGCTCACCCCGGCCACGCTGCGCGAGGAGTCCGTCCAGCAGCAGATCCGGGACCTCGCTCCCGACGCCGCCCCCGTCGTCGCCTACGGCAACCTGGTGCCGCAGTCCGCGCTCGACATCCCCCGGCACGGCTGGGTGAACCTGCACTTCTCCCTGCTGCCCGAGTGGCGCGGCGCCGCCCCGGCCCAGCGGGCCGTGCTCGCCGGACAGCGGGAGACCGGGATGAGCGTGTTCCGTCTCGAGAAGGGCCTGGACACCGGGGACGTCCTGGCCTCTGCGACCACCGCGATCGGCGCGTTCGAGACCGCCGGGGAGCTGCTCGAACGGATGGCGGCCGACGGCGCCGACCTGCTGCTCTCCGTGCTCGACGCCCTCGAGGACGGCACCGCGGTCCCCGCTGCGCAGGACCACTCGCGCGCCACCCACGCCGCGAAGCTCACCCCCGCCGAGGCCCGTATCGACTGGACCCTGCCTGCCGACCAGGTCAGCGCCCATATCCGGGGCATGAGCCCGCAGCCCGGGGCATGGACCCTGCTGGGCGGCGACCGTGCCAAGATCCTCGGCGTGGAGCCCGCCCCCGAGCACGCCCCCCTCCCTCCGGGACGCATCGAGGCCACCAGGCGCCAGGTGCTCGTGGGCACGGGCACCGAGGTCATCGCCCTGTCCACCCTCGCCCCGGCCGGGAGGCGGCCGATGAGGGCCGCGGACTGGGCCCGCGGCGCGGCGCTCGACGCCGACGCCGCCTTCTCCACCGAGCAGCAGGACACCGAGCAGCAGGACATCGAGCAGCAGGACGGAGAGCGCGCATGAGCGAGGAGCGACGCGGCCGCGGCGGCCCCGACGGCGGGCGCCGCGGCAGGGACGGACAGGGCCGCGACCGCCGCGACGACCGCCGCGACGACCGGGGACGCACCCGATCGGGCTCCCGCGGCGAGGGAGGAGCCCGCCGCGGCTACTCCGCCTCCCGCCCCTCCGAGCGCTCCCGCCGCTCGACCCCCTCCCGCCGGGTCGCCTTCGAGGGCCTGCGGCTGGTCCGCGAGGAGGACTCCTACGCGAACCTGGTGCTCCCGCGCCTGCTGCGCAGCCACCGGGTCTCGGGCCGCGACGCCGCCTTCACCACCGAGCTGTTCTACGGCTCGCTGCGCGCCCAGGGCCGGCTCGACGCGATCCTCGCCGCCTGCGTGGACCGACCGCTGGAGGAGGTGGAGCCGGCCCTCGTGGACGTTCTGCGCCTGGGCGCCTATCAGCTCCTGGACATGACCGTGGCCCCGCACGCGGCGACCTCCGAGACCGTGGCCCTTGCCCGCGCAGAGGTCGGCGCCGGCGCCGCGAGCTTCGTCAACGCCGTGCTGCGACGGGTGGGGGAGAAGGACCTCGAGGAATGGATCGACGAGGTGGCGCCGGACCGTGAGAAGGACCCCATCGGCCACCTCGCCGTCGTCCACTCCCACCCGCGCTGGGTGGTGCGCGCCCTGTCCGACGCGCTGGCGGGGCACGGCCGCTCCCGCGAGGAGATCGACGAGCTGCTGGCCGCGCAGAACGCCGCTCCCGCGGTGTCGCTCGTGATGCGGCCGGGCCTGACCGACCTCGACGAGCTCATCGATCACGGCGGGAGCCAGGGGCGGCTGAGCATCTTCGCCGGGTCCTGGCCCTCGGGCGACCCCGGCGGCATGGACCTGGTCAAGCAGGGCCGCGTCGCCGTGCAGGACGAGGGCAGCCAGCTCGCCGCCCTGGCCCTCGCCCTCGGCGCCGACGAGCTCGTGCTCGCCGACGACGCCCATTGGCTCGACCTGTGCGCCGGCCCCGGCGGGAAGGCGGCGCTGCTGGGCGGGCTCACCGTGGACCATGATGCGGACCTGCTCGCCGTCGAGCTCCAGGACCACCGCACCGAGCTCGTGGAGCGCGCCGTCGCGACCCTGCGCGAGGCCGGATGCGAGATCGCCACCCGCACCGCGGACGGCACCGCGATCGGCACCGAGATGCCCGGACGCTTCTCCCGCGTCCTGGTCGACGTCCCCTGCTCGGGGCTGGGCGCCCTGCGTCGTCGGCCCGAGGCTCGCTGGCGCCGCACCCCCGGCGACATCGGCCAGCTCACCGGCATCCAGCGAGGACTGCTCGCCTCCGCCCTGGACGCCGCGGCACCCGGTGGCGTCGTCGCCTACGTGACCTGCTCCCCGCACCTGGCCGAGACGCGCCTGGTCGTGGCCGACGTGCTGAAGACCCGCGAGGACGTCGAGCAGCTCGACGCCCGGGGCCCCGTCCGTGCCGGGGTCCTGTCCTCCCGTCAGCAGGACCTCGAGCTGGGAGAGGGGCCCGCCGTGCAGCTGTGGCCCCACGTGCACGGCACCGACGCGATGTACATCCACCTGCTGCGCAGGCAGCCCGCTCCCACCGAGGAAGGAACCCCGACGGCATGAACACCCCGTACTCGACCGACGGACACTACATCCACCCCAGCATCCTCGACGCGGACTTCATGTCCATCGGCACCGAGCTGGACCGGATCTCCACCGCCGACAGCGTCCATGTCGACGTGATGGACAACCACTTCGTGCCCAACCTGACCTTCGGCCCGTCGATGGTCGAGCAGATCGTCGAGCGCAGTCCGATCCCGGTGGACGCCCACCTCATGATCGACGAGGCCGACACCCGGGCCCCCGCCTTCGCGGAGGCCGGGGCCTCCTCGGTGACCTTCCACCTCGAGGCCGCGCGGGCACCGGTGAAGCTCGCGCGCGACCTGCGCCGCAAGAACACCCAGGTCGGGGTCGCCCTGCGCCCGGCGACCGCCGTCGAGCCGATCCTCGACATCATCGGCGAGTTCGACATGCTGCTGATCATGACCGTCGAGCCGGGATTCGGCGGGCAGAGCTTCCTGGAGACCATGCTCCCCAAGATCCGCCGCGCCCGGGCCGCGATCGGCGAGGCGAACCTCGAGGTGTCGATCCAGGTCGACGGCGGTGTGAGCCGCGAGACCATCGAGCGCTGCGCGGAGGCCGGGGCGAACATCTTCGTCGCCGGCTCCGCGATCTACCGCGCCCAGGACGCGGCCGAGGAGATCTCCGCCCTGCGCGCACTCGCCCAGGAGCACGCCCCGCACTGATCGCGCGCGCCCCGCACCGCTCAGCGCGGCACGGACCTGCGCAGCGTCGTTCCCTGCACGATCGTTCCCTGCAGGATCGTTCCGTGCAGCATCGAGCCGCGCCGCGTTCCACGCTGGCGCCCCCGAGGTCGTGACGACCTCGTCACCCTCGTTCATCCGGGAACCGGTGTCGGGGTGCGCGGACTAGGATGGTGCGGTCACGACCAGTGACGTGCTCCGGGGTCGGTGGAAGTCCGAGCCGGCGGTGACAGTCCGCGACCCGCATCTGCGGTGGAGCCGGTGGAAATCCGGCACCGACAGTACAGCCTGGATGAGAGGCGCACGTCCTGCAGGTCCTCGGGGCGCTCCGCGCGTCGACGCCCTGCCGGAACCCTTTTCCCCGGAGCCACTGCATCCGACGGAGAAAGGACCGACATGGACTTCCTGCAGTGGCTCTTCGACGCGCGAATCGACTTCGCGGGCGGACAGTTCCTCCTTCTGCGCGAGGTGCTGGGCAACGTCTTCGGACTGCTCAGCGCCCTCGGCGGCATGCGACGCAAGGTCTGGGCCTGGCCCATCGGCATCGTCGGCAACCTGCTGCTGCTGACCGTGTTCATGGGCACCGTGTTCGGCAATCCGAATTCCGTGGACCTCCTGGGACAGGCCGGACGACAGGTGATGTTCATCGCCACCAGCATCTACGGCTGGGTGCGATGGCGGCAGGCCAGGAACGCGGGCGGCACCGCCGTGGAACCCGAATGGGCCTCCTGGGGCACCCGCGCCCTGCTCCTGGTGGTCCTGGTCGGCGGCACCGCCGCTCTCACGCCCCTGTTCCGTGCGCTCGGCTCCTACGAGCCCGTCTGGGCCGACGCCTGGATCTTCATGGGCAGCCTGCTGGCGACCTTCGGGATGGCCAAGGGATGGGTCGAGTTCTGGCTGATCTGGGTGGCCGTGGACATCGTGGGCGTGCCGCTGCTGTGGAGCGCGGGGTACTACGCGAGCGCACTGATGTACCTGTTCTACGGCGGATTCACGCTGGTGGGCTTCTTCGTGTGGTGGCGGGTGCGCAGCCGCCGCGACGTCGAGGAGCAGCGGGTGACGGTCGAGACCGCGCACCTGGACCCGACGATCCGTCGCGAGTGATGCCCCGCGATGCCCCGGAACGGACCCCCGGCCGCGCACCGGCAGGTACAAAGGAAGGATGAACCTCTTCCGGAACCCCTGGGCCGTCGTCCTGCTGATCGTGCTCGTCCTCGTCGTCCTGGCGGTGATCGTCGGCATCGGCGTCGCCATCGGACTGCTCGTGCGCCGCAGGTCGCCGGAGGGATCGCCCTCGGCGCCGCCGCAGGGCGCGGGACCGTCGCAGGGCACGGGACCGTCGCAGAGCGCGGGGCAGGCGGAGCCCACGGGACAGGCGGAGGGCGCCGGGCAGGCGGAGGGCACCGGACTGGACGAGGATCGCCCCTCACCGTGATCATGATCCTGCTCCCGTCCGCGAGACGAGGGGACCAGGCCGCGCGATCGACGAGTACCCTGGCGGCGTGAAGGATTTCGAAGCGCTGTTCGCCGAGCTCACCGAGAAGGCCCGCACCCGCCCCGCAGGGTCGGGCACCGTCGCGGAGCTCGATGCGGGCGTCCATCAGATCGGCAAGAAGATCGTGGAGGAGGCCGCCGAGGTGTGGATGGCCTGCGAGCACGAGTCCACGGACGAGGCCGCGACGGAGATCAGCCAGCTCCTGTACCACCTCCAGGTGATGATGATCGCCAAGGACATCTCCCTCGAGGACGTCTACCGTCGGCTCTGAGCCAGGCCGTCCAGCATCCTGGATCCCGCCCGCGTCGCCGTGCCGCCCGCCGGCGCGTCAGCCCTCCCGGTCCCGTCCGAGGTCTCCGCTCCGGCGGTGCCGGCGTCCCGACCGTCCCTGACCTGTCCCACCCGTCTCGTGGCCGCTCCGGCGGCCGAGGAGGATCCGTGCTCCGCATCGCCGTCCCCAACAAGGGGGCTCTGTCCGAGCCCGCCGCCGATCTGCTGCAGGAGGCCGGCTACCGCCGCCGCGGCACGGCCAAGGAGCTCGTCGTGGTCGACGAGGAGAACGGCGTGGAGCTGTTCCATCTGCGTCCGCGCGACATCGCGGTCTACGTGGGCTCGGGCACCGTGGACGTCGGCATCACCGGCCAGGACATGCTCCTGGACTCGCGCACCCCGGCGGACGAGATCCTGCCGCTGGGCTTCGCCCGCTCGACCTTCCGCTTCGCGGCCCCGGCCGGGACCCGCAGCGACGTCTCGGAGCTGCAGGGCTCCCGCATCGCCACCAGCTACGAGAACCTCGTGGAGGACTATCTCACCGATCGCGGCATCAGCGCCGAGGTCGTGCACCTCGACGGCGCCGTGGAGTCCTCCATCCGCCTCGGCGTCGCGGACGTCATCGCCGATGTCGTCGAGACCGGCACCACCTTGCGCCAGGCCGGCCTCGAGCCCTTCGGCGAGGCGATCATGACCAGCCAGTCCGTGCTGTTCTCCCGCCCGGACCTCGAGCTCGATGAGGAGGCGGGCCACGCCCTCGAGGTGCTCGAACGGCGCATCCGCGGCGTGCTGGTCGCCCGCGAGTACGTGATGCTCGACTACGACATCCCCACCGCGCTGCTGGAGACGGCGGTCGAGATCACCCCCGGCCTGCAGTCCCCGACGGTCTCGCCCCTGCACGGGGGCGAATGGTCCGCGGTGCGGGCGATGGTGGACCGTCGTGCCGCGCACCGCATGATGGACGACCTCTACGACGCCGGCGCCCGCGCCATCCTGGTCACCGCGATCCAGGCCTGCCGCATCTGAGATGACCGTGCCGAGCCCCGGGACCGATCGTGCCGAGGGGGAGGAGCGGGCCACGATCGTGCTGCGACCGCGTGCCGTGCGGGTGGCCGCGTATCTCAGCGGCACGATCGTGATGGTCGGCATGATCGGCGGCGCGGTCATGATCACCAGCTTCCAGCTCGGCGGTCGCCTCGGCCTGCTCGCCGTGGGGCTGCTGGTCCTGGTGTTCTGCCACCTGGAGGCCTCGGTGAAGGTCACGGCCCGCCCGCAGGTCCTCGAGGTGCGCAATCTGCTGCGCGTGCGCACCGTCGAATGGCCCGAGGTGCTCGGGATCAGCTTCCCGATGGGCGACCCCTGGGCCCATCTCGATCTCGCCGACGGCTCGACCCTGGCCCTGCACGCCGTCCAGCGCTACGACGGCGAGCGGGCGATCTCGGACGCCCACCTGCTGCAGCGGCTGATGCGCGAGCGGGGCGAGGCCGCCGAGGCCTGACCGCGGCGGGTCCCCTCCCCGCCCCTCCGGTCAGTCGCGCGGCAGGAAGGACGCCGCGCAGCGCCCCGCCAGGCCCGCGTACTGGAAGGCGGCCGGGTCCTCCGCGAGGGTGCGTCCCATCGTGGTCATCCGCACCGGGATGTCCTCGAGCGCGTCACGCAGCCCTGTGGCGTGCACCTCGGTGAGCCGGTGCAGGATCCCGCGCTCCTTCGCCGGCCTCGTGATCGTGCTTTTCACCTGTTTCCGCACCGACTCATGAAAAGCGTTGTATCTGGAGTCGTCGCGATGGAGGACGGGGATGTGCACCGGGGCGAGCAGCGCACGACCGTAGGCGGTCGAGGAGTGGTGGGACAGGCCCCGATGGCGCTTGCGCTCGTCGGCGCCCGACACCCGCAGGCTCGCGATCGGCGCCCCGCCCAGCACCGAGGCCGCGTGGAGCGCCTCCGCCGCCTGCACCCCGGAGAAGCCCCATCCGGTGCCGGTGCCGAGATTCCCCGGGCCCTGGATCACGATCGCGATGTCCGCGCCGACCACGTGCCGGGCCCCCAGCAGCGCGGAATGCACGGTGACCGCCTCGAGGTCCCCGCCGAAGGACTGGCCCGCACTGATCACCGAGGTCAGCAGATCCGCTTCCCGCAGCCGCGAGACGCTGCGGGAGTAGGCCGCGGGCAGGGCGGCGGCGTCGGTGTGCACGTAGGCGATGCGTGCGGAGCGGTGCTCGGTCCGGATGCCGGCGATGATCGCGGGCAGGGACGAGTGGAGGTCCGCGACCACCACGGGCATCGCGTCGATGCCCTCGGCCGCGCGGACGGTCTCGTAGTGCTCGCCCGCGGGGTCGTCGATCGCGTCGACCATCGTCTGCATCGGGGTGTAGCGGGCCTTGACCATGTGGCCGGTGATCTCGGTCGTCTCCGGCTGCGTGCCCGTGCGGGCGACCACCATGGCGTCGCCGCCGGTGCCCAGGTCGCGTCGCACGGCGTTGGTGTTCAGCAGCACTTCCTCGCCCTCGGCCGGGCGACCGGTCAGCTCGCGGTACGCGATCGCGGAGATGGTCCCCGCGCCGTCCGCGAGCTCGATCTCGAGCCGGTCCACGCCCCGCCAGGAGCCCAGAGCGCTCTTCACGGTTCCCCGTTCCCATCGCAGCATGGGGTCAGCCTAGAGCCGCGGCGCGGCACAGGACGATTCGGCGACGTCGGGCGGCTAGTCTGGCGGCGTGGCTTCGAAGAACGTGGAGAGACTGCTCAACGTCATCATGACGATCGGCTCGCGCCGTCGGATCGATCGCGCGCGCCTGTTCCGGGTGATCCCCGACTACGCGGAGGCGGTCTCCGAGCAGGCCGCCGAGCGGATGTTCGAGCGGGACAAGGCCGCGATCCTCGAGCTCGGCCTGCCGCTCAGCACCGAGCGGGACGTGATCGACGAGAACACGGTCTACTACCGGATCGACACCTCGCGCTCCGGGGCGGTGCTCGACCTCACGACCGAGGAGTACACGGTGCTGCTCGCGGCGAGCCACGCCTGGGACGCCGCGGCGGCCGGGGGAGCGGCGCGACGGGTGCGGGCCAAGCTGCTGAGCCTCGGGCACGACGCCGACCCCGACCTGCTGCGGCGCACGCCGCGCGGGGCCGTGGAGTCGCTGCCGGTGCTCACCCCGCTGCTGGAGGCCGTGGTCACCGGGAGGTCCGTGCGGTTCACCTATCGCGGCACGCAGGGCGCCCCGACCGAGCGCCGTGTCGAGCCGTGGGTGGTGGGGGTCCACGACGGGCACTGGTACGTCCACGGCTGGGATCGGGCCCGGGAGGCGCCGCGCGTCTTCCGCGCCTCCCGCATCGAGTCGTTCCCCGCCGACGGACCGGCCGCGACGCAGCCCCGTCCCGAGCGCACCGACCTCGACGAGGTGCTGGGGAGCATGCTCGACAGCGACGACCGCGCCCCGGCGGTGCTGCGCGCCGCACCCTACAAGGCGCTCTCGCTGCGGGACCGTGCGGGCGCTGCGCTCGAGGCGGAGCAGTTCGAGCTGCCGTCCCTGCCGCGGCCCGCCGCCCGTCGCCTCCTGCTCGCGGACATCCGCTGGGTCGAGCTGCTGGGGCCCGAGGGCTGGCGCGAGGAGATGGTGCAGGTGCTCACCGGGATCGCGCAGGGGCACGAGGGCGGGGCGGACCTCTCCGACCTCGAGAGCGCCGTGGCCCGCCCCGTTCCGCGGATCCGGGTCACGCCGCAGAGCGGCGATCACCTCTCCCGCCTGATCTCCGCGGCGTCCTATGTGCTCTCCCGCGGGGAGGCCGATCTCGCCGAGCTCGCGGAGGCCCTCGGCATCACGGAGAAGCAGCTGATCACCGATCTGCAGGTGCTGTTCGTCTGCGGGGACATGGGCTCCGGCTGGGAGGACCTCATCGAGGCGGAGTGGGAGCACGGCACGGTGAGGGTGCGCAACGCCGAGCCGCTGCGCCGTGCCCTCAGCCTGAGCGCCGTCGAGATCACCGCGCTGCTCGCCGGTCTCGCGGCGCTCGAGCCCGCGGCAGGCGCCGCGGAGCAGGTCGTCGAGTCCGCCCGGGCGAAGCTGCTGGCCGGTGCGGCCGGCGCCGAGGAGGATCCCGGCCCGGACGGCGGCGCAGCGCCCCGCGTCCCCACCCGCACCGAGATCGCCGAGGCGACCACGGCCGACGAGATGGCCGCACGCACCGCGGACCGGGCCGAGGAGGTGCTCGCCGCGGTGCACCGGGCCCTGCGCGCCGACACAGATGCAGACACGGACGCCTCGCGGATCACCATCCGCTACTCCTCCTCCGACCGGCCGGGCACGAGCGTGCGCCGGATCCGGCCGCTGAGCATCGAGACCGACGGGGCTCGTTCGTACCTGCTGGCCGACTGCGAGCTCGCCGGTGGCCGGCGTCGCTTCCGCCTCGACCGGATCGTCGAGGTCCTGCCGCCGGAGACGCCCATGAGCCGCCCGGACGCGGGGGAGGGGCCCTCGCTCGCGGGCAGGGTCGAGGGCACGGTGTGGCTGCGCCTGGAGCCCGCGGGGCACTGGATCGCCGAGTCCTTCGCCGCCGCCGAGCTGCGCGACGGCGGGGACGGGGCGACCTACGCCCGCCTCGAGGACCCCCTGCGGGCGCCCCTCGTCGACGCGGTGCTGGAGTCCGCCGGGGCGGCCGCCGTGCTCGCGCCGCAGGAGCTGAGAGACACGATCGTGACCGTGGCGCGCGGCGGAGCTGAACGTCACTCCCGCTAGCAGCCGCTACCCTGGGACGGCCCGCCGTGCGGCGGGCCGGGCCGTCGCCGTGGCGGCCCGTCCGGCGCCCGGTCCGCTGTGGGATGATAGGTGCGCCCGCGTCGTGTCGCGGCGCTGTTGAAAGGTACTTCCATGAACTTCTTCCGCAACCCCTGGGCGATCATCCTGCTGGTCGTTCTCGTGATCCTCCTGTTCGGCGCCAACAAGCTCCCGGGCCTCGCCCGCAACATGGGCAAGTCGATGCGCATCTTCAAGAGCGAGGTCGAGGAGCTGCGCGGTGACGAGAAGGGGGCCGACGAGGACGACGAGGACGACCGGCCGGTCCGCTCCTCCCGCCCGCGCGACGACGCCGACCGTCGCAGCCGCGAGGACCTCCGCGACCGCGAGGACCGTCCCCGCGGGGACGACCGCGAGTACGACCCCCGCGACGAGGCCGACAGCGACCTCGATCGCGAGCCGATCCGCGCCCGCGACGAGGACGACTCCTACCGTCGCGACTGAGCATTCCGGCGGGGCATCCGCCGTCGACAGCGGGTCCGGGCGGGAGAACGTCCGGGCCCGGAGCGCTGGGAGGAAACACATCCGTGGCGAGTGATACGCAGGGACGCGGGAAGGCCGAGGCGGAGCCCGCGAAGAAGAGTCGCAGGGACCCCGAGGGACGCATGTCCCTCGGCGAGCACCTCGTCGAGCTGCGCAACCGGTTGCTGATCAGTGCGATCGCCGTCCTGGTGCTCGCCATCGTCGGGTGGTTCCTGTTCCCCTGGGTCTTCGAGGCGCTCAAACGCCCGTTCACCTTGGCTGCGGAGCAGGGCCTGCAGGCTGATCTCAACTTCCAGGGGGTCGGCACCGGGCTGAACGTCCGGTTGCAGATGTCGGCGTACGTGGGCCTTCTGCTCTCCTCGCCCATGATC
Organism: Brachybacterium sp. AOP43-C2-M15; assembly: GCF_052446295.1. Classification (NCBI taxonomy): domain Bacteria; kingdom Bacillati; phylum Actinomycetota; class Actinomycetes; order Micrococcales; family Dermabacteraceae; genus Brachybacterium; species Brachybacterium sp. AOP43-C2-M15. The sequence continues at coordinate 216,934 of NZ_JBQSWB010000002.1, forward strand.
ATGCTGCAGACCTGGCTGTTCGTCATGCCCGGCCTGCACCGGAACGAGCGCAAGTACGCGATCGGCTTCTTCGGCACCGCGATCCCGCTCTTCTTCCTCGGCTGCGTGGCCGGCTACTGGGCCGTGAACCAGCTGGTGCCGGTGCTGCTGAGCTTCACTCCGCAGGCCGATCAGGTCGAGCAGCTCATCCGCTATGACGAGTACCTCTCGCTGCTGGTGAAGACCATGCTCGCCTTCGGGATCGCCTTCGTGGTGCCGGTGGTGATGGTGCTGCTGAACTTCATGGGCCTGGTGCGCGGGCGCTCGATGCTCAAGGCCTGGCGCTGGATCATCTTCCTCAGCTTCGCCTTCACCGCCGTGATGGTGCCCACACCGGAGCCGTTCACCCTGATCGCGATGTCCGCCGCGATCGCGAGCCTCTTCTTCGGCGCGATCGTGATCTCCCTGCTCCACGACCGCCGGGTCGACAAGGCGGCCGGGGACGAGGACCTCGACGACGACAGCCCGAGCCGCATCGACGACGAGGTCGAGGCGATCGACGGGCCCTCGAGCATCGACGAGCCCGACGAGGACCGACGGTGACCAGGCTCCGGGTCGGGCTGCTCGCGAACCCGACGGCGGCCCAGGGCACCGCGCACCGGGTCGGGCGTCAGGTGGCGCATCTGCTGCGCCTGGCCGGCATCTCGGTGGTCGACCTGTCCGGTCCCTCCGCCCACGTGGCGAGGGCCCGCGCGGAGGAGCTGCGCGACTCGCTCACCGCTCTCGTCGTCGTCGGCGGAGACGGCACCGTCTCCCTCGGTGCCGAGATCGTGGCAGGAACCCCCGTCCGGCTCGGGATCGTGCCCGCCGGCAGCGGCAACGACTTCGCCCGCGCCCTCGGCCTCGCGGTCGACGACCCGGAGAGCTCCACCCGGGCCCTGCTGCACGCCCTCTCCCGTCCCGTGGTGACGATCGACGCCATCGAACTGATCGCGGCCGGCGACAACGCGCTCCCGCACCGCTCGCTCGCCCTCGGCAACGTGAACCTCGGCTTCGACGCCCTGGTCAACGCGCGGGCCAACAGCGGCCGAGCCGGTCACGGCACCCGCTACACGGCGGCGGTGCTGCGCGAGCTGCCGGCCTTCTCGCCCCTGCCGTTCTGGCTCGAGATCGACGGCGGGGAGCGGATCGAGGTCGACGCGACGATCCTGAGCCTGTGCAGCACCGGAGTCTACGGAGGCGGCATGACGATGGTGCCCGGGGCGCGCATCGACGACGGCGTGCTCGATCTCGCGACCGTCTCCGGCATCGGCCGGGCCCAGCTGCTGCGGCTGTTTCCCCGCGTGTTCAAGGGGACCCACACCACCTTGGACGCCGTCGACATCCGGCCGGTGCGCGAGGTGACCGTGGGCCTGCGTCATGGGCGCACCCTGCGCGTCTACGCGGACGGCGAGCCGCGCTCCCTGCTGCCGGTGACGGCGCGGGTGCTTCCCGGGGCCGTTCGCCTGCTCGCCGAGCTGCCCGCCCCGGTCGAGGGCTCGGGCGGCGGCGGACCGGGCGACAGCGAACCGGGTGACAGCGAAGGAGCGCAGTGACCTCCCCCGCAGAGCGCTACGCCCGCTGGAGAGCCGAGCAGCAGCAGGAGCAGGACGATGTCGCCTCCGCGCTGACGGCCTTCACCTCCCGCTACCCCTTCGAGCTCGACGACTTCCAGCTCGCCGCCGCGCGACGGCTCGAGGACGGCAGCTCCGTGCTGGTGGCGGCCCCCACCGGTGCCGGCAAGACGGTGGTCGGTGAGTTCGCGGTCCACCTGGCCCTCGCCCGCGGCCACAAGGTCTTCTACACCGCCCCCATCAAGGCCCTGTCGAACCAGAAGTTCGGGGAGCTCGTGGACTGGCTGGGCGCGGAGCGCGTGGGCCTGCTCACCGGCGACACGTCGATCCGACCCGACGCGGAGGTGGTCGTGATGACCACCGAGGTGCTGCGGAACATGCTCTACGCGGACTCCGACCTCCTGCACGGGCTCGGCTTCGTGGTGATGGACGAGGTGCACTACCTCGCCGACCGACTGCGCGGACCCGTCTGGGAGGAGGTCATCATCCACCTCGATTCGTCGGTGCAGCTGGTCTCCCTCTCCGCGACCGTCTCCAACGCCGAGGAGTTCGGCGCCTGGCTGCAGGAGGTGCGGGGGAGCACCGAGATCATCGTCTCCGAGACCCGACCCGTCCCGCTGTGGCAGCACGTGGTGGTCGGGGACGAGCTGCTGGACCTCTTCGTCGACGCCGACGGGGAGGCGGTGGTCTCCCACGGGCCCGGTGCGCGCACGGACCGACGGGTGAACCCCGAGATCGAGCGGATCACCTCCTTCTCCCTGCCGGTCGACGAGCGCTCCGGCGGCTCGCGCGGCAAGGGCTACCGAGGCCGGCGGGGGACCAGCGGCCGGCATCGTCCCCGCGGCTCCGGCCAGCACCGTCCGCCGCACCAGCGCAGGGGCCGGGGCCCGGCCGAGCGCGGGGAGTCCCGCGGAGGGGCCGGCGGGCACGGGAGCGGTCCCGGAGGTCGGCACTCCGACACGGGCAGGGGCGGCGCACCGTTCCGCCCGCCTCGCCGTCCCGAGGTCGTCGAGCTCCTCGACGACGCCGCCCTGCTGCCCGCGATCGTGTTCATCTTCTCCCGGGCCGGCTGCGAGGGCGCGGTGCAGCAGTGCGCCCGCTCGCGGCTTCGACTCACGGACGACGCGGAGAGGCGCGAGATCCGATCCGTGCTCGAGGAGCAGCTCGCCGACATCGGCGTCGAGGACGAGGAGGTTCTGGGGCTGGACGCCTTCCGGCGCGCCGCCCTGGACGGCTTCGCCGCGCATCATGCCGGAATGCTCCCGCTGCTGAAGTCCGTGGTCGAGGTGCTCTTCGCCCGGGGACTGATCAAGGTCGTCTTCGCCACCGAGACCCTTGCGCTCGGCATCAACATGCCCGCGCGATCGGTGGTGCTCGAGAAGCTGGTCAAGTTCAACGGCGTCGAGCACGCGGACCTGACCCCCGGGGAGTTCACCCAGCTGACGGGCCGGGCCGGTCGCCGCGGCATCGACACCGAGGGGCACGCCGTGGTGGTGGGCGGGCCCCGCTTCGACGCTCCGGCCGTCGCCTCCCTCGCCTCCAAGCGCACCTATCCGCTGCGCTCGGCCTTCCGCCCCACCCCGAACATGGCCGTGAACCTGCTGGACCGCTTCGACCTCGCCCGCGCCCGGGAGACCCTCGAGACCAGCTTCGCCCAGTTCCAGGCGGATCGCTCCGTGGTGGGTCTCGCCCGGCGCGCCCGGGAGCTCGAGGAGACGGTCGCCTCCTACCGGGAGGCGGTCACCTGCGAGCGCGGTGACCTGGTGGAGTACGCGACGATCCAGGAGGCGATCTCCGAGCGCGAGAAGTCCCTCTCGCGGGCGCGCTCGGCCGCGGACCGCGACCGCACCCGCAGCGTGCTCGGCGATCTCCGCCGCGGCGACGTCATCGCCCTGCCCGGCGGCAAGCGGCGCGGCTACGCGGTGGTGCTGGAGGTGGACCGAGCGGTGCTCGGCGGTCCCCAGGTGGATCTGCTGGACACCGAGGGGCGCCGTCGCAGCCTCCGCCCCGGGGACGTGCCGTCGCCCCCTGCGGTCATCGACAGCCTGCGCCTGCCGCGCCAGGAGACGCTGGGCAGCGGCAAGGTGCGCAAGGACACCGCCGCCGCGCTGCGCCAACGACTGGCGGGCCAGGACGACGACGCCCGGCGGGAGGTGCGCCGGCGCGCCGGGCGCGCTCCCTCGACGGCCGCCTCCGACGAGCAGCTGCTCACCCTGCGCGAGCAGCTGGCCGCCCATCCCTGCGCCGACTGCCCGGACCTCGACTCCCATCTGCGCTGGGTGGGGCGCTGGCGGAAGTCCCGCGGCGATCTCGAGGGGGTGCACCGTCGGATCAGCGGCCGCACCAGCTCGCTGGCCCGCCAGTTCGACCGCCTCACCGCCCTGCTCGTCGAGCTCGGCTATCTCGAGCGCGTCGCGGGCGGTGCCGCCGGCGGTGCCACCGCCCCGGGAGGGCCCGAGGATCCCGTGCACGAGGACGAGCTCGTCCCCACCGCGAGCGGGCTGCGCCTGCGGCGCCTGTTCAGCGACCGCGACCTGCTGATCGCCCAGTGCCTCGAGCGCGGCGCCTGGTCCGGTCTCGACGCGGCCGGCCTGGCCGCCGTGGTCTCCGCCGCGGTCCACGAGACCCGCCGCGACGACCGGGCGCCGGAGCTGATCCCCGATCCCGCCGTCGATGCGGCGCTCGAGGCGTCCACCCGGATCGCCGCCTCGCTGCAGTCGGCGGAGACCCGGCACGGGATCACGCCCACGACCGCCCCGGATCCGGCGATCGCCGCGATCGTGCACCGCTGGGCCCGGGGGGCGCATCTGGCCGCGGCGCTGGAGGGCAACGACCTGCCCCCGGGGGACTTCGTGCGCCACTGTCGCCAGGTGATCGACCTGCTCGACCAGCTGACCGCGGACGAGGAGCTCGGCGAGGTCGCCCGGGCCGCGATCCGGGCGGTGCGCCGGGGCCTGGTGGCCCAGGAGATCGATCGATGAGCTTTCTCCCAGGCGGACGCGAGAAGCTGTCGGGTGTGAGCGAGAACGACGCCTGGCAGAACGCCGCACCGACCCCCGTCGCCCCGCCGATGCTCTACACGGGCATCGTGCTGTACAGCGCCGGGGACCCCGAGGCGTCCGCGATGCTGGTCGCCGACGGGCTGATCGCGTGGACGGGTCGGGAGGACACCGCCCGCATGCTCCACGGCGACGTCCAGCAGGTCGACGCCACCGGCTGCCTGATCACCCCCGGCTTCGTCGACGCCGCCGCGACGGCGGACGGCACCGGACCAGCGCCGCAGCAGGAGGCCGAGGCCGCCGCCCGCGGCATCGTGCTCCGTCTGCCCGGTCCCACCGGAGAGCGGGAGGGCGTGCGCGTCATCGCGCCGGTCTCCGAGAGCGCCGACTACCTGGACCTGCTCGCCGCGGGCACCCCGCTCGCCTTCGGTTCGGCGGGAGCGCCCGAGGCGGCCGACCCCTGGGACTGGGTGCGCGCCGCCGCCCGCAGCAGCCCGGCCGCGCAGCGCATCAGCGACCGCGCCGCCTTCCTCGCCGCCACGCGCGGCGGCCAGCGCGTCGCCGGTCACCGCCATCCCGGCACCCTGCAGACGGGCCTGCCCGCGACCTTCGTGGTCTGGGAGCCGTGGGACCTCACGGTGCAGTCCCATGCCGAGCGGGTGGACAGCTGGTCAACCGATCCGCGCTCGCGCACGCCGCTGCTGCCCGACCTGGACCAGGGCACGCCCCGCGCGCTGCGCACCGTCGTCGCCGGCCGTCTCCTCCACGACGACCTCGGGCAGGACGGAGCATGACGGCGACCGCTCGGACGGCGGCCGCTCGGGCGCGCGCCCGTCGGCCGCGCGACGAGTTCGACCCCACCCCCTGGCCGCTCGCCCTGCTGTGCGGCGTCGCGGGCGGGTTCTGCGCGCTCCTCGCCTTCCCTCCCTACGACCTGTGGATGCTGCTGCCGGTCGCGATCGCGCTGCTCGGCGCCGGGCTGCTGGTCCGTTCCGTGGTGCTCGCGATGCTCGTCTCGCTGCTGTGGGGGCTGGCGCTGTTCGTGCCGCTGACGCACTGGGCGAGCACCTACGCCGGTGCCATGCCCTGGATCGCGCTGGGCATCTTCGAGGCCCTGTACATGGTGCTCTTCGGGCTCCTGGCCCGCACCGTGATCGTGCGCCGCGGGCTGTGCATCTCGACCGCGATCGTGGTCTCCGCGCTGTGGGTGGGGGTCGAGTCCCTGCGCGGCACCGCTCCCTGGGGCGGCCTCCCGTGGGGGTCCAGCGGCTTCGCGCTCGCGGAGTCCCCGCTGCTGAACCTCGGGCCCTGGATCGGCATGGCCGGCCTCTCCTTCGCGGTCGCTCTGCTGGGTCATCTGCTGCTGTTCGGCGCTCTCGCCGTGCTGGGCCGTCGTCACCGCGGGATGAGGGGGTTCTCGGGCATCTGGCCCTTCGCGATCGCGGTCGGCGCGGTGCTGGCGACCGTCGTGGTGCCGCATCCGATGAACCGCGCGCCGGTGGACCGGCCGGCGATGACGGTCGCCGCGGTGCAGGGCTCGATGGACGGGATCGACCCGGTGTCCTTCACGATGCCCGAGGACGTCTTCGACAACCACCTCGCCGTCACCCGCGACACGCTCGCGCGAACGGCGGAGAACGGCACGGAGCTGGATCTCGTGGTCTGGCCCGAGGACTCCACGGGCTGGGACCCGCGCCAGGACCCGCAGCTGGGCGGCGCGCTCACGTCCCTCGCCGAGGAGGCCGGCGCCCCGATCCTGATCGGCACGCAGGTGCGGGTGGGGGAGACCGAGCGGCTGAACCAGTCGGTGCTGTTCACGCCCGAGGGGACCACGCCCTACGACTACTCCAAGCGCCACCCGGTGCCCTTCGGCGAGTACATCCCGCTGCGCGACGTGTTCCGGACGGTCACCGACAAGGTGGACCTGGTCTCCCTCGACATGCTCCCCGGCGAGGAGGTCGGCGTCATGGACCTCGACGCGCTCGGGCAGGGCGAGGGCGAGGTCGGCATCCTGATCTGCTTCGAGATCGCCTACGACTCCCTGGTCCACGACGTGGTCGACGACGGTGCGGAGATGATCGTCGTGCAGTCGAACAACGCCCTGTTCGGCGACTCCGACGAGGCGATCCAGCAGCTCGCCCAGGCGAAGGTGATGGCGGTCGTCTCCGGTCGCAGCGTCGTGCACATCTCCACCGTGGGCCATTCCGCGATCTTCAGCCCCGAGGGGCGGCGACTGGACTTCGTGGACCACTGGGAGCAGGGCGTGCTCCTCGCGGACGTCCCGCTGCGCACCGGGATCACCCCCGCGGTCGCCGCCGGTCCCTGGATCGCGATCGGTCTCAGCGCCGTGGGCCTGCTCGGGGTGCTGGCGGCGCTCGGCACCGATCGTCGCGCCCTCGCCCGCGCCACCGCGCGCCGCCGAGGGGAGTGAGGATGCACCCCTCCACCGCTCCGCTGCCGCCGACCCTCGTGGTGATCCCCACCTATGACGAGCGCGAGGCGCTGCCCGGGACCCTGGCACGCCTGCGGGCCGCCGTGCCCGCTGCGCACGTGCTCGTCGTCGACGACTCCTCCCCGGACGGCACGGGGCAGTGGGCCGAGTCCGTCGCAGCCCGGGACCCCGCGGTGCACGTCCTGCACCGCGCCGGGAAGCAGGGGCTCGGCCCGGCCTATCTCGCCGGCTTCGCCTGGGGTCTCGAGCGCGGGTACGAGCAGCTCGTGGAGATGGACGCCGACGCCTCCCACCGCCCCGAGCAGCTGCCGGGGCTGCTGGAGGCGGTGCGCCGCGGGGCCGACCTCGCGATCGGGTCCCGCTGGGTGCCCGGCGGCGCGGTGCACGACTGGCCCGTGCACCGCCTGCTGCTCTCCCGCGGGGCGAACCTCTACGTGCGCGTGCTGCTGGGTCTCGGGGTGTCCGATGCGACCGCGGGCTTCCGCGTGTTCCGGACCGAGCTGCTCGCCCGTCTCGCCGCGGAGGAGGTCGCCTCGCAGGGCTACTGCTTCCAGATCGACATGACCCGGCGCGCGCGTGATCTCGGCGCCGTGATCGTGGAGGTGCCCATCGACTTCGACGAGCGCACGGAGGGCGCGAGCAAGATGAGCTCGGGCATCGTGCGGGAGGCGCTGGTCAAGGTGACTCTCTGGGGGCTCGCACGTCGCGCCCAGGGCCTTCGCAAGGCCCTGCGCTAGGCTGATCGGGTTCGACGCCGCAGCGCCCGTCGCCGCAGGAAGGGGGCCCGCCGTGGCCGCACAGCAGCACACCCGCCGGGGTGACTCCGCACGTCCCGCGCCCGAGGAGCACGCGGGGTCGCGCCGCACCTCCCGCTGGGGATCGGTCCTGCCCGTCGCGATCGTGGTGCTGGGCCTTGTCGAGCTGACGATCCTGGTGCTCATCGGCATCAACTCGAGCCTGTGGTGGTCGGTGCTGATCATCGCGATCGGCTGGGTCATCGGTGTCGCACTGGTGGTCGCCGCCGGTCAGCAGTCCTTCGTGCGCCTGCGCTCGCTGGTGCGGGCCGTCCGCGGCCGGGGGGACGTGCAGGACCATCTCTCGCGCCCCGCCTTCACGCTGATCTCGGCCCTGTTCTTCTTCTTCCCCGGGATCCTCACCGATATCCTCGGGATCGTCCTGCTGCTGACCCCCGTCCAGCGCCGCTCCGTGAAGGCCATGGGGCTCGGCAGCGGCTCCGAGGGGGCGCGCACGGTGCTCTACCGCCGCGCGGGCACGGGCGTGATCGACGGGGAGATCATCCTCGAGAACCGACCGCGCGAGCGCGGGGCGGAGCGCGACGGGCAGGGCGGGACCCCGCCCACCATCGCCCAGGACCCCGTCGAGGACTGAGCACCCCGGACGCGCCGGCCCCGCCGACGGACGAGCCCCTGTCCCCGCTGTGCAGCGGGGGCAGGGGCTCGTCGAGCGAGGGCGTCAGGAACGCCGGGCCGCGAACTCAGAGGTTGCGGCGCTGGTGCAGCTTCCCGGCGCGCAGCAGTTCGAGGCGCTGGTCCAGGAGGACCTGCAGGTCCTCCTCGCTGCGGCGCTCGAGCAGCATGTCCCAGTGGGTGCGCACGGGCTTGCCCGGCTTCTCCTCGGGCCGCTCGTGGTCGCGGAGCACCGCGGAGGCGCCGCAACGGCACTCCCACACGGCGGGGACGTCGGCCTCGACCGAGAAGGGGAGGACGATGTGATGGCCGTTGGGGCAGTCGTAGATGGCCTCCTGGCGCGGTGCGGCGAGGACGCCCTCATCGGTCTCCATGGAGAGGGAGCCCAGTCGGGTGCCTCGCAGGCTGCGGCTGTTCATGCGGTTCTCGCTTCCTGCCGGGGATGGCGGTCGGGCGACGCTGCGCCCGGTGTGGTCTGCGTGGTCTGCGGTGCGGTGACATCCCGGTCGATGTCGACGTCCGTGCGGGTCAACGCCCGCGGGGCCGGTTCTGTTCCCGGGCCCCGCGCGGCACTCCTGGCTCAGGCGCCGTCGAGCAGCTCGGAGAGCAGGTCGACACGATTGGTGATGATACCATCCACGCCCTTGACCAGCAGATCCTGCATGGTCAGGGGATCGTCGACGGTCCACACGTGCACCTCGCAGCCCGCCCGGTGGGCGGCGGCGACGGTGGCCTCGGTGACGACCTGCACGCCCTTGTAGGTCTCGGGGACCTGGAGCGCGCCGTAGGGGGCGAGGATACGGGCGGTGACCGCAGCGGGCGCCTCCACCGCACGGGCGGCGAGGAATCCCCCGATGGCGCCGCGCGAGGGGCTGCGCACCGCCCTCACGCCGGTCGCGGCGTGGAGCGTGGCGATCGTGCGGCGCACCACCGCCCCGTCGAAGCCCGCCACGCAGATGCGGTCCGCGCTGCGGGTGCGCGCGATCGCGGCGACCGTGGGGCCGATGGCCGAGCTCGCCTTGACGTCGACGTTGACGGGGACGTCGCGGAAGGTTCCGAGCACGTCCTCGAGCATCGCCAGCGGCTCCTCGCCGGAGAGCCGCACGGCCCCGGCCTCGCGCGCGCTGAGCTCGTCGACGCGGCGAGGGTCCCCGGCGATGCGCTGCAGGTCCTCGTCATGGACGGTCAGGGCGAGGCCGTCGCGGGTGGCTCGGACATCGGTCTCGAGCATGTCGGCGCCGGCACGCAGCGCGTCCTCGAAGGCGCGCAGAGTGTTCTCCGCCCCGTCGAGGGCCAGCCCGCGGTGGGCGATGCGGCGCGGCCGCGGCCCCGGCAGGAAGCGCGAGGCGCGTCCTGTGCTGCGGTCAGGGGTTCTGCTGGTCGATGAGGGCATCCTCTTCCTCCTCGTCCTGGCCCCGGCGCCGGGCATGCATGGCGCGGCGGGGGCGGTGGTCGGTGTGGGGTCGGGCCCGGGGCGCACCGCGTCCGGGCCGTGCGTCGTCGTGCTCTGCGGGGTTCTCGGCCCTCGCGGGGAGCGCTCCCTGGCCATCGGCCGCCGACTCGCCGTCCTCCCGCTCCGCCGCCTCGTCGGCCGCGAGGTCCTGGAACTGTCGCCGGAGGCGGAAGATCAGCGCGGCGGGGAAGAACAGCGCGAAGATCCACCATTGGAAGGCATAGGAGAGATGGGGACCGAGCGAGGTGTCAGGGGAGGGCAGCGGGGTGGGCCGCTCGGCGGCAGGGTCCTCCTCGACGAGCTCCCCGTAGGCCTGGGCCACGAGTCGTGGGTCCTCGAGCTCCATCAGCCCGGCGGACTGGCCGGGGTTGACCGAGTGGGTCTGCCCGGGCGGGGGCGCACGGTCCAGGACCGGCTCGGCGGGGCGCAGGCGCACCGTGAGGGTGAGCTCCCCCTCGGGCACCGGAGCGGGATCGACCGGAGCGGCGGCTTCACCGTCCGAGGGCACCCAGCCGCGCACCACCAGCAGCGTGGTGCCGTCCTCGGTGGTGAAGGGCACCAGCTGCCAGAAGCCCACCTCGCCGGAGATCTGACGGTTGCGCACGTGGAGCAGGCACTGCACTTCGGTGCAGTAGCTGCCCTCCAGGCTCACCGGGGTCCAGTCGTCGGCGCCGTCCAAGGGGGCATCGATGTCCGGCAGGACCTGGTCGAGGTCGACGGGAGCGGCGTCGTAGTTGGTGCGCACGGTCGCCGCCTCGTCGCGTCGGGTCTCGTAGCGGCCGTACTGCCAGACGCCCAGCGCGACGCAGAGGGCGGCGAGGACGATCACCACGACCAGACCGAGCAGGGTGTCGCGGCTGAGCAGGAGACTGCGACGGGAGGAGCCGGTGCTCATTCCCGGACCGGTGCGTCAGCACCCACTCCGAGGTCGGTCGCGAGACCGTGCACGCTGCCTGCGCCCTCTCCGAGCATGCCCGGCAGGTCCTCGATCGCGAAGTCGACGAGCAGCACGAACATCACGGCGGTGAGTGCGGCGAGGACGAAACCGAGCGCGGTGACCGTGATGGTCACGCCCAGACGGAGTCGGGGACGGTCCGTGCGGGGCTTCGCGGGCGGGAAGCCGTAGTCCTCGTCCTGGAGATGGTTCTCGGTCCACATCCCGGGGTTCAGGACCGCGACGGGATACTGCGAGACCCGTTCCCGCGGACGGGCGCCGCTGGCGGGGACGTCCTCGGAGTCCTGCAGCGGTGCCGCGACGCGGCCGTCGGGCCGGTCCTTCGGCCAGAGCCTCCAGCCCGCCGGCACCGGTCCCCAGGCGGGGTGCGGCCGGAAGTCCGACGGCGGGGTCCATCCGTCGTGCGGAGGTTCCGGCCAGTTCGGCGGCGGGTTGAAGCGCTGGCGTCGGGTCACGCAGGAACGTCCCAGGTGTAGTCGTCGGTGTAGGTCGTGAAGTTGAGCTTGTTGTCCGAGGCCCGCTTCACGTCGAAGAGGATCTTGATCGTGTACTCGTCCCCCTCGGAGAAGTCCATCGGGCCGCCCGTGCCGGAGCCCTTGAGGCTGTAGCTCGTGGCGGCCGGGCCGACGGCGCCGCCGTAGGGCGTGATCACGTCGAACTGGGCCGGATTCAGGCCCATCTCACCCTCGGTGACGGTGAGCTTGGCGGTGAGCACGAGGTACTCGTCCCCGTACTGAGGCTCCTCGACGTCGCCGCCCCAGGAGCTCTCGAGATCGGAGGCCGCGGCGTAGGTCATCTCCACGGCCATCGTGCCCGTGCCGTCCATGCCCAGGATGTCGATCGCGTCCTCCTCGGCGGCGGGATCGATGGTGGGCAGGTCGGTCGGGGTGGGGACGCCCTCGTCGGTCTCCTCCTCGGTGGCCTCCTCCTCGGTGGCTTCCTCCTCGGTGGCCTCTTCCTCGGTGGTCTCCTCGTCGTCGGTGGTCTGCTCCTCGCTCGTGGAGCTCCCGCCGCCTCCGCCGGCCTGCTCGTCGCCGCCGCGTGTGAACAGGACGAGCGCGCCGACGGCGATCAGGAGGAGCGCGAGCAGCAGCACCAGCAGGCAGCCCACCCACCAGAAGCGTTGGATGAACCCCTTCTTCGGCGGCTCGCCGCCGGTCGAGGCGGTCCAGCCGGAACCGGAGTCGACCCCGGCCGGGGAGCCCTGGCCGTAGCCCTGTGCCGGCGATGCCTGGCCGTAGCCCTGTGCCGGCGAGCCCTGGCCGTACCCCTGGGCGGGGGATGCCTGGCCGTATCCCTGGGCGGGGGATGCCTGGCCGTACCCCTGGGCCGGCGATGCCTGGCCGTAGCCCTGTGCCGGGGAACCCTGGCCGTAGCCCTGCTCGGCGGAGCCCTGGTCGTAGGCGGGGGCCGAGGGGGACCCGCCGTCGCCCTGCTCCGCGGGAGGCTGCCCGTCGCCCTGAGCCGCAACCGTCCCGGCGGCCGCACCGCCTGCGGCGCCGGCACCCGCCGCAGCCGCGACGCCGCCGGCGTGTCCGGCATCCTGTGCACCGGGGTCCTGTGCGCTGGGATCCTGCGCTCCGGAGTGCTGTGGGGCGCCCTGCGCGCCGTCCGCTGCCCCATAGCCCGAGTCGAAGCCGTCGGACGAGGACGGGACGGCGGTCTCGTACGGTGCCTGCTGTGCGAGCCCGGCCTCGAGATCGGGCCCCTCGTACTCGGCGGTCTCCCGAGCGCCGGGAGTCCCGGTCTCCTCGGCGGCCTGTGCGTCCCCGGCGGCCTGGGGGGCATACGGGGCGTGCGCATCGTCGGCGACGGCATCACGCTGATCGGAGTCGGCGACGTGGGTGGCGTCCTCGTCGACATCCCCGGGCGCGGCGGGCTGCTCGCCCGCGGCGGGCTCGGCCTGCGAGGGCGCGGCGGCGTGCCGACCGTGGGATCCGGCGACGACCGGCGTCTGCGCCTCGGCCGACGAGTCCTCGAGACCGCCGGCGCTCTCGGGGCCGGTGGTGGGCTCAGCACCGGGTGCGCCCTCGGTCGCGCCCTGCCCGCCCGCGGCGTAGGGGTTCAGCGTCCCGTACTGGCCGGTCGACGCACCGGCGGCCGGCGGCGCAGCAGCGGGCTCCGCGCCCTCGGTGCCGGGTGCGACCGGCTCGGGAGCATCCGCCTCGGGAGCATCCGCCTCGGCAGCGTCCACCCCGGGAGCTTCCGCCTGCTGCTCCAGCGCAGCGGAGCGGTCCTGGTCGTCGGTCGGGACGACCGGGGCGAGGTCCTGCTCGCCGCTCGCCGCGGCGTCAGCGCCCTGCTGGTCCGTCGAGGCCACTCGCGTCGCGTCGTCGTCGGCCGCGGGAGCGGCAGGAGCCTGGTCGTCAGCGAGCCAGAAGTTCCATCCCTCCGGGGCCGGCCCCCACGAGGGATCGGGCTGCCAGCCGGGCGGCGGTGTCCAGTCGGCATCCTCGATCGGCCAGTTCGGCGGAGGGTTGAAGCGATATGCCATCGGGTTGCACCTTCCGGGGCGATGTTCGTGGACGGGATTCCCCCAATGGATCCCGCAACTCTCTCGCCCCGTATCGTAGAGCACGCGGCAACGTCGAGTCGTCCGCCGTCACCGTGTGACAGGGCCTCTCCGGCCTGCCCATGCCCATCCGTCTCCCACCGCCAGGAGTCCTCGAATGTCCGACGCCACCACCGAGCCGCGCACCATCGAGCCGCGCAGTGTCCTCGTCACCGGAGGGAACCGGGGCATCGGTCGCTCCATCGCCGAGGAGTTCCTGCGGCGCGGCGACAGGGTCGCGGTGACCAGCAGGTCCGGCGAGGGCGGTCCCGAGGGCGCGCTCACCGTGGCCGCGGACGTCACCGACGGCGACACCCTCGACGCGGCGATCAGGGCCGTCGAGGAGGCGCACGGACCGATCGAGGTGCTCGTGGCCAATGCCGGGATCACCGATGACCAGCTGCTGCTGCGGATGAGCGACGAGTCCTTCGAGAAGGTGCTCGACACGAACCTCACCGGCTCGTTCCGCACCGTCCGGCGCGTCATCAAGTCCATGATGCGCAAGAAGAAGGGACGCATCGTGCTGATCAGCTCCGTGGTCGGGCTGTACGGATCGCCGGGCCAGGTCAACTACGCCGCCTCGAAGTCCGGGCTGATCGGCATCGCCCGCGCCGTGACCCGTGAGCTCGGATCGCGCGGCATCACCGCGAACGTGGTCGCCCCCGGATACATCGACACCGAGATGACCCAGGCGCTGCCCGAGGATCTGCAGGACTCCTACCGCAAGGCGATCCCGGCCGGACGCTTCGCCGACCCGGTCGAGGTCGCGACGACGGTGGCCTTCCTCGCGAGCGACGAGGCGGCCTACATCTCCGGCGCCGTCATCCCCGTCGACGGCGGCCTCGGCATGGGACACTGATCCGGTCCTCGCACCACCATCGACCGTAAGGCGTGAACGCACCCCCATGTCATCCTCCGACCCCGACAGTCGCCTGCTGCTCCTGATGCGTCACGGCAAGGCGGAGAGCGGATCCGGCCAGCCGGACCACGATCGCGCACTGGCAGATCGGGGGGTGACACAGGCGCAGCTCGTGGGGGAGTACCTCGCGTCGCAGAACGTGCAGGTCTCCCGGGTCCTGGTCTCCGACGCCCTGCGCACCCGGCAGACCTGGCAGGCCGTCGTCTCGCAGATGCCGGGCTTCGACGGCGAGGTCACCTTCGAGGAGGAGATCTACACGGGCGGCGCCGCCGAGGTGCTCTCCCTGGTGCACGGCGTGGACCCGCGGCATCCGGTGGTGATGGTCGTCGGCCACGAGCCGACGATCTCGAGCCTCACCTCGCTGCTGGCGGACGACGACTCCGAGCCGGGGGCGGTCGCACAGGCGCGCATCGGGATGCCCACCGGCGCGACGGCGGTGCTCTCCGGAGGCCTCGAGGGGTGGAGCGCCCTCGTGGAGGAGTCGCTCACGCTGCACACCATCGTGCGCCCCTGATTCCGCGGTCCCGGCGCCGGGGCGCCCCGAGGAGTCGGTCGATCGGGTGGGCGCGGGGGCGAGCTGTGCCCGCTCAGCGGCTCGCTGACTCCTCGAGATGGGGCCAGGCCTCCAGCAGCGAGGTCCCGTCGATCACCACGTCGGCGACCTCCCGCAGCGCGGGCTTCGCCCGGAAGGCGATCCCGGTGCCGGCGGCGAGCAGCATCTCGCGATCGTTCGCGCCGTCGCCCACGGCGACGATGCGCGCGGGCGGCACGGCGTAGCGCTCGGCGAGCTCCTCGAGGGTGCGTCGCTTGGCGGTCCCGTCGATGATCGGACCGGAGACCTTCCCGGTGAAGCGGCCCCCGACGATCTCGAAGCGGTTGGCGCGCACGTGGTCGATGCCGGCTGCGGCCGCGAGCTCGTCGATCACCTCATGGAAGCCGCCGGAGACCAGCGCGGTCACCCACCCGGCCGCCGAGGCGCGCCGCACCAGCTCGAGGGCTCCGGGGGTCGGGACCAGGCTCTCCCGGACCTCCTGGAGCACCGACTCCTCCAGCCCTTCGAGAAGTGCGACCCGAGCGCGCAGCGACTGGGAGAAGTCCAGTTCGCCGCGCATGGCGGCGGTGGTGATCTCCTCCACCCGGTCCCGCACGTCCGCGTGCTCGGCGACCAGCTCGATGACCTCCTGGGTGAGGAAGGTCGAGTCCACGTCGGAGACCAGCAGACCGGTCGCCGCCGACGCACCGTCGTCGCGCGCGGTCCCCTCGTCCGCTGCTGTCCCGGTTCCCGCCCCTGCGCTCACGGGGTGATGCGTGCTCACGGGGTGATGACCGTGCCCTTGCCGAGCACGGTGATGCCGGATTCGGTCACCACCCAGCCGCGCGCGAGGTCCTTCTCCGCGTCGAGGCCGATCTGGGTGCGCGGCGGCACCACCACGCCCTTGTCGATGATGGCGCGGTGGATCTGGCAGTGGCGGCCGACGATGACGTCGTCCATGAGCACGGAGTCCGAGACGGTCGACCAGGAGTTGACCCGCACGCCCGGGGAGAGCACCGAGCTGGAGACCGAGGCGCCGGAGACCACGACACCGGGGGAGATCACGGAGTCCACCGCGGAGCCCACGCGTCCGGGCCCGGCGTGCACGAACTTCGCCGGGGGAGCGTTGCGATGCCCCGTGAAGGTGGGCCATTCGTCGTTGTACAGGTTGAACACGGGATGGATCGAGATCAGATCCATGTGCGCCTCGTAGAACGCGTCCAGCGTGCCCACGTCGCGCCAGTAGTCGCGATCGCGGTCGGTCGAGCCCGGCACCTCGTTGTGGAGGAAGTCGTAGACGGCGGCGTCGTCCCGGTCGACGAAGGAGGGAACGATGTCCCCGCCCATGTCGTGCTTGGAGTCGTCGTCCTCCGCATCCGCGGTGACGGCCTCGACCAGGGCGTCGGCGGTGAAGATGTAGTTGCCCATCGAGGCGAGGACCGAGCCGGGATCGTCGGCGAGCCCCTCGGTCTGCGTCGGCTTCTCGACGAAGGCCCTGATCGTCGTGGGGTCCGACGGATCGGTCTCGATCACGCCGAACTGGTCGGACAGCTCGATCGGCTGCCGGATCGCGGCGACCGTGCAGGACTTCCCGGACTCCACGTGCGCATCGAGCATCTGCGAGAAGTCCATGCGGTAGATGTTGTCCGCGCCGACCACGACGACGTAGTCGGGCTTCTCGTCGTGGATCAGGTTCAGCGACTGGGCGATCGCGTCGGCGCTGCCGCGGAACCAGTGCTTGCCCATCCGCTGCTGGGCCGGCACCGGGGCGACGTAGTTGCCCAGCAGGGAGCTCATGCGCCAGGTCTGGGCGATGTGCTTGTCCAGGGAATGCGATTTGTACTGTGTGAGCACGACGACCCGGAGGTAGCCGGAGTTCACGATGTTCGACAGGGCGAAGTCGATGAGGCGGTAGATGCCGCCGAACGGCACCGCGGGCTTTGCCCGGTCGAGGGTCAGGGGCATCAGCCGCTTCCCCTCGCCGCCGGCGAGAACGATGGCGAGGACCTTTTTGGACGACATGATGCGAGGATAGTCCAGAGGTGGCACCCGTCACGCACTGTTCGTCCCGAAGTGTTCATCCCGAAGATGTCGTCCCGTTCGTCCCGTTCCGCGATCCCCGTGGTCGCACGGGTCCCGCCCACGAGGAGAAGGAGCCCGTCATGCGCGTCGACCTGCTCACCAAGGAGTACCCGCCCGAGGTCTACGGCGGTGCCGGAGTCCACGTCGCCGAGCTCACGACGGTGCTCCGTGAGCACATCGACGTGCGCGTGAGAGCCTTCGGCGCGGACCGCGCGGAGGAGGGGACCTTCTCCTACACCACCCCGGCCGAGCTCGCGGGCGCGAACCCCGCGCTGTCGACCCTGGGCACCGATCTGCTGATCGCCGCGGACTGCGCGGGAGCGGACCTGGTCCACTCCCACACCTGGTACGCGAACTTCGCGGGCCACATGGCCTCGCTGCTCCACGGTGCCCCGCACGTCCTGTCCGCGCACTCGCTCGAGCCGCTGCGGCCGTGGAAGGCCGAGCAGCTCGGCGGCGGCTACCGGGTCAGCTCCTTCGCCGAGCGCACCGCCTATGAGGGCGCGGCCGGGGTCGTCGCGGTCTCCGCCGGGATGCGCGCGGACATCCTGCGCGCCTACCCCACGGTCGACCCGGACAAGGTCCACGTGATCCACAACGGCATCGACATCGAGCAGTGGTCTCCCAATCCCGAGACCGCAGCGCTGACCGAGCGCGGCATCGACCCCGAGGCTCCCACGATCGTGTTCGTCGGCCGCATCACCCGCCAGAAGGGGCTGCCCTACTTCCTGCGGGCCGTGCGCGAGCTGCCCGAGGACGTCCAGGTGGTGCTGTGCGCCGGCGCACCGGACACCCCCGAGATCGCGCGCGAGGTCGACTCCCTGGTCGAGGAGCTCTCCCGCAGCCGCAGCGGGGTCCACCTGATCAGCGAGATGCTGCCCCGCCACGAGCTCACCCAGATCCTCACCCATGCCACCACCTTCGTGTGCCCGAGCGTCTACGAGCCGCTGGGGATCGTGAACCTCGAGGCGATGGCCTGCGGCATCCCGGTGGTCGCGTCCGCCACGGGCGGCATCCCGGAGGTGGTGGTCGACGGCGAGACCGGCTTCCTGGTCCCGATCGAGCAGCTGACAGACGGCACCGGCACCCCGGTGGACGCGGAGAGGTTCGTGGGCGATCTGCGCGATGCCCTGGTGCGGATGGTCGCCGATCCCGAGCGGGCGCGGCGGATGGGCGAGGCCTCCCGGCGTCGTGCCGCCGAGCACTTCGCCTGGACCTCGATCGGCGAGCGCACGCTGGACCTCTACCGCACCGTCATCGAACAGAGCGCCTGAGCTCAGCCCGTCTCCTCGGCGACGATCCGCTCGACCGCCTCGACCAGAGCGGACCGGGCCGCCTCGTGCAGCTCGTCGAGCAGCCCGCGCCGGGTCAGCGCCTCCGCGAGGTGGATGGTGTGGCCGTGGCCCCCGTCGATCTCGGTCCGGGTGAGCAGCAGCGTGCGGGCGGCGAGCACCAGCAGATGCGCCGCCGCGCGATCCACGTGCCGCGGCAGCGCGGTCGATATCCAGGTCGGCGGGATCCGGGCCGGTTCGATGGGTTCGTCGGGCACGAGGTCCAGCTCCACGCTGCCCTCAGCCGCGCGGCGCAGCGCGTGCAGCAGCTCCTCGCGGGCGCTGCCGGAGCTCGCGGGCGGCGGCACCTGGGCGCCGACGGGGGCGCTCTCGCGCAGCCAGGTGACGGCGCTGACCGGGCGCCCCTCGTGCTCGACGGGCGTGATGACCGGCACCAGGGTGTGGTCGGCGATGCCGGCACCGGTGACGACGACGGCCTGCTCCGCCTCGAGCGCGGGGCCGATCACCGACGGCGGCCCCACCAGTCCGGCGAGTCGTCCGGGCACCGGGAGCACCAGGCGCAGCTGGGCCAGCGGCAGGCGGCGCAGCCCCGTCATCCAGGCGTACAGGTCCTCTCCCTGGCCGCTGGGACCGGAGCGGCCCACGCCGAAGCTCATCTGGGCGGCGTCGTCGGGCCCCATGTCCCCGTGCAGATAGGCGGACGTCCACAGCATCAGGACCGCCGCGCGGGGGAGGGCGACGAGGTCCCGGCCGGCGGCGGCCTCGCTCATGCGCGCTCCCCGTCGTCGGCGACGAACTCCGCATGCCGCCCCGCCGCATCCACCGACTGCAGGCGCACCCTTACGACCTCGCCGACGGCGGCCTCCATCGGCACCCAGGCGGTCACCGGGGGATCGGTCAGCTGCACCTCCACCCGCGTGGGCGCGCCGCCGCCGTTCGGGTCCTCGCTCGCCTCGCGCCGCTCGATCACCGTCGCCTCGAAGGTCTCGCCCTCCCAGGCGGCGAGCGCCGCGGTCTCCACCAGCTCGGTCGCCGCCCGCTCGAGAGCGCCTGCCCGGGCGCCGGTGGCCTGCATCGCTTCCGGGATCTCCGCGAGCGCGGCCAGGAGCTCCGGGCCGGGCCGCTCCCCGCGCGCCTGCGCATGGCAGACCATCAGCACGAAGCGGTCCACGAGGCGGCGCAGCGGGGCGGTGGCGTGCGCGTAGGGAGCGGCGATCGCGGACTGCGCCGGGTCCTCGGGGATCTCCTCCGGGCTCGTGAACGCCGCATAGGAGGCGCCCCGGAACAGGGACGTGGCCTGGTTCAGCAGGGCCAGATGCACCGGCTCGCGCCAGTCCAGCGATCGCAGGAAGTCGCCGTAGCCCTGCTCGGCGGGCCAGGGGTGGCCGAGCACCTCGCTCTGGCGGCGGAAGCGGTCCACGGCCGACTGCTCGGCCGGCGGCATGGTGCGCAGGATCCCGGCGCCGTGAGCGATCATCAGCTCGGCGGCGGCCATGCCGGTCATCAGGGAGATCTGGGCGTTGGCGTCCTCGATCGGGTTCGGGCGTCGCCAGCGCAGGCGCACCCGACCGTTCTCGGCCACGACCTCCTGCTCGGGCACGTTCAGGCTGGCTCCGCCGCGCTCCGCCTCGAGCGCGGTGCGCAGCGCACCGATCTCTCGCAGCAGGAGCATCATCGGATGCCCCTCGCCGCGGTCGAGCTCCGCCTGGACGGTGTCGTAGGCGAGCTTCTGCACCGAGCGGACCAGCGCCCGCTCGAGGTCGATGGCGTGCACCCGGCCGGAGGGATCGAGATCGAGGACCCACACGAAGGCGGGGGTCGTCTGGTCAGGCAGCAGAGAGGCGACGCCCTCGGAGAGCACCTCGGGGTGCAGGGGGATCCGACGGTCCGGGAGGTACACGGTCTCGCCCCGACCGCGCGCCTCGTGGTCGATCTCCCGGTCGAGATCGACGAAGAAGGGGACGTCCGCGATCGCGTACAGCACCCGGTAGCCGTGGTCGGTGCGCTCGAGATGCATCGCCTGGTCGAGGTCGGTGGAGCTCTCCGGGTCCAGCGTCACGAAGGGCACGTCCGTGCGGTCGGTGCGCTCCGCCCCGACCTCCCGGGCGGCGGCCTGCTCGGCGGCCTCGAGCACGGCGGGCGGGAAGGCGATCGGCACCTCGCCGTCGTGATCGGCGAGCAGGGAGTCGATGCCCTCGCGGATCACGTCGGCCGCGACGGATCCTCGCGGAGCGTGCAGGGTGACGGGCCGATGCGGCACGAGGACCTCCTGGATCGGCGGCTCTGGCGCGGTCAGTCTATGGCGGTCGTCCCCGGTGGCGGGGGGCAGGTCATGGCTCGGCAAAGCCTGCACGGTTCGTGAGACGCAGCTCACCTCGGACGCTAGCGTGCCGGGTGCGTTCCGACCGCCTCTCCTCACCACCTCCTCCTCGAAGGTTCGACTGATGCAGCTCCTGTCCGGCTCCCCCTCGCGTGCTCGCACCCTCATCGCCCTGGTGCTCTCGTCCTGGCTCCTGCTGGCGGGGACCGCCGCCGCGGAGATCCCGGGCACCCGGAGCGGGAGCGGGCTCCGGCTGAGCACCGTCTCGAGCGCCCCGGACCTCGTGACCGGGGGCGACGCCCTGGTCGAGATCTCCTCGTCGCACGGCTTCCCCCACCGCCGAGTGGAGGTGACCCTCGACGGGACGGACGTCTCCGAGGCGTTCGCGTGGGACGAGGAGCGGGAGGTCCTGGTGGGTCTGGTCGAGGACATGGAGCCCGGCGAGCATCTCCTCGAGGCCGGGCTCCCGGGCGCGGCGCGCGGGGACGCGCAGCTGACCCTGGTGAACCATCCGGACGAGGGCCCTCTGCTCAGCGGCCCCCACCAGGAGCCCTTCTACTGCGAGACCGAGGACTTCGTGATCCCCGGCCTCGAGGAGAGCCTCGGCGAGCCGCTCGACGAGAACTGCTCGATCGAGGACCGCGTGGACCACGTCTACTACACCAGCGAGGGCGAGTGGGCGGCGTTCCCGGAGGACGCCGAGGAGTATCCGTCGGACCTCGCCCGCACCACGATCGACGACGGGACCGAGGTGCCGTTCATCGTGCGGCTCGCCCACGGCACCGCGAACCGGGGCATCTTCCAGCTCGCCTCCCTCCACGACCCCCTCACCGAGGCCCCGGTGACCCCGGTGGACCGGCCCGCCGGCTGGAACGGACGCCTCGTCTACACCCTGGGCGGCGGCTGCACCGAGGGCTGGTACCGCCAGGGCCCGGGCACCGGCGGGGTGCTGGACCCGAACGTGCTGGGCCAGGGGTACGCGATGGCGTCCTCCTCGCTGAACGTCTTCGGGAACAACTGCAACGACCTGCTGACCTCGGAGACCGCGCAGATGACGAAGGAGGAGTTCCTCGAGACCTACGGACGGGACGATCTGACCATCGGCCTGGGCTGCTCGGGCGGCGCCTACCAGGCGCACCAGGCGGCGGACAACTACCCCGGGATCTTCGACGGGATCATCGTGGGCTGCTCGTTCCCCGAGGTCGGGTTCGGGACCATCGACATGATCACCGATGCCCGGCTGCTCGAGAACTTCTTCGAGCAGGACGCCGCCGCGGGGTGGACCGAGGAGCAGAAGCGCTCGGTCACCGGCTTCGAGAACCTCGCCACCATGCACAACGTCTCGCCCGGTGCCCTGCGCATCGACCCGCGCGCCTTCTGCCCGGAGGTGCTGCCCGAGGCGGAGAGGTACCACCCCGAGACCAATCCGGGCGGTGTGCGCTGCGACGTCTACGACCACACCGCGACGATCTACGGCACCGACCCGGAGACCGGGTTCGCCCTGCGACCGCTGGACAACGTCGGCATCCAGTACGGGCTCGCCGCACTGGCCGACGGGACCCTCGACGTCGAGCAGTTCCTCGACCTCAACGAGGGCATCGGCGGATACGACCACGACGCGGACTTCCGTCCCGAGCGCTCCGTCGCCGACCTCCCCGCGGTCGAGGCCGCCCACCGCACCGGGCGCCTCACCGAGGGCGGGCAGGGCCTGGCGAGCACGCCGATCATCGACTACCGCGCCTATGCGGACGATCTCGAGGACGGCGACATCCACGTCCGCTACCACACCAGCTCGATGCGGGAGCGGCTGCGGGAGGCGAACGGCGACGTCGTGAACCACGTCAGCCTTCTCGAGGACTTCCGTCACGGGCTGTTCAGCACCGACAGCCCGCTGCTCCTGCACGCCCTCGAGCAGATGGACGCCTGGCTGACCGCGCTCGAGCCGTCCGACGACCCCGCGCAGCGTCCCACGCTCGAGGAGATCGGCGCCGCCCGTCCCGCGGAGCTGGTCGACGGATGCATGACCCGCGGCGAGGATCCGGAGTTCCTGCCCATGGAGCTGGACCGTGACCCCGACTCCGCCTGCGAGCAGCTCTACCCCTCGGCGAGCTTCCCCCGCGAGGTCGCCGGGGAGTCGGTGCGGGCCGACGTCATCGCCTGCACCACCGCGGAGCCGGTCCGGGAGGACTACCCCGCCGAGTTCACCGACGAGCAGTGGCACCGCCTCCGGGAGATCTTCGCCGACGGTGTGTGCGACTACTCCCGGCCCGGCCGCGGACACGTCGAGCATGCGGGGATCTGGCAGCGCTTCTGACGATAGGCTCGGGATCATGTCCGTCGCAGCAGCAGCCCTGAACGATGTCACCGTCCGCCGCAGCGGGAGCGCGATCCTCGACGAGGTCTCCCTCGAGGTCGGGGAGGGGGAGCGCTGGGCGGTCCTCGGCCCCAACGGGGCCGGCAAGTCGACCCTGGTGCGCCTCCTCGCCGCCCGTCTCCACCCCACCACCGGCATCGTCCGCATCCTCGGGGAGCAGCTGGGCCGGGTGGACATCTTCGAGCTGCGGCCGCTGATCGGGCTCGCGAGCCAGGAGCTCGCCGAGACCGTCCCGGCGCAGGAGACGGCCGAGAACGTGGTGGTGACCGCCGGCTACGGCGTGGTGGGCCGCTGGCGCGAGGAGTACGACGAGCTCGACCTGGACCGCGCCCGCACCCTGCTGGCCGCCTTCGGCGTCGGCGACCTGGCCTCCCGCATGTTCGGCACCCTCTCCACCGGGGAGCGCAAGCGCGTGCTCGCCGCCCGCGCCCTGATGACCGATCCCGAGCTGCTGCTGCTCGACGAGCCCGCGGCCGGGCTGGACCTCGGCGGTCGCGAATCGCTCGTCCGCACCCTGGGACGCCTGGCGAAGGACCCGGCCACGCCGGTGACGGTGCTGGTCACCCACCATGTCGAGGAGATCCCGCCGGGATACACCCACGTGGCGTTGCTGCGCGAAGGCTCGATCGTCGCCGCGGGCCCGATCGGGGAGACGCTCACCTCGCAGAACCTCACCCGCACCTTCGGGCTGCCGCTGGTGGTCGAGCAGCGCGGCGAGCGCTACACCGCGCGTTCGCTGTCCCTGAACTGACCTCGCGGTGGAGGAGGGCACCCAGCTGCGCCGGATCACGGACCTGACCGATCCTGCGCTGGACGACTACCTGCGCATGACCGACGTGCGCCTGCGCTCCCGCGTCGAGGTCGAGCGCGGGCTGTTCATGGCGGAGAGCTACGAGGTCATCTCCCGCGCGATGGACGCCGGGACGGTCCCGCGCTCCTTCCTCATGAGCGAGAAGTGGCTGGCGAAGTTCGTCCCGCTGTACGAGCGGTTCCCGGAGGCGCCCGTCTTCGTGGGGGAGGAGTCGCTGCTCGAGCAGCTCACCGGTTTCCACCTCCACCGCGGTGCGCTGGCCGCGATGCAGCGCCCCGAGCTCCCGTCGGTCGCGGAGGTTCTCGCAGGCGCCCGCACGGTCGCGGTGCTCGAGGACATCGTCGACCACACGAACGTCGGGGCGATGTTCCGCTCCGCCGCCGCGCTCGGCGTGGACGCGGTGCTGGTGACCCCTCAGTGCGCGGACCCGCTGTACCGGCGCTCGATCCGGGTCTCGATGGGCACCGTGTTCCAGGTGCCGTGGACCCGGCTGCCGGCCTGGCCGGGCGGTGCGGACCAGCTGCACGAGGCCGGCTTCGACCTGCTCGCCCTGGCCCTCACCGACGGTGCGGTCCCGCTGGACCGCGTCGACCTGGGCCCCGCGCGGAATGTCGCCCTGGTGCTCGGCGCCGAGGGGCACGGTCTCAAGCCCGCGACCCTGTGCGCGGCCGATGAGCACGTGGTGATCCCGATGGCCGGGGGAGTGGACTCCCTGAACGTCGCCGCGGCGAGCGCCGTGGTGTTCTGGCAGCGGCGGGCTGCGCTCGGCCGAGGATGATCCCCTCGTGACAGCCCCGGACCGAGGTCAGGGGACCCGCCGAGCCAGCATCGAGAACGCGTTCGGCAGTCGGCCGTCCCAGGCGGCGGCCGGCGGCATGCTCCCGTCCTTCCAGAACGGGTCGGGATGCTCGGCCAGGTGTCGCAGCTCGAACCCCGCTCCCTGCACCGTCATGACGATCTCGGCGAGGGTGCGCTGGTGCTCGGTCGCACCGCGAGCGGGGAAGGTGTCGTTGACGTGGCTCGTGGCGAAGTAGCTGCGGTCCTCGCGCACCCGCGCCTCGTCGGCGTCGGCCGCCCACAGGGGCACCAGGGGGTGGCCCTCGTAGACGAACAGGTGCCCGCCGGGGCGCAGCGGACGGTGCATCTCCGCCGCCCAGGCGGCGAGATCCGACATCCAGATCAGCGCACCCTTGCCGGTGTAGACCAGGTCCGCGGTCCCGTCCTCGAGCCCGGTCGCTGGGAGCTCCACCTCCTGATAGCGGCAGGGGACCTGCAGCTCGTCCGCCCGCCGCTGCGCCGCGCCGACGGCCGTCGGGCTGTAGTCGAGCCCCAGCACCGAGCGGGCTCCGAGGCGTACCAGCGCATGGTCGTCCAGGCCGTGACCGCTCTGCGGATGCAGCACCTCCGCGCCCGCCACCAGCGGCCGCAGCAGCTCCTCCTCGATCGGCAGCAGCCGGGCCGTGCGTGCCTGCTCGAGGTGCTCGGCGTACTCCCGCACATGCTTGTGGGAGGCGTCGTCCCAGGCCCGCCGGGTGTGCTCGTGGCTGCTCATCGTCCGAGGCTCGCATCGTCGGCCCGCGCGGTCCAGCGAAATAGGTCCCCTGCTACGATTCCCGGCAGCGTCGCGTGCCGGTGGCAGACCGTGTCAGGCATGGAGGCGCCGAACCGAAGGAGACCGACGATGATCTCGTCGCACCCTTCGTCCGCGCGTGACTGAGCGCGAGACGACCAGGCTCATCGCCTGGAGCCGAGAACTGCGCCGCGTGCACGCGCGATTGCGCGACGCCCTGCAGGTCACCCGCGAGGCGGTCGACCGCGGCGATCCGACCGAGTCACCCGCCCGGGAGCTGCTGCTGTTCTGCCACGGGTTCTGCAGTGCCCTGGACACCCACCACAGGGGCGAGGACCGCACCCTGTTCCCGGCGATCGCGGCCGAGCACCCCGACCTCGCCCCGGTGCTGCGGGCGCTCGAGCAGGACCACTCCATGATCGCCCACCTGCTGGGCGGTCTGCAGGCGGCCGTCGACGCGCGATCCTCCCCGGAGGTGCTCGCCGGTCACCTCGAGGGCATCGCCGCGATCATGGAGAGCCACTTCCGCTACGAGGAGCGGCAGCTGCTCGCCGTGCTCGAGGGACTGGAGCTCGATGCGGACCCGGAGGAGACGTTGGGGCCGCTGTGACCGGCCCGGCGAGCATGCTCTCGCTGCGCGCTCGAGCCGCCCACTGCCCGCTCGGAGCGGGCGCGAGAACCCGCGACGCCGCTCACCGGTGGCGCGCGAGGAGCAGGCCCAGCAGCTCTGCCGTGGTCGTCGCGGTCAGCGTCGGATCCCACGGATGGGGCCACGGTCGCTCGTGGGAGACCCAACCCGTCGAAAGGCCCGCGGCGCGACCACCCTCGATGTCAGCCGTCGGATGATCACCGATCATCCAGGTCTCGGCGCCCTGCGCCGTCCCGTCGGCGGCGAGCGCGAAGATCCGTGGATCCGGCTTCTTCATCCCGGCCTCCTCCGAGATCACCACCCGATCCAGCAGAGGGCCGAGGCCGGTGCGCTCGAGCTTCGCCGTCTGCTGCACGACCGTGCCGTTGGTGACCAGCACCAGGTCCGCACCGATCCCGCGCAGCTCCCGAAGCGCTTCCGGGACCCCCGGATAGCAGGTGATGCCCTCCACGACACCGAGCTGCAGGTGCTTCTGGATCTCATCAGCCTGCATGCCCGGTCGCAGCCGCCGCACGATATCCGCCGCGAGCTCGGCGCGCGGCCGGTAGCCGCCGCGGTCGGCCTCCACGAGCCAGTCGAGCTCGCCGGGACCGGCATCGATCCCGTCGATGAACGAGCGCGCCCAGTCCTCGAAGGCCTGCTGCCGGTCCACCAGGGTGCCGTCCAGGTCCAGGAGCACCAGCGGCGGTCTCCTCACAGCGCGATCTGGATCTTCACGTCCGTCGGCCGCCCCTCGAGGAAGCGCTCGAAGGCGCTCACCGAGTCGTCGAAGGAGAAGGTCTCCGAGACGAAGCGGGAGAGGTCCACGGCGTCGCTCGCGGCCAGATCGATGGCCTTCTGGTGGACGTTCGCGTAGCGGAACACGGTCTCGAGCGAGACGCCGCGGCTCTGCGCGGTCGCGATGTCGAAGGGCACCGGATCCACCGGCATGCCCACCAGCACGATCCGGCCGCCGGGGGCGGGCAGCGACCACAGGCTCGTGTACGCGGGGGCGGCGCCGGTCGCCTCGAAGACGACCTGGGGTCCCCAGCCGCCGGTCTCGGCGCGCACCCGCTCGCCGAGGTCCTCCTTCGTGGCGTCCACGGTGACGATGCCCTCGAGCCCGTCGAGCAGGGCGAGCTTCTGCGGCAGCACGTCGGAGATGTAGACGGTGCTGGCCCCGCCCGCCCGCGCGGCGAGCGCGGTCATGATGCCGATGGTGCCGGCGCCGACGACCGCGGCCACGTCGCCGGGAGCGATGTCCGCCTTCGTCGCCGCGAACATGCCGACGGCGAAGGGCTCGATGAGCGCGCCCTCGGCGAAGCTCATCGAGTCGGGGAGCCGGTAGGTGTAGGCGGCGGGGTGGAGGACCTCGTCGGCGAGGCAGCCGTGCACGGGCGGGGTGGCCCAGAACTGCACGCCCGGGTCCACGTTGTAGTTGCCCTCCTTGACGGCGCGGGAGCTCGGATCCGGGACGCCCGGCTCCATCACGACGCGGTCGCCGACGGCGAGGCCCGTGACGCCTTCGCCGATCTCGAGCACGGTGCCCGCGCCCTCATGGCCCAGGATCATCGGAGCCTCGACCACGAAGGGGCCGATCTTCCCGTCGGTCCAGTAGTGCACGTCCGAGGCGCAGATGCCGACGGTGTGCATCGCGATCCGGACCTCGCCGGGGCCGGGGGCGCCGGGCTCCTCGACCTGTTCGATGGACATCCGGTTCTTCTCGTGCAGCATCAGCGCTCGCATGCGTGCCTCCTCGGCGTGGTGTGGTGCCCCAGTCCTATCACTGTGCCGGCCCGATCTCGCGGGGCTGCCCGTGGGCGAGACGGCGACGGTTCCTCCACAGGACCCGGTCGTCCACAGCGGCGGGGAGTCTCTGTATGGCAGTGCGGCACGTCGGCAGACTGGTGGGAGGAGGACCCGTCCGCACCGCGGGCATCACCGCAGGCATCACCGCAGGCACCCCACGAGCCCTGCGGGCATCCGTCGACGAGAGGGGAGGTGGGGGAGATGGGAGAGCTCCGTGAGAGCGACGGGGCGTCGTCCCAGGACGACGGGACGCCGGCGCACGCCCCCTCGGACGCCCGTGCTCCCCTCGTCAGTGCGGGTGTCGAGGGCGGGCGGGACGATCCGACGCCCGACGCCCCCGCCCTCCCCGAGCACCTGCAGCCGGTGCGCGCGGCATCGATCGAGGAGAGCCGTCGCCTCGCCGAGCGCTTCCGGGCCCTCGCACCCTGCTACCGCGACCCGTCGCTCGAGGAGCACGACGAGGACGCTGCGGAGGCGGAGCTGCTCTGCGTCGCCCTCGCCCTTCGCTGCACCCGCACCGTCGCGGACCGCATCCTCCGCGACGCCCACGTGGCGGTCGTCCTGCTGCCGCGCACGCTCGCACGCCTGGACGAGGGGGAGTTCCCTGCCGCCTGGTTCGAGCGGATCCTGCGCCGCACCCGGGATCTCACCCCGCGCCAGATGCGAACGGTGGACGCCGCCATCGCTCTCTGGCCGCCCACCATGACGACCGAGCAGTTCCACACGCGTCTCTGCCGGCTCCTGGGGCGACTGGAGTCCGAGCAGGAGATCCCCGCCCACCTCAGCCCCGAAGGGCGGCGCCGGGTGGAGATGTCGCCCACCCGGGACGACGGCATCGGCTGCCTGCGGGTGCTCGGCCCGGCCCCGGAGATCCTCGCCCTCGCCCGGCGCCTGGACGACGCCGCCCGCGCGGTTCAGGCCTCTCAGCGTCGCGCCCTCCGGACAGGAGAGGACCCGCCGCTGGACCCGCAGGGCACGGTCGCCGCGACCGCGATCCCCGCCTCCCTGACCCGTATCCAGTACGACCTGCTCGGCGGGGCGAGCTTCGAGACCGACGGAGTGCACGTCCCCGAGCCCCGCTTCCGCCTCAACGTCACCGTGCCCGTCCTGACCCTGCTCGGCGGCTCCCAGGAGCCCGGCATGCTCGAGGGCACGATCCCGATCCCCGCGCAGATGGCACGCGAGCTGGCCGGAACGGAGGACACCTGGTACAGGGTGCTCACCGATCCCTGCAGCGGCGTGTTCCTGCCGCTGCCGGCGGAGCGCTACACGCCCACCCGCGCCATGCTCGAGCATCTCCGCCTGCGCGGCTCCACCTGCGCCGTGCCCGGCTGCACCCGTCCCACCTCCTGGGCCTCCGAGGCCGACCACATCGAGGAGTACGACCACGAGCTCCCCGAACGCGGCGGCCTCACCGCGATCGAGAACCTGCACCTGCTGTGCTGGCAGCATCACCGGGCGAAGACCCGCGGCCTCCTGGACCCCACCCGTCTGGCGTCCACGCCCGGTCTGCCGGACCGGACCGCCTGGTCGTTCCCGGACCGGGCGAAGGTGCTGCTGCGGGATGACATCGATCTCGCCTCACCGGTGACCGTCACCGAGCTGATGGACTCCTGGACCCGCTACCAGGCGGGACGCGAGGCCCGTCGCCGTGCTCTTGAACGGCGGAAGAGCCCTCCACCCCCGCCCTTCTGACCTCGCCGAACCCCTCCGGAGCGGTGCGCGACGCCGGCCGCCGGGCGAGGCCCGGAGCCTTCGCGCCCCATCTGTCACACCCCTCCCCGAGGCTTCGTATGCACGTTCGAAGCGGTGGCCCGACCGCCTTGAGAGGCCCTCTTCGGAGGCGTACAGTTCGAACACGCATTCGAACGCGGGTGCGAGGAGAACAGCACGGGTCAGGAGGGAGGAGCGGCGATGAGCGCAGTCATCCGGGCAGCGGATCAGGGCGAGGACCTCGAGCAGCGCCTCTCCCGGGCACGGGCCGCGCTGGGCGCGGCCGAGCGCTCCGCCGCGCGCTGGGGCGGCCGGATCGACCGCACCGCCCTGCGCGCGGAGAGCCTCGAGCAGTCCTCCGCGGACGACGGGCTCGGCCTGCGCCTGCCGGTGCCGGGGCCGCTGTCGTCGCTGTTCCCGCGCGGCAGCCTGCGGGCCGGCAGCTCCGTGGCCGTCGAGGGCGGCGCGACCACCTCCCTGCTGCTGTCCCTCGCGGTCGCCGCGGCGGGGGAGGACTCCTGGTGCGCGATCGCCGGCATGCCCGACCTGGGCCTGCGCTCCGCGATGGACGCCGGCCTGGATCCCTGTCGGCTCGCTCTCGCCCCGGTCGACGGGGACCAGCGTCCCCAGGTGCTCTCCGCCCTGGCCGACGGGGTAGGCGTGCTCGTGCTCGGCCCCGACCTCGACCCGGCTCCCGCGCTCTGGCGCAGCCTGCTGGGCAGGGCCCGCACGGCCGACACCCTGGTGCTGGCCGCCTCCCCGCCCGGACGGTCCGATCTCACACTGCGCGCCGCCGCTCGGGGCTGGACCGGGCTCGGACAGGGCTCGGGGCGGCTGCGTCAGCGCCGTCTCGCGGTCACCGCCGAGGGTCGGGGCATCGCCGGGCAGCGCGCGGTCGAGGTTCTGCTGCCCCAGGTGAGCGGCATGATCGCGGAGGCTCCCTCGGGCGACCGGTCCGGTGCCGCGTCCGGCACTGCGGCGGCCGGGGAGCAGCGGCCCACGATGCAGCTGCTGCCGAGCGTGCGGAGGGCCGGCTGATGAGCGCTCCCGCACCCGCCGCCGCAGCCGCCGACGACACCGGCCCCGGTCCCAGCCCCGGCCCCGATGCTGATGCCGATACCGGCACCGCGGCCTCCGGTGGCGACGCGACCCGGACCGTCGCCGTGACCGTCCCGGACTGGCCGCTGCTGGCGGCGCTGGACCGCCACCAGCGCCGGCTCGAGGACGCCGCGGGGGAGACCGGCGAGGTCGCCCCGCCCGGTCCCGACCTCGCCGCCGACCCCGTGCTCCTGCTCGAGCAGCACCGCGTCACCCACGCCGGGCCCGCGGCCCGGGAGGCCGGGGCGCTGCCGGGCATGAAGCGCCGCGCCGCCCGCGCCGCCTGTCCCGAGGCGCTCGTGCTGGAAGCGGACCGGGAGCAGGAGAGCTCGCTGTTCGAGCTGGTCGCCGCCGCGGTGGACACGATCGCCGCCGGAGTGGACGTGCTGCGACCCGGGGTGCTGCTGATGTCCGCGCGCGGCCCCGCCCGTCATCAGGGCGGGGAGGAGGCCCTGGCCGAGCGGATCCTCGACGCGGTCGCCGAGCTCACCGGCTGGGACTGCTCCGTCGGGATCGCCGACGGCCCGTTCGCCGCCCTGCTCGCCTCGGCACCGGGACGGATCGTGCGTCCCGGTCGCAGCGCGGACTACCTCGCCCCGCATCCGATCGCCGCCCTCCGCCATGCCCCCGTCGGCCCCGGTTGGGGCCATCGCGGACAGCCCTCGGCCACCCGGCCGGAGCGCCGGCTGGACCTCGCCGAGACCGTCGACCTGCTGCAGCGGCTGGGCATCACCACCCTCGGGGACCTCGCCGCCCTGCCGCCTGCCGCGGTCGCGGACCGCTTCGGCCCGGACGTGGCGACGCTGCACCTGCTGGCCCGCGGGCAGGAGCCCGCCCCGCCCGCGGCCCACCACCCCACCCAGCCGATCCTCGCCGAGACCGCGCTGGAGACCCCGCTGGTGCGCACAGACCAGGCGGCCTTCATCGCCCGCCCGCTGGCCGAGCAGCTCCACGGACTGCTGGTCGAGCGCGGGCTGGTGTGCACACGGCTGCGGATCGTGGCCCGCACCGAGAGCGGCGAGGAGATGGAGCGCACCTGGCGGCACGACGGCGCGCTGACCGTCGCCGACGTGGTGGACCGGATCCGCTGGCAGTGCGACGGCTGGATCACGCGGGCACGGCTCGGCGGCCCCGCGACCGGGGCGATCACCCGGATCGGGCTGCACCCGCTGCAGCTGGCCCCGGCGGGGGAGAGCGCCCCGGCCCTGTGGGGCAGCGCGGGGGAGTCCGCGCAGCGCGCCTCGCGCGCCCTCGCCCGTGCCCAGGGCCTGGCGGGGGAGGACGCCGTGCAGGTTCCCGCGAGCGTCGGCGGGCGGCTGCTGGCCGAGGAGATGACGCTGGTGCCCTGGCGCAGCGAGAAGCCCGAGCGGCGCGAGGGGCCCTGGCCCGGCGCCCTGCCGCGGCCCGTGCCCGCCACCGTGTTCCGCGAACGGCCGTCGGTGCGCCTCGAGGACGCGGCGGGGGAGCCGATCGTGGTCACCGCACGGGGTCTGCTGAGCGGTGCACCGGTCCAGCTGCACGTCCTCGCCCCCGGTGCGCCGGCGCTGCAGCGGGCAGGGCTCCGGGCCGGCTCCGGCTATCCCGTGCTCGCCCACGGCGCTCCCACCGTGCTCGACGAGCGCTGGTGGGCTCCGGGCGGGACCCGTGCCGCTCGCCTCCAGCTCGTGGTGCAGGGCGCGAGCGCCGAGGAGACCGCAGTGCTCGCCCTGTCACGCACGGGCGACTGGACGCTGGAGGGGCTCTATGACTGAGGCGGAAGCGTGGTGCGAGAGTGCGGCAGAAACATCATCGGCGACCTGCTGCGAGGGGCAGGCTCATCGACACCCGGCCCGGTGGCGCCTCGATGCCCGGGACGAACCCGAGCCCGTGCAGGATCGTCCGCATGGCGCGGTTCTCCGCAGCTGTCTCCGCCGTCAGCACATCGGCCCGTTCCTGTCGTGCCCGGGCGAGCACGGCCCGCATCGCACGGGTGCCCGCTCCGCACCCGCGGGCGGACCTGCCCAGCCAGATCCCGGTCTCGAGGGTGTCAGCGTCGAGCCTGCGCAAGCGGACGGCACCGACGGGGCGGTCCTCCAGCGTCACCGCCCACGTGGCCTCGCCCGCAGGGCCGTCCACTCCGGAGCGAGCACGTCGATGATGCTCCAGGAACCAGCTGATGCGCTCGGGAGTCCAGGCAGGACCCGGGGTCAGCGGGGGCGTCACCTCGTGGGCCGCCGCGTCCTGCACAGCAGTGCGCAGCAGTCGGTCGAGGACCGCCTCGTCGACCTCCCGCAGATGCACGCGCATGGCGTCATCCTCGGGTCTCTGCCCAGGCCTGGCAAACCTGCTTCCCGGGGCGGTGGGATCTGATGGCCCGCTGGTTCCTGGGCCCGCCCGCGTGGAAGGACCTCGAGGCGATCCTCTCGGACCGCCCCGCCGAGCTGGTCTCCCCGCCGATCGTCGTCGAGCACACCGGTCGGCGCGACGAGGACTCCTACCGGCCCGCCCGCACCGTCGACTACGCGGAGCTGCACGCCCACTCCCACTTCAGCTTCCTCGACGGTGCCTCGAGTCCCGAGGACATGGCCGAGCAGGCCGCCCGGCTGGGACTGGGCGCGATCGCTCTGGTGGACCACGACGGGCTGCCCGGGGCGGTGCGCGTGGCCACCGCCGCGGCGCAGGCCGGCATCGCGACCGTGTTCGGGGCCGAGCTGACCCTGGGCCTCGAGCCCGGGGCGAGGACCGCGAACACCACCCCCGTCGTCTCCGCGCCCCGCACCGGCGTCCCCGACCCGGCCGGGGAGCACCTGCTGGTGCTCGTGCGCGACACCGCCGGATACCGGCAGCTCTCGGCCGCCATCGCCCGTGCGCACCTCGACAGCGGGCAGAAGGCCGCGCCGCGCTACCGGCTCGCGGAGCTCTCCCGCCTCGCCGGTGAGGGGCACTGGCTGATCCTCACCGGCTGCCGCAAGGGCGCGGCGACCCGGGCCGCGGCACCGCACCTGGAGTCCGGGGACCTCGAGGCCGCCGCCCAGGCCGCCGCGGAGGCCATCGCCCGCCTGGTGGAGCTGTTCGGCGCCGGCAACGTCGCGGTGGAGCTGGTCGTCGGCGGCGGGGGAGAGGCCGACGAGCTGCACGACGCGCTGGCCCAGGGGGCCCGCCTGGTGCGCGAGTCCCATGGGCTCGATGCGATCTCCCTGCCGCTGGTGGCCACCACCGATGCCCACTACGCCCGCCCCGCGGACAAGCGCCTGGCGGACACCCATGCCGCTCTGCGCGCCGGGCTGCCGCTGTCGCAGGCCGATCCGCACCTGTCCTCGCGGCCCGCGCACCTGCGCAGCGGGGAGGAGATGGCCCAGCTGCTGCCCCGCTACCCCGGGGCGATCGCCCAGGCGGCGAGGCTCGGCCGGGACTGCGCCCTGGACCTGCACCTGCTGGCCCCGGACCTGCCGCCCTTCCCGGTGCCGGCCGGGTACGACGAGGCGAGCTGGCTGGTGGAGCTGGTGGAGATCGAGGGCCGTGAGCGCTACGGGCCGCGCCCTGCCCCCGACCGTCCCGAGCAGGTCCCCGGGGCCTGGGCGCAGATCGACCACGAGCTGACGGTCATCACCGACCTGCACTTCCCGGGCTACTTCCTCATCGTCCACGAGATCATCGACTTCTGCGCGGGGGAGGGAATCCTCGCCCAGGGGCGGGGATCCGCGGCGAACAGTGCCGTCTGCTACGCGCTGGGGATCACGGCGGTCGAGCCCGTCGGCAACCATCTGCTGTTCGAGCGCTTCCTCGCCCCCGAGCGGGACGGCCCGCCGGACATCGACATCGACATCGCCTCGGACCGTCGCGAGGAGGTGATCCAGCACGTCTACGAGCGCTACGGCCGGGAGAACGCCGCCCAGGTCGCCAACGTCATCACCTACCGGGCCAAGCTCGCCGTGCGCGACGCGGCGCGGGCGCTCGGCTACGACACCGGCGCGCAGGACGCCTTCGCCAAGCGGATCGAGCGCTCCTTCTCCTCGCTCGCGGACGCCGACGTCCCCGAGGACGTGGTCGCTCTCGCGCACCGACTGCGCGATGCCCCGCGGCACCTGGGCATCCACTCCGGCGGCATGGTGCTCTGCGACCGGCCGGTGATCGAGGTGTGCCCGGTGCAGTGGGCGGCGATGGCGGACCGCACCGTGCTGCAGTGGGACAAGGACGACTGCGCCGAAGCGGGGCTGGTGAAGTTCGACCTGCTGGGGCTGGGGATGCTCACGGCGCTGGACCATGCGCTGCGGATCGTCGGTGAGCACCACGGCCAGCACTTCGAGCTGCGCACCCTGCCCCAGGAGGACGAGGCGGTCTACGACATGCTGTGCGCGGGGGACAGCGTGGGCGTGTTCCAGGTCGAGTCCCGCGCCCAGATCTCGACCCTGCCGCGGCTGCGGCCGCGCGAGTTCTACGATCTGGTGGTCGAGGTGGCGCTGATCCGTCCCGGCCCCATCCAGGGCGGCAGCGTGCACCCCTACATCCGGCGCCGGAGCAAGGAGGAGGCGGTCACCTTCCTCCACCCGCGGCTGGAGAAGTCCCTGGGCCGCACCCTCGGGATCCCGCTGTTCCAGGAGCAGCTGATGCAGATGGTGGTCGACGTCGCGGACTTCACCCCCGCCCAGGCCGATCAGCTGCGCCGGGCGATGGGCTCCAAGCGCTCCACCCAGAAGATGCTCGAGCTCTCCGACGCCCTGTTCGAGGGGATGGCGAACCACGGCATCACCGGTGAGGACGCCGAGGCGATCCACCGCAAGCTGCTGGCCTTCGCCAACTACGGCTTCCCCGAGTCCCACGCCTACTCCTTCGCGTACCTGGTCTACGCGAGCTCCTACCTGAAGTGCCATTACCCGGCGGCGTTCACGGCGGCCCTGCTGCGCTCCCAGCCGATGGGCTTCTACTCCCCGCAGTCGCTGGTCGCCGACGCCCGCCGGCACGGCGTGCTCACCCGCGGGCCCGATGTGCTGGCGAGCCGTGCCCGCAGCGATCTGGAGACGGATGCGGAGCATCTCGGCTACCGGGTCGATCCGCCCGGTGCGCAGGTGCAGGGCGAGGCCGCGGCCCGCGGGCCCGCGATCCGGCTGGGACTGGACCAGGTGCGCGGCATCAGCACCGAGACCGCGGAGCAGATCGTCGCCGAGCGGGGGCGCGGCGGTGCCTTCGCCTCGGTGCCCGACCTGGCCCGACGGGTGCGGCTGACGGCCCGGCAGCTCGAGGCGCTGGCCACCGCCGGCGCGCTGGACGCCCTGGCCCCCTCGCGCCGGCACGCGCTGTGGTCCGCGGGCGCCGCCGCCCAGGAGTCCCCGGAGACCCTGCCGCATCTCGCCGTGGGGGCCCAGGCCCCGATGCTGCCGGGGATGAGCGACGCCGAGCTCGCGACCGCGGACGCCTGGGCCACCGGCATCACCCTGGACGACCATCCGATGGCGCTGCTGCGCGAACAGCTCGCGGGGGAGGGGGTCCTCTCGATCGCCGGGACCCGAGAGGCGGAGGACTCGAGCCGGCTCCGGGTGGCGGGGGTGATCACCCATCGGCAGCGCCCGGCGACCGCCGGGAACGTCACCTTCCTCAGCCTCGAGGACGAGACCGGGATCCTCAACGTGGTCTGCTCCCAGGGGTTCTGGGTGCGCCACCGGGCCCTGCTGCGGACCGCCCGCGCGGTCGTGCTGCGCGGGATCGTCGAGAACCGCACCGGCGCGGTGAACCTGGTCGCCGACGATGTCGCCGTCCTGGACCTGGCCGCGGCGGGCCGGTCCCGGGACTTCCGCTGAGCCGGGCCGTCCGCCGGGTCAGGCGGTCGCCGGGAGCACCCCCGCGCCCACGTGCTCGGAACGACCGGCCCGGCGCGCGCCGCGCGAGGCGGTGAACGTGAGCACCAGCGAGACCGCGGCCCAGGCCAGGATCGCCAGCAGCGTGCCGGTGGTGCTCACCAGCGTGCCGCCGAGCGCGGCGTGCACGAGGCCCTGGGTGACGAACGACAGCGGCATCAGCGACCCGATCGACTGCAGCAGCTCGGGTGCGGTCTGGACCGGCACGATGCCCACCAGCGTCACCACCTGCAGCACCATCAGCACGATCGAGGCGATGCGGCCGATGCGGGCGCCCAGCAGGGTCAGCAGCGCCTGGTGCAGGGCCGCGAACATGACTGCACCGGCGAGGGACACCAGCCCCACCGCGAGCGGGGAGACGGGCGAGATGCCGATGGCCGTGAGCACGGCGAGCACCGCGACGGTCTGCACCACCGCGATCAGCAGCGCCGGGGCCAGGGAGCGCAGCACCACCTGCCACATGGGCAGCGCCCGGTCCAGCAGGCGCCGCGAGAGCGCGGGCATCAGCAGGAAGGTGCCGAAGGCGCCCATCCACAGCGCGAGCGCGGTGACGAAGGGGAAGGTCGCGGTGTCCGCGCCGTTCGCCTCGTTCTGCCGGTGCGCCTCGGTGCCGACGGGAGAGGCCGCCATCTCGCCCATCCGGGCGCGCTCGTCTTCCGTGTACGAGGGCACGTCGTCGGCGCCCTGGCGCAGCCCGTCGGCCAGCTCGTCGGTGCCCTCGGCGAGCTCGGAGGTGCCCCCGGCCAGCTCCTCGGTGCCGTCCGCGAGCTCGCCGGTCCCGTCGGCGAGCTGCTGGTTGCCGTCGGCCAGCTGGTCGGCGCCGGTGCCGAGCTCGTCGGCCCCGGCGGCGAGCTGATCGGTGCCGTCGGCGAGATCCCCGGCGCCCTCGGCGCTGGCGCGAGTGCCCTGGGCGAGCTCGCGGGAGCCGTCGGCGAGCTGGTCCACGCCGTCGGCGTACTGCACCAGGCCGTCGCGCAGACCGGTGACCCCGACCACCAGCTCCCCGGCACCGTCGGCGCTCTCTCGGGCACCGGTGGCGAGCTGCTCGGCGGAGCCGGTCAGGCCCGGATTGTCCGCGGTGCCGTCCCCGGCGAACGCGGACTCGACGCCCTCGGCGTATGTGACCACACCCTGGGTGCCCTGGACCAGGCCCGGCTGCTCCTCGGTGCCGTTGAGGCCGTCGGCGATCTGCTGGACGCCGTCCGCGGCCGCGGTCGCGCCCTCGCCGACGCCCTGCGCGGTCGCGGCCAGACCCGGGTTCTGGGCGGTGCCGTCGCCGGCCAGCACCCCGTCCACGCCCTCGACGTAGCCGGTCATGCCCTCGGCCTGCTGGCACAGGCCCTGCGCCTCGGGATCGTCGGGATACCGCTCGGCGAGCGCGCAGGCGCTCTGCGCCATGGAGCCGGACAGATCGCTCATACCGGGGTTCTCGAGCGTGCCGTCCCCGTCGACGATGGTCTGCAGCCCTTCGGCGTAGCCGACCACGCCCTCGGCGCCCTGGGCCAGGCCCGGCTGCTCCTCGGTGCCGGCCAGCCCGTCGGCCGCCTGCTGGGCGCCCTCGCCGAGCTCAGCGGTGCCGTCGGCGACGTCACGCGCGGTCGGGACCAGGCCCGGGTTCTCGGCGGAGCCGTCGCCGGAGACCGCGGTGCCGGCCTGCGAGACGCCGTCGGCGAACTGCTCGAGACCGGTGGCGAGCTGGTCGGCCCCGGCCTCGAGGCCGGGGTTCTCGGCGGAGCCGTCGCCCTCGACGCCGTCGGCGAGCAGGCTCACGCCGTCGACCAGCCCGGGCCGGCCCTCGGTGCCGCGCATGCCGTCCTGGAGTCCGACCACTCCGTCGGCGAGGTCCTCGCTGCCGGTGGCCAGGTCGTCGAGGCCGTCGGCGAGGGCCCGGGTGCCGTCGGCGGCCTGCCAGGTGCCGTCGGCGAAGGTCCACACTCCGCCGGAGAACTGGCGGGCGCCCTCGGCGGCCGCGTCGCTGCCCTCGGCGAGCTCGCGGGTGCCGCCGGCGAGGTCCTGCACCCCGTCGTCGAGGTCGGAGGTGCCGCCGGCGAGCTCCTCGGCGCCGTCGGCGGCGTCGGAGAAGCCGTCGCCGAGATCGTTGAAGCCGAGGTAGAGCTGGTCGAGGTACTGCTCGGCCATCTGCCCGCCCATGGTCCCGGCGGAGGCCTCGGCCACCGCGGTGCCCACCAGTGCGTTGATCTGCCCGCTGGCGTCATTGGTGGTGACCTCGAGGATCGCCCGGGTCGCCTCGGGGGTGCCGATGGTGGCCAGGCGCTCGGAGAAGTTCTCCGGGATCACCACGACCGCGG
Source organism: Brachybacterium sp. AOP43-C2-M15 (assembly GCF_052446295.1). NCBI lineage: Bacteria > Bacillati > Actinomycetota > Actinomycetes > Micrococcales > Dermabacteraceae > Brachybacterium > Brachybacterium sp. AOP43-C2-M15. Next base: position 255,651 of record NZ_JBQSWB010000002.1, read on the forward strand.
AGTAGGAGCCGTCCTTGAGCCCCTGCTCGGCGTCCTCCTCGCTGGTGAGCTGCCAGTCGAAGCCCGTGGTCTCCGGGGTCTCCTGGTCCTCGACGGTGCCGGGCTGGGTGAGGGCGCCGGCCAGCAGACGGCCGAAGGGCACGCTCTGCACCTCGCCGTCCTCGTCCTCGATCTCGGCACCCTGGTCGAGGTTCACGACCGCGGCGGGCACGGCATCCAGGCGGTCCACCCGGCCGCTGAGCGCCCACATCCCCAGCGCGGCCACCAGCAGTGGCAGCACCAGGACGACGATCAGGGTGCGGGGGTGGGACAGGCGGGTCATACGAGGGCTCCTTCGGGGGTCGAGGCGGCGGAGCGCTGGACGGACAGGGCGAGCAGGCGGCGCGGATCGCGGAGGGTCCGGTGCAGGCGGCGCTCGGCGTCGAGGGGGTGATCGGCGCGGGAGCCGACGATCACCGTGGCCCCGTGCTCGAGCAGGGCGTCGAGTCGTTCGACGAGGGTGTCGTCGACGCTCGCGGCGGCGTGGGCGAGGTCCTCGATCTGCTCGATGACCACCACCGCCCGCTCGAGGCCGTGGCCGTCGATCTCGGCGAGGCGCCGCGCGACCGGCGCGCCGGCGCCGATCCAGTGGGCGCGGCCCTGGATCGCCCCGAGGTCGTCGGGGGCCAGGCGGTCGTGGACGGCGAGGATCCCGGAGCTGGGCGTGAGGCGCCCGGCGACCAGGGCGAGGAAGCTCGCGCGGGCGGCGTCGTCCGGGGCGCGGACCACCAGCAGGGTGCCGGGGACGACGGCGCCGGTGAGCGGGCCGAGGGTGCCGCGCTCCCCGAGCAGCGGGGCGACGGTCTCCTCGAGGCGCAGCGCGTGCGCGCCGTGCTCCTCGGTCCAGTGCCGGTGCTCGAGCACCCCGGCCAGGCCCTCGCCCTCGACGTCGACCGTCGGCAGCAGGCGGGAGAGCCATCCGGGCAGCCACCACGCGTGGCGGTCCAGCAGGGCGAGCACGGCGGGCACGAAGGTCATCCGCACCACGAACGCGTCCACCAGCACGCCGACGGCGAGCGCGACCGCGATCGGCTGCAGCATGAACCAGCCGGAGGTCACGAAGCCTGCGAACACCGAGACCATGATGAGGGCGGCGGCGGTGACCACCGGGGCGTTGGCGGTGAAGCCGCGCTCGATGGCGGCACGGGCGTCGCCGTTGTGCACGAACTCCTCGCGCATGCGGGAGACCAGGAACACCTCGTAGTCCATCGCGAGTCCGAAGAGCACGCCCATCACCATGATCGGCATGAAGGAGACCACCGGGCCGTTGACGTCCACGAACAGCGGGCCGTTGAACCAGCCGTACTCGAACACCATCGCGGTGACGCCGAAGGCGGCGAGCACCGAGAACAGATAGCCCACGGAGGCCTTGAGAGGCACCCAGACGGAGCGGAAGACGAGAGCCAGCAGGATCAGGGAGAGACCGACGACGAACAGGGCGAAGGGCAGCAGCGCGTCGGAGAGCTTGTCCGTGACGTCGATGCCGACGGCGGTGGAGCCGGTGACCGTGAGATCGGAGATGGCCAGCTCGCCCTCCCAGTCCCCGGCGCTCTCGCGCAGCTCCATGACGAGGTCCTTGGTGCTCTGCTCGGTGGGTCCGCCCTCGGGGATCACGACCACCACGGCCATGTCCGCGCCCTGGTTGGGGGTCGCGATCTGGATCTCCTTGACGTGGTCGAGCTCGGAGATGTCGTCCTCGAGCTGCTCGACGACGCCGAGAGGATCGGTGGTGTTGATGATGTCGGCGGTGACCAGCAGGGGACCGTTGTAGCCGGGGCCGAACTCCTCCGCGACCAGGTCGTAGGTGTCGCGGGCGGCGGTGCCCTGCGGTTCGGTGCCGAGGTCCGGGAGCGCGAGCTCGAGGTCCTTGATGGGGATCGCCAGGGCGCCGACGCCGAGGATCACGACGAGGATGGTCAGGGCGGGCACCTTGGTGACCAGGCGCACCCAGGCGCGGCCGAAGCTCCGCCGGGGACGCGCCGCCGGGTCGGGCTCCGGCAGGGCACCGCCGTTCTCGGCCATCAGGCGGCGGGTGCGCCGGGGGCGCAGCCGCTCGCCGAGGATGCCCATGATCGCCGGGAGCATGGTCAGCGCCACCACCACGGCGAGCGCGACCGTCGCGGCGGCGGCGACGCCCATCACCGTGAGGAACGGGATCCCCGTGATGAACAGCCCCACCAGGGCGACGATAACGGTCATGCCGGCGAAGATCACCGCGCTGCCGGAGGTCGCCACGGAGGTGCCGATCGACTCGTGCACGTCCTCGCCGCGGCTGAGCTGGTCTCGATGCCGCGAGAGGATGAACAGGGCGTAGTCGATCCCGACGGCGAGGCCCAGCATGGCTCCGAGCGCGGTGGTGACCGAGGGGACGTCCAGCCCGGCGGAGAGCGCCACCAGCGCCAGCATCGAGACGCCGACGCCGACGATCGCGGTGACGATCGGGATGATCGCGGGCAGCAGGGAGCGGAACACGATCGTGAGGATGATCAGGGCGAGGACGATGCCGACGACCTCGCCGGCGCCGAAGGGCACCTCGGAGCTCTGCAGCACCTGGCCGCCGATGTTCGCCTCCAGGGAGGAGGTGTCGGCGTCCTCGACCAGCGCGGTGATCTCCTCGACGGACTCGGCGGGGAACTCGCCGACCTGACCGTCCATCTGGAACTGGGCGATGATCGCGGTGCCGTCGTCACTGCGGGTGCCGGGGGAGACGTCGTCGAAGGGGGAGGCGGAGGCCGCGACGCCCTCGACCTCGCCGATCTCGTCCATCAGCGCGTCGATCTCGTCCTGGTGCTCCTCGACGGGGGAGCCGTCCTGGGTGACCAGGACCACCTGTCCCGAGGTGCCGCCCATCTCGGGGAACCGGTTGGCGAGCGTGTCGATGCCGCGCTGTCCCTCGGTGCCGGGGATCTCGATGTCCGTGGAGAAGGTGCCGCCGAGCCCGACGGCGAGCGCGCCGACGATCACCAGCAGGGCGATCCAGGCTCCGACGGCCTTCCAGCGCAGGGCGGCCATCAGACGGCCGAGACGGTACAGGGACGAGGACACGCGACCTCCTGGGCGAGCTCGGACACGGGCGACGGACGGTCCCGCTCGAGACGCCCACGCATTGGATACACGTATGTATCGGTGAGATACTATCGGGTGCGACGCAGCGCCTTCAACGATGTCGGAGTGCGTGAGACACCACACCCGCAGGAACCGTGCACGACGAGGAGCCATGACCGATCTGTTCGAACCGCTGCCCGAGTCCGCGGGCACCCGGCGCAGGGAGAACACCCGCACCAAGCTCGTGCGGGCCTCCCTCGACGTCTTCGTCGAGAAGGGGATCGACGGCGCCACGGTCGACGACCTGGTCACGGCGGCCGGCTTCACCCGGGGCGCCTTCTACTCGAGCTTCTCCACCAAGGAGGAGGTGTTCACCGCCCTCTTCGACGAGGTCACCGCCGAGCTGATCGCGATCGCGAACAGCTCGGTCGCGTCCGCCGTCGCCGAGTCGTGCACGCGCGAGCAGAGCCTCATCACCGGCATCGACGACGGGGGAGTGATGCTCGCGGTGTTCGAGGGGATCCGCCCCTTCGGTCGGCAGTGGTACCTGCTCTACTCCGACGCGATCGCCCGCTCCCTGCGCGACGAGCGCATGCGCGCCGAGCTGGCCGTGCAGCGCGAGCGCCTGCGGGACCAGATCGGGGCGCTGCTCTCGACCCGCCTGGAGGCCACCGGCGCCCGCGCGCTGCTGCCGCCGGAGGATCTCGCCCAGCTGCTCATGGGCATCTTCATCGACCTCATGCTGCGCGAGCAGATGGAGCAGCGTGACGTCACCGAGCTCGCCGCCACCACGATCCTGGGCACCCTGCGCGCGTTCATCGAGCCGCACCCGGACGAGCCGCGCCCGGACGCGGAGGAGCACGACTCCTCGGCCTGAGTCGCGGGGATCGGCACGGGGGTCGGCGCGGGGGCGGGTGCGGCCCGTCCGATTCGTCGCGACACGCCGGGTTCCCGGCACGGAGTGCTCGCGGCGGGCAGGCCGCGTACGGTGGTCGCGGTGTGACGCTCGTCGCACCCCGCTTCCCCTCTTCCCCAGGAGACGCCATGTCCCCCTACCGTCCCCGTCATCTGGCGCCGGCCACCGGCGCCTCCGGACCCCCTCGTCCCACCGCGTCGTCCGGCGCCTCCCGTCGCTCCGTGCTGCGCGGGGGCGTGCTGGGCGCCGCCGCGCTCGGCACCGGGACCGCCGCCCTCGCCGCCCCGGCCGCGAACGCCGCCGGCATCTACGGCCAGGACGTCTCCGGCTGGCAGGGCGAGGTCGACTGGGCCGCCCAGGTCGAGCTCGGCTCCCGCTTCGCCTACGTCAAGGCCACCGAGGGCCGGACCTTCCGCAGCAGCGACTTCGACCACCAGTACCTCGGCGCGGGCGCCGCAGGGCTGGCGCGCGGCGGCTACCACTTCGCCCGGCCCGACTCGGGCGGTCCCGAGGAGCAGGTGGACTTCTTCCTCGACAACGGCGGGGGCTGGAGCGATGACGGCATCACCCTGCCGGGGATGCTCGACCTCGAGGGCTACAGCGGCATCCCGCGCGACTACGGCCTCAGCCAGCAGGAGATGCGCGAGTGGATCAGCGCCTTCTCCGTGCGCTACCGCGACCAGACCGGCCGCCGTCCCGTGCTCTACACCAACCTGCACTGGTGGAACGACGTGGTGGGGGACTGGACGCCGACGAACTCCCCGCTGTTCCTGGCCTCCTACAGCTCCTCGGCTCCCACCACCCTGCCGGGCCGCTGGTGGGCCTGGGAGATGTGGCAGTACTCGGACTCCGGCCCCTTCGCCGGCGACTCGAACGTGTTCCACGGCAGCGAGGACCAGTTCGCGAGCTTCGTGAGCGACGTCGACTACTCCGCGATCGGCATCTGAGGCCCTCCACCCCTCACCTGCCCTGCAGCACCGGCCGGACCGGGACCGCATGGTCCGGGTCCGGTCCGCTGTGTACCCTTCCCCGGTGACCGCAGAACAGAACACCCCCACCCTCTCCGTCCCACCGTCTGGAAGCCCGGCCGGCGCCGTCTACGCCGACCGGGGAAGCTCTCACTTCGACATCCTCCTCGCCGCCATGGTCACCGTGGTCGTGCTCTCCGGGATCGGCGCCGCCAAGGGCGTCAGCTTCGGGACGATCCCCGGCATCGGCTTCGAGATCATCACCGACGGCGGCTTCTTCCTCTTCCCCCTCGCCTACGTGCTGGGCGACATCATCACCGAGCTCTACGGCGCCCGCAGCGCCCGCCGCGCGATCACCACCTCCTTCGCCGTGAGCATCCTCGCCTCGATCAGCTACCAGGTGATCATCGCGCTGCCGCCGTTCCCCGACGACTACGGCCTGGCCAAGCAGGAGGCCCTCGAGCTCGCGCTCGGACCGGTCTGGATCGTGGTGCTCGCAGGCCTCGCGGGATTCCTCGTCGGCCAGAGCCTGAACTCGTTCGTCGTCACCCGCATGAAGCAGCGGATGGGGGAGCGGGGCCTGATCGCCCGGCTCTTCACCTCCAGCGGACTCGGCGAGCTGGTGGACACCATCATCTTCTGCTCGATCGCCTCCGTCGCGATCGGCATCACCTCGATCGAGCAGTGGGCCGAGTACACGATCCTCGGAGTGCTGTACAAGGTGCTGGTCCAGTACGCGATGATCCCTGTGACCTCCGCCGTGATCCGCTGGCTGAAGCGCACCGATCCCACGTACCAGGCGCGCCTCGCGGGCCGCTGACCGCCCGGCTCCCGCCGACGGGCTCCTGACGGGCTCCCGCTGCGACCTCGGTCGGCGTCCGCTCCGACGAACGTCGGGCGGGTGCCGACCGCTTCGGCGATGTGCCGTGCGGCACCCGGCGAGCAGAGTGGTCCCATGACGACGACGAACCGGACCCCGACCCCTCCTCCGACTCCTCCTCCGACCCCCCGGTCTCCTTCGCCGACCGTTCCCGCCGCGGACGGCTCCGTCGCCGCCCCGTCGGCCCGGCCGCACCCCGCATCCCGTCCCTCCGGTCTCGACGAGAGCCGCCCCTTCGGCGCCCATCTGCGGATGCGCTGGTGGAAGCCGCTGGTGATCATCCCGGTGCTGTTCATCGTGATGTTCGTGGGGCAGATCGCGCTCACCATCGGCGTGGTCGTGATCGAGGCCGCCGCCTTCGGGCGCGATCCGATGGACATGACCCTGTCGCCGCTGATGATGGCGGCGCTGAACCTGAGCCTCGCGGTGATGGGTCCGCTGGCGGTGCTGCTCACCGCGCTCATCGCCCGGGTGCCGTGGCGCTCCCTGATCGCCGCCCCGCGACGGACGAGCTGGCGCCGCCTCGGCGCGTACGCCGGCTCCTTCGCGGGGCTGATCGCCATCGCGCTGGGACTCTCCGCCCTGATCGCGCCGAGCTCCGTGGGCCTGACGAGCTTCGCCCTGACCGGCACCACCGTCGGCCTGCTGGTGGTCGTTCTGCTGACCACGCCGTTCCAGGCGGCGGGCGAGGAGCTGATGTTCCGCGGCGCACTGATGCCGGTGCTCGCCTCGTGGGTCCGGGCGGTCAAGCCCGCGCTGGTCCTGGGCATGATCGGCTCGAGCATCCTGTTCGGCCTCGTGCACATGTCCGTGGACCCGTGGCTGCTGAGCTACTACATCGTCTTCGGTCTCTCGATGGCGGCGATGGCACTGATCAGCAAGGGCCTCGAAGCGCCGATCGCCTTCCACGTCGCGAACAACGTCATCCTGATGGCGGTCGGAGCGCTGTTCGCCGGCGGCGGGGGCCTGGAGATCGACCGCTCGGTGGGGATGGGCGGGCCGTTCATGCTCGTGTTCATCGCCGTGGACCTCGCGGCCGTGGCCCTGGTGTGGCTGTACGAGCGTCGTCGCCGTCCCTAGGATGGACGGATCGAGCCGGGCGGGATCCTCTGGTCCCGCCCGTTTCGACGTCTGCACCCCTGAAAGGACATCTCGTGGCTCCCGCCGCCGACGACTTCCCCCGCGAGGACCATCCCACGGAGCCGGCCACCTCCACCGGCCCGACCCCCACCTCCACCGGCTCGATCCCGACCATCACCGGCTCGATCCCCACCATCACCGGCGCGATCCCCGTGCTCGAGGACTCCGCCGACCACGACCTCGCGCACCTTCCCGACGAGGAGCAGCTGCGCCGCTCGCGCGGGAAGGTCACCGCGATGGTGATCGTCGTGCTCACCACTCTCAGCGCCATCGGCCCGCTCGCGACCGACATGTACATCCCCGCCTTCCCCGAGGTCGCGGGGGAGCTGTCCACGACGGCCTCGCGGATGCAGCTGACCATCACCGCGTTCTTCCTCGGCACCGCGAGCGGGCAGGTCGTGGCCGGTCCACTCTCGGACCGGATCGGTCGCCGGGGCCCGCTGGTGATCGGCATCGTGCTGTGCCTGCTGGCCTCGATCGGCTGCGCCCTCGCGCCGAACGTCGAGATGCTGCTGGTGCTGCGAGTGCTCCAGGGGATCGGCGGCGGCTTCGGAATGGTGCTGGGCCGCGCCGTGCTCATCGACATGACCGACGGTCCCGAGCTGTTCCGGATCATGAACATCATGCAGGGCGTGGGCGGAGTCGCACCGATCGTCGCCCCGCTGCTGGGCGGGCTGATCCTGCTGGTCGGCCAGTGGCGCGAGATCTTCTTCGTCATCGCCGGGATGTCGCTGATCTCCCTTGTGGGCGTGCTCTTCCTGATCCCCGAGTCGCTGCCCGCCTCGAGGCGGCACTCCGGCGGTTTCCGGACCTTCCTGCGCAACGTCCGCATCCTGCTGCGCCGACGGATCTTCGTGGCCTACATGCTGGTCAACGCGTTCTCGGCGTTCGCCCTGATGGCGTACGTCTCCGCGTCCTCCTTCGTGGTCCAGGAGATGCTCGGCTTCAGCTCCACCGAGTACTCGATCAGCTTCGCGATCAACTCGATGGGCATGATGGCGCTCTCGCTGCTCTCGGCCCGCCTGACCCGCACCATCCACCCGCGCCGGCTCATCCGGGTGGGACTGATCGTGGTCTCCCTGGCGAGCTTCTCTCTGCTCATCGGCAGTCTGTTCCTGGACACGCCGGCCTGGATCGTGCTGCCCGCGTTCTTCTTCACGGTCGCCCCGCAGGGGATGATCTTCGGCAACGGCGGGGCGCTGGCCTCGGACCAGGCCCGTGAGTTCGCGGGCACCGGCTCGGCGATGCTGGGTCTGGGGTTCTCCTTCGCGGCCTCGATCGCCGCGCCCCTGGTGGGGATCGCCGGCACCCACTCCTCGCTGCCGATGGCGATCGCGATGGTGTGCGGCGTGCTGATCTCCGGGGCGTTCTTCGTGCTCGCGGGCCGGGGGAGCGGCGGCGACACCGATCGCCTCCCGGGCACGTCCTGAGGCGTCGGGCTTGGTATCGTGCCGCGATGATCCTGCCCGAGGTGCGAGACCCCGCCCTGGTGACCATCCGCCGGGGGTGGCACCCTGAGCGACGGGCACCACCGGCTGCTCGCCCTCTGGGCCGCCGACTGCGCCGAGCACGTGCTCGGACTGTTCGCGTCCGAGCGGCCCGAGGATCGACGGCCCCGGACGGCCGTCGACGCTGTGCGCGCCTGGGCGCGCGGCGAGATGCCGATGATGCGGGCCCGCGCCCTCGGCGGCCACGCCATGGGCGCCGCGCGGCCTCTGCAGGGCGCCGCCCGGTGGGCGGCCTACGCCGCCGGACAGGCCGCCTGCGTGGGACACGTCGCCGAGCACGACCTGGGAGCCGCCGCCTATGCGCTCAAAGCGGTGCGCAGTGCCCACGGAGACGATGCTCTGCGACGCGAGCGGACGTGGCAGCGCGACCGGCTGCCGGCGGACGTGCGGGAGCTGGTCCTCGAGGACCAGGGGAGACGCGACCCGATCTGCTGGTCGGTGTTCTCTCTGTAGGCGTCCCGTCGGGCGGCGCGGAGTTCCCGATACTCGGCGATGAGGCCTGTGACCTGCAGCGATGATGCATTCATGCAGGTCACGGCGGCTCGGTGGTGCACACGGGGGAGTCGCGTCGGAGCCTGAGGAGGGTCGTCCCGGGAGTCCCGCGCGGCCGTGGCGAGGATCCCGGCGGACGCCGACGTCCAGCGCAGCGAGGGCGACGCGTGGCGTGAAGAGCAGATCGCCGGAACGGTCGGTGCGTCGAGACGGTCGGCACGAGTGCGGGCCCGCGCGACCCGAGGCGCGATGACTGCTGACGACGCGGACGACTCCGGATGACGCACGGGCGGCGATCACCGCGAGCAGAGACAGCCCGGTCGAGCTCCTGGAGGCGTCCTGCACAGTCCGCCGATAATGCACGTTATGTAAAGTGGAAGTGGAGCCCGCCGAGCCGTCGCCGTCCGGCGCTCCTCCCCCTCGTGCCTCTCCCTCGACGCTCGGGCTCGGCGAGCGGCCGTCGGTCGGGACTGCTCACCACGGCTCACACCGCCGCGACGACGCCCTCTCCGCCGTCCCAGGTCGCCACCAGGCGCACGGCGCCGTCGAGATCGCCCAGCGTGCGCGCAATGGTGAACGGCGTGCCGGACAGCAGATCCTCGTCCGTCGGCGCCTGCTCGCCCTCATCGGTCTCGAGGCGCAGCACGACGGTCTGCGGTCGCATCCCCGCTGGGGCGCCGTCTCGCTCGACGATCTGCAGCTCGGCCTGCTCCTGCTGCCCGCAGAGCGCTCGGAGGAAGCAGTCCAGGGCGAGATCGTCGTTCAGGCCGTCGTAGACGAAGCGCTCCCCGAGCACCGAGTGCTGCATCGTGGTGAGCAGATGCTCCTCCGCGTCCGGGAGCGGTGCCGGGCGATAGGTCAGCGGCAGGTGGTAGACCGTCTCGCCGACACGGGCCAGATGGCATTCGACGCCGACCTCGCCGTCCGGGTCGTCGAAGCGGTACGCCCCCAGGAGCTCGGGCTCCCCCGCCTCTCCCCACGACCGATCGGCCAGGAACGCGCGCAGGATCTCGGGCTTGGTCGGGCGGAGCTCGGCCCGGTGGATGATCGCCATGGGCCCTACGGTATCCCGGGCCGGGTGACGGCGTCCTCTCCGCGTCGGAGGTCCACGGCCACCGGTCCGTCGCCCAGCGGGGAGAACCGCAGCACCCGCTCGCCCGGGTGCAGTCTGTCGTCGCGCACGTACAGCGCGTGCAGGGCCTGCTCGGCGTCCTTGTCCCCCGCGTCCGCGGCGATCAGCTGCTCGGCGACCTCGTCGAGCAGCGCGAGCAGATCCTCGCTCATCTCCTCCTCGGGCGCAGGGATCGCTCCCCAGCCGTCCCACAGCAGCAGCTCGTCCCCGTAGCGATGGGCGAGCTCCCAGAAGACCTCCGTCAGGACGAAGGCGTCGCCGCTGAGCTCATGGTCCGGGGCCACTCCGTAGGAGGCGGCGTCCAGCTCTCCGGCGCGCAGCGCGCGGTACGCCTCGGCCGCTGTCGTGAACGGGGCGCCCGGGCCGACCTCCAGATCCCAGGGGTCCGGGAGCAGCCCCGATTCGGGCGCCACCTCCGGGTCGAAACGTCGCCAGCGCTCGCCGTCGTGGAGCTCGGCGACCACGTGGTCGCTGTGCCAGCCGGGGACGAAGTAGTCGGCGAAGCCCACCCTGCTGCGGGCGGGGATCCCCTGCCCCCGCAGGATGCTCACCGACAGCAGCGTGTGATCGCGGCAGCAGCCCTGCAGCCGCGCCTCCGTCGCGCGCGGATCCTGGAGGGATCGTCCCGGATGGCGCTCCTGGTCCACGGAGAGCATCTCCTCGACCCAGCGCAGATTGATGTCATCACGGCTGCTCACAGGCATGTTCACCCCCTCGGCGCGATAGTGCGCGAGGAGGTTGCGCACCACGGGGCCGATCGCTTCGGGAGACGGCGCGACGTCCTCCAGGAGCTCCGCGTGCCTCCCCGGATCGCTGAACGGGGTGTGCCGGGTCCAGTCCGCAGGGACGGGCGGGGTCGAGAGCGTCATCGCCATGACGACAGTATGGCCTCGCCGCTCCCCCGTGTCAGCCGCTCCCCCCGTGTCAGCTGCCTCCCCGCGATCGGCCGATCCGCTCGAGCAGCGTGCCCAGGTGGCCGATGCACTCCGCCTCGCCGGCCTCCAGGGGGACCCCGGGCGTGCGCAGGAGGACGCCGCGGACGCCGGCGGCGCGGGCCGCCTTGAGGTCCCCGGGGCGATCGCCGACGGCGAGGCACTCCCCCGGCGTCAGGGCGTGCCGCGCCAGGAGCTCCCGGATCATCTCCGGGTCGGGTTTGCGCGCGAAGCCGTCCGGAGCGCAGATCATGTCGTCGAACGGCAGGGCGAGCGCCTCGAGCAGCTCCGTCGCGCTCTCCCGGTCCCGATGGGTCGCCACCAGGTTCAGCGCGCCGGTCGTGCGGACCGCCGCGAGCACCTCGCGGGCACCGGCCATCACCGGCGGGGGCCGTCGCCGCCACTGCCGCTTCGTGGACTCGTAGGCCTCGCGCAGGTGCGGTGCGGGCACGCCGTGCCGCCCGGCGAGCGTGTCGATCGCCAGCGAGCTGGAGCGGCGTGTCAGCTGCGCCACCTCGTGGAGCAGCTCCGGAGCCGGGCGCGGGCTGATCGCCGCGGCGAGGGCGCGGTCGACGTCCGGATAGGTGTCCACCAGGGTGCCGCCGAGGTCCCAGATCACTGCGCGCATACCGGCAGTGTGACAGGCGGGCCGACAGGGCGCGGACCGATTCGTCGGCCGGTGCACCACGGGTGTTGACTGTGGCCGTGCCCCTGCTCGACCAGCTGCTGCAGCTCTCCGCGCTCACGCTCGTGCTGCTGATCGCCGCCGCCTTCGTGGCCGGATGGGTCGACGCGGTCGTGGGGGGCGGCGGACTGATCCAGCTGCCGGCGCTGCTGACCTCGCTGCCGGCCGAGGCCTCGACCGGCGCGGTGCTGGGGACGAACAAGGTGGCCTCCGCCGCGGGCACTGCCGTGTCCTCCTGGACCTACGTGCGACGGATCGCGCCGGTCGCCGCGACCGCCGTGCCCCTGGTGCTGTGCGCCCTGGCCGGCAGCGCGGCCGGGGCGGGCCTGGCCACCTTCGTGCCCCGCCCCTGGCTCTCCCCCGTCGTGCTGGTCGCCCTGCTCGGGGTCGGCGCCTACACGCTGCTGAGGCCCGCGATGGGACTGGTGCACGACCCCCGCCACCGCGGTCGGGCGCACGTGCTGCGCTCGGGCGGGATCGGTCTGGTGGTCGGCCTCTACGACGGGATGCTCGGCCCCGGGACGGGCACCTTCTTCATCATCGCGATGGTCGCGCTGCTCGGCTACGGCTTCCTCGAGGCGAGCGTCCACGCCAAGCTCGCGAACCTCACCACCAACATCGGGGCGCTGCTGGTGTTCGGGCTGCAGGGCGAGGTGTGGTGGCTCCTGGGCGCCGCGATGGCGGTGGCCAACGTGCTCGGGGGCTTCCTCGGGGCGCGCCTCGCCCTCCGCCTCGGCTCCCGCTTCGTCAGGGTGGTCTTCCTCGTGGTCACCGGTGCCCTCGCCCTCCGCCTCGCGGCGGACACCGTGGCGCTGCTCACGTGAGAGCGGTCCCGCTCGGGGAATAGGTCCCCGGACGGCCTCGTTGGGAATGGTGTCACCCGCCCCGCCGCGCCGGCGGTCCGCAGCCCTGGAGGTCACGATGGATCCGACGACCCTGTTCAGCTACGAGCGACACGTCGACTCGCGCTCCCTGCGCGGCCGCACCCTGCTGGTCACGCTCGGCGCCTACAGCGATGCCGGCGATGCCCAGAAGCTGGTGGACGATCACCTCCTGAACACCCTGTCCAGCCGCGTCGTGGGTCGGCTGGACATGGACCAGGTGTACGACTACGCCGGGCACCGTCCCGAGATCACCCTCGAACTCGACCACTTCGACGACTACGCCAAGCCCGAGATCGTGCTGCACGAGGTCACCGACCTCGACGGGGAGGCGTTCTTCCTGCTCACCGGGCCCGAGCCCTCGTTCCAGTGGGAGCGGGTCGCGAGTGCTCTGCGGATCGTGGTCGAGCAGCTCGGCATCGAGCGCACCCTGCTCCTGCAGGGATTCCCGGCGCCCGTCCCCCACACCCGGGAGCTGCCGGTGACCCGCTTCGCGGGCGACCCCGACTCGATCAGCGTGCGACGCACGATGCCGGGAACCTTCCGTCTGCGCGCGCCCTTCACCGCGCTGCTGACCATGCGCCTGTCCGAGGGCGGCCACGAGGTGGTGGGGCTGACCGTCCACGTCCCCCAGTACCTGCACGAGATGTCCTACCCCGACGCGGCGCTCGCGCTGCTCGGCGCGATCGGCGAGGAGCAGGGCCCGGAGGTCCCCGCCGGTGCTCTCGAGGCGCAGGCCCAGCCGGTGCGGGACGCCATCGCCGCGCAGGTCGAGGCCCAGCCGCCGCTGCAGGAGATGGTCGCCGGGCTCGAGTCCCGCTTCGACCGGATGATCACCTCCGGGGCCGGGGCCGAGGTCCCCACCGCGGAGGCGATCGCCGCCGAGGTCGAGGAGTACCTGGCGAGCTTCGGGACCGGGGACGCCGATGGCCCGGACGAGGAGTCCGGTGAGGACCCCGGTGCGCCCGAGGGGCCTTCCGCTCCCGAAGGTCCTTCCGCTCCCGGGGGTCCGCCGAGCCCTGCGGGCGGCGACGACCCCGTGCAGGGGTGAACGGAGCGGTCAGCGCAGCACGACCCGCTCCCCCGTCACCTCGCGAGGCAGCTCCGGGTCCGCCACGGCGGTGATCTGGATCCCGGTGAGCGTGACGTTCCCCGCGAGGGTGGTCATGAAGGCGGTGTCCGCGGCGTCCTGCCCGGTCGCGATGCGCACCATCGAGCTGCGCGGGGCGAGGTGCGTCGAATCCAGCACCAGCCAGCGGTCCTCGATCAGCGCTTCCACCACGAGATGGAAGTCCATCGGACTGAGCCCCGGTGCATAGACCGAGGAGCAGCGGGCAGGGATGCCCCCGGCCCGCAGCAGGGTCGCGGTGAGATGGGCGTAGTCCCGGCAGACTCCCTGGCGCGAGACGTAGGTGGAGCGGGCCGAGTCGGTGATCGTGCTGGAGCCGGGCACGTAGTCGAGGTGGCCGTGCACCCAGTCCACCACCGCGTCGGCCGCCTCGAGGCCTCCGCGCCCGCCGACGACCTCCTCGGCGATCTTCTCGAACTCGTCGACCTCGCAGTAGCGCGAGGGGCGCAGGTGCAGGACCGCGTCGGCCTCGTCCGCGGCAGGAGGCGTCGCCGGCCGAGCTCCGCGGGCCTCGTAGACGATCTCGACCTGCCCCTCCGGCAGCCCCTGCACGAGGTGGAGACGACTGCCGAATCGGTCCCGCGTCTCCGTCACCTGATGGGGCACCCCGTCGGCGAGGACCTGCAGCGTCTCCTCGGCCACCGGGGCGTCGGAGATCGCCACCAGCAGGGCGATGTCCGTCCCCTCGGCCACGTCGGCCCTCATCCACGCGTGCACATGTCGTTCCACCCCACCAGTGTCCCGCATGGTCGCTCCCCGATGCACCTCTCCCGGCCCGGACGGAGGTCATGCTTTGCCGAGGCGTGATCTCGGACATAGGGTTGTGACCCACCGGTCGTCGGCACGCCTTCGCGGTCTCCCGCCGACCCGGTGGTCGGCCCCGACGAGGGTCCCGCCGTCTCCGCCCGTCACCGCCGAGGAGCAGCAGTGCAGATCTCCGTCCAGCTCTACAGCGTGCGCGAGGCGTTCGCCGAGGATCCCTCCGGGACGCTCCGTCGACTGTCCGAGATCGGCTTCGCGGCGGTCGAGCCGTTCGGGCTCATGGAGCACGCCCAGACCCTGCGACCGCTCCTGGCCGAGACCGGGCTGAGCGCCCCGTCGACCCACGCGTCCGTGATGGCGGACCGGGACCCGGCCCGGGTGTTCGCGACGGCGGCCTCCCTCGGCGTGCACACGGTGATCGATCCGTCCTGGGACCGCGAGCCCTGGGGGTCCGAGCAGGACGTCCGCGTCGCCGCCGAGCGGTTGAACGAGCTCGCCGGGATCGCCGCCGAGCACGATGTCCGCGTCGGCTACCACAACCACGACGTCGAGACCCGTCCCGTGTTCGACGGGCTGTGCGCCCTCGATCTGCTCGCCGACCATCTCGACCCCCGGGTGGTGATCGAGCTGGACACCTTCTGGTCCGCCGTCGGCGGCACCGAGCCGGCCGCGCTCCTGGAGCGGCTCGGCCAGCGCGTGCAGCTCGCGCACCTCAAGGACGGGCCGCTGCAGGGCGACGTGCGCGATCAGCTGGTCCTCGGAGAGGGCGACATGGACCTCCCCTCGATCCTCGCCGCCGCCCCCTGGCTCGAGCTCGGGGTGATCGAGTTCGACGGCTTCGACGGCGATGTCCTCGAGGCCGTCGCCCGCTCCTACGCCGTTCTCGGCGATCTCCTCGGGGAGGTGCGGTCATGAGCGGCGCGACCGGTCCCGTCGGCGTCGGCATCATCGGGGCGGGCGTCATCGCCGCCCAGTACCTCACGGAGTTCGCCGCCATGGCGGACATCGACGTGCGCGCGATCGGGGACCTCCGGGAGGAGGCCGCCGCCGCCCGCGCCGCAGAGTTCGGCATCCCGCGCCACGGCTCCGTCGCGACGGTGCTCGAGGACCCGCGGATCGAGATCGTCGTCAACCTGACGATCCCCGCCGCCCACTACGCCGTCTCCCGCGACATCCTCGCCGCCGGCAAGCACGTGTGGACCGAGAAGCCGCTGGTCACCACCCGTGAGGATGCCGCAGAGCTGCTCGCGCTCGCCGCGCAGGAGGGTCTGAGGATCGGCGCCGCGCCCGACACCGCCCTCGGGGCCGGCGTCCAGACCGCGCTGCGGGCCCTGCGCGACGGGGAGATCGGGGAGCCCCGCTCGGCGCTCGCGCTGATGCGGTCCTGCGGTCCGGAGTCCTGGCATCCGAACCCGGACTTCCTCTTCCAGCGCGGTGCCGGGCCGCTGTTCGACATCGGCCCCTACTACCTCACGGCGCTCGTGCTCGCCTACGGTCCGGTCGACTCGGTCTCCGCCGTCGGCTCGCGGACCTCCTCCACCCGCACCATCGGCTCCGGCCCCCGGGCCGGGGAGACCTTCGAGGTCGAGGTCCCCACCCGGGTGCAGGGCCTGCTGCGCTTCACCGCCGGGACCGTCGCCGCCGTCGAGTTCTCCTTCGACGACGCGATCGATCGCCCGCACGTGCTCGAGCTCGCCGGCTCCACCGGCACCCTCGACCTCCCCGATCCCAACCAGTTCTCCGGGGTCGTCGGACTCGCGGCGCGGCGCGACGAGGACTGGACCGAGCGGGAGTCCGTCGGTGCGGTCGCCGGTCGCGGTCTGGGCACCCTGGAGATGGCCCGGGCCCTCCGCGCCGGGCGCCCCCACCGGCTCACCGGGGAGCTCGCCGCCCACGTCCTGGACGTAATGATCTCGCTCGAGGACGCCACCCGCACCGCCGAGTCCGTCGCGGTGAGCTCGAGCGCGGAGATCCCCGCGCCGATGCCGGTGGACTTCGACCCGGAGGCCGCGACACTGTGACCGTCGGCCCCTGACCGCAGGCCCCGGAGCGCCGGGCCCTGACCGCTCGCCCCTGACCGACCCGTTCCCGAAGGAGCTCTCCGTGCCGGACCCCAACGCCCGACCGCTCGGCATCGCCATGATCGGCTACGCCTTCATGGGCCGTGCCCACTCCCAGGCCTGGCGCACCGTCGCCGCGGCCTTCGACGTCCCGCAGGTCGCCCGTCGCGTGATCGTGGGCCGCGACGAGAGCGCGGTGGCCGAGGCCGCGCGGCGCCTGGACTGGGAGGAGCACTCCACCGACTGGCGCGCGGTCATCGACCGCGAGGACGTGGACGTCGTCGACATCTGCACCCCCGGCTTCCTCCACGCCGAGATCGCGATCGCCGCCCTCGAGGCGGGCAAGCACGTGCTGTGCGAGAAGCCGCTGGCGAATGACGCCGCCGAGGCCGAGGCGATGGTCGCCGCGGCCGACGCGGCGCAGCGGCGCGGACAGATCGCCGCGCTCGGCTTCACCTATCGGCGCGTGCCCGCGCTGGCACTGGCCAAGCGATACGTCCAGGAGGGGAAGCTCGGCACGGTCCGTCAGGCGAAGGCCGCCTACCTGCAGGACTGGCTGGTGGACGAGGAGGCGCCGATGAGCTGGCGGCTGCGGCAGGAGACCGCGGGCTCGGGCGCGCTCGGCGACATCGCGTCCCACGCGATCGACCAGGTCCAGCACCTCACCGGGCAGTCCGTCACCGCGGTCCGCGGCCGGCTCGCCACGATCGTTCCCGAGCGTCCCGGTCAGGACGGCCCCGAGGCGGTCACCGTCGACGACGCGGCCTGGGCGACCCTCGAGCTCGACGGCGGCGCCCTCGCCTCCGTGGAGGTCTCCCGGATGGCGACCGGTGCGAAGAACCGCCTCACCGTCGAGCTGTTCGGCACTCGCGGAGCGCTCCGCTTCGACCTCGAGAACCCCAATGAGCTGTGGTTCCTCGACGCGACCCGCCCGGTCGCGGAGCAGGGCTTCACCCGCGTGCTGGTCACCGAGCCGGAGCACCCCTATCTCGAGGCCTGGTGGCCGCAGGGGCACGTGCTGGGCTGGGAGAACGCCTTCAGCAACCAGGCCCGGGACCTGCTGGTCGCGATCCGTGACCGGGAGACGACCGACGCCCCCGGGTACTCCCCCGACTTCGCCGACGGCCTCGCCCTGCAGCGCGTGCTCGACGCGATCATCGCCTCCGACGCGGCCGACGGCGCCACCGTCGCCGTGACCGACCACCTCCACCGCTGAGAAGGAGAATCTCCACCATGGCGCATCCGCACACCCTGTTCACCGGCCAGTGGGCCGACCTCACCCTCGACCAGGTCGCCGAGCTCGCGGCCGGATGGGGCTACGACGGTCTCGAGATCGCCGTGTCCGGCGAGCACCTCGATGCCTCCCGCTGGGACGACGAGGAGTACGTCGCCGAACGCCTGGGGATCCTCGAGAAGCACGGGCTGAAGTGCTGGGCGATCTCCAACCACCTCAAGGGCCAGGCCATCTGCGACGACCCGATCGACTTCCGCCACCAGGCGATCGTCGGCTCCGCCGTCTGGGGCGACGGCGATCCCGAGGGGGTGCGACAGCGGGCCGCCGAGGACATGAAGAACACCGCCCGACTGGCCCGGAAGCTCGGCGTGGACACCGTCATCGGCTTCACCGGATCGAAGATCTGGAAGTACGTGGCCATGTTCCCACCCGTGCCGCAGGAGGTCATCGAGGACGGGTACCAGGACTTCGCCGACCGCTGGAACCCGATCCTCGACGTGTTCGACGAGTGCGGGGTGCGCTTCGCCCACGAGGTCCATCCCTCCGAGATCGCCTACGACTACTGGACCACGCGCGCCACCCTCGAGGCGATCGGCCACCGCGAGGCCTTCGGCCTGAACTGGGACCCCTCGCACTTCATGTGGCAGGAGATCGATCCGGTCTCCTTCATCACCGACTTCGCCGACCGCATCTACCACGTGGACTGCAAGGACATCCGGGTGCGCGTCACCGGGCGCAACACCCGCCTGGGCTCGCACCTGGCCTGGGGCGATCCTCGCCGCGGCTGGGACTTCGTGTCCTTCGGTCGCGGGGACGTGCCCTGGGACGCCGCCTTCCGTGCCCTGCGCTCCATCGGCTACGACGGACCGATCTCGATCGAGTGGGAGGACGCCGGCATGGACCGCCTGCACGGCGCGAAGGAGGCCATCGAGCACCTGCGCACGCTCGACTACCCGGTCTCCGAGGTGTCCTTCGACGCCGCGTTCAGCAACCAGGGCTGAGGCGCCGATGAGCAGCGGAACGAACGCCGAGCGCGAGGACCTCGCCCGGACCTTCCTCGCCCTCGGCCCCGCGGCGCCGACGATCCTGCCCGGCTGGGATGCCGCCGACCTGCTCCAGCACCTGCTTCTGCGCGAGAGCGCGCCGCACGTGATGATCGGGCGGCGACTGCCCGGAGCGCTCGGGGGGCGCTCGCGCGCACGGCTCGACGAGCTGAGAGCGGAGCCCTGGTCGGAGCAGGTGGAGCGCGTGCGTCGGGGCCCCGGGCCGCTCTCCCCCGCCGGCAGGATCGATGCGCTCAGCGGGCAGGCCGAGCAGCTGATCCATCACGAGGACCTGCGACGGGCCCAGGACGGCTGGGAGCCGCGCCGCCTCGGCACCGGCGCCGCGGAGGGGGCGTGGCGTGCGGTGGGGCTGATGGCACCGCTGGCGATGTCGGTGCAGGCCGACGTCACGCTGGTCTCCCCGCTCGGCGGTCGCCGGCAGCGCTCGCGCCGCTCCCGGGGAGGGCTGCGCGTGCACGGGGAGCCGCTCGAGCTGCTGCTGTGGGTGAGCGGACGCGACGAGGTCGCCCGTGTGCGGATCCATGGCGACGAACCGGCGCTGCAGGCGCTGCGGGAGGGCCGTCGCGGGCTGTGAGAGCGGCGCCGCTCAGCCGCGCTCGAGCAGGAAGAGCCGCGGATGGTGCCCCTTCTGGAAGAAGCGGTGCTCGGTGAGCGGGCGCCAGCGCGACGGCGCGGTCTCCAGCACCCGGTGCATCCGGGTGATCTCGTGGGTGAGCACCCCGAGCCGGGCCCGCGGCGCGGCGAGCTCCGCGGCGCGGTGCAGGAGGTCCTCGAGGAGCCGCTGGTTCGCGGCGTGCTCGCCGTGGGTCGTCCCCCAGGGGGGATTGGTGATGACGCGGGTGAAGCCCGGCTCGAGCTCCGTCTCGAGCACGTCCCCCACGATCCAGTCGATGCGTCCGCGGCGGCGCGCCGCGCGCTGGTGCTCGCGGGCGGCGTCGATCGCGGAGGGGTCCAGATCGACCCCGACGGCCCGGGACGGCGCGATCTCGTGCAGCTGCTCGACGAGGAAGGTGCCGGAGCCGCAGGTCATGTCGAGCACCGAGTCCTCGCCGCTCACCCCGAGCAGGTCCAGCACGCTCGCGGCGATCGTGGCGTTGACGGCTCCGGGATAGTTCACGGTGCGCCACGCCCGGGTCGCGAGCGGACGCGGGGTGGTGCGCAGCAGCATCTGCCAGGTGCCCGGCTCGGCACCCCGCCGCACCCGCACCACCAGGTCGCCCTCCGGGTCGACGGGCAGGTCGACGAGCTCGGCGAGGGTCTCGGCCAGTCGCCGCATCTCCGGGGTGTCGGCCCCGGCCGCCTCGAGACGCAGGCCGTGGAAACGCTGCCGGGGGCGCTGGCGCCGCACCTCCCCCAGCAGCTCACCGAATCGCTGCAGGACGGAGGTCTCGCGCAGCTCCCGCGGACGGCGCGCGGGAACGGTGAGTCCGGTGGAGGCCGCGACCACCCGGCGGAGACCGCGCACGGCGTCCAGGTCATCGGTGCGCAGGCCCAGCTCGGTGGGTCCCACCCGCCAGGCGGGCCCGAGCTTCTCCGCCTCCGGCAGCGCGCTCGCACCGCACCCTTCGAGCACCTCGAGCACGAGCTCGTGGGTGATCTGCGTCATCGGCTCCCCCTGATCTGCTGCCGGCCGATCTCCTGCTGATCGCGCGATGTGGGCAGGTTACCGCTCGCGGTGTCCCGGACGTGCGGCCCGGGTCGGTAGACTGCCCGGGTGTTCATCGTGAGTGTGTGTTCCCTGAAGGGCGGCGTCGGCAAGACGTCGGTGACCCTGGGCCTGGCCTCCGCCGCCCTGCACCAGGGGGTGAACGCCCTGGTGATCGATCTCGATCCGCAGGGCGACTCCACTCTGGGGCTGCTCGGCGAACCGGCCACCGGCCTCGACATCGCCGAGGTGCTCTCGTCCCCGCGCACCGAGACGATCGACCGCGCGATCATCGAGACGCCGTGGGCTGCGGATGCGGCGTCCCACCTGGACATCATCCCCGGATCCAGCCGCTCGGCGGTGATGGACTCCCCCTCCCCCGGGCCCAAGGACGTGCGACGCCTGCATCAGGCGCTGGACAAGCGCACGCACCAGTACGACCTCGTGCTGATCGACTGCCCGCCCTCGCTCAACGGCCTGACCCAGATGGCGCTGGCCGCCTCCGACCGCTCGCTGGTGGTGGCCGAGCCCGGCTTCTTCGCGGTCACCGCCGCGGACCGCGCGCTCAAGCTCGCCGTGGAGATGCACGAGGACGCCATGGCGCCGCGCCTGCAGCCGCTGGGGCTGGTCGTGAACCGCTACCGCCCGCGCTCGGTCGAGCATCAGTACCGCCTGGCGGAGCTGCGCGAGCTGTTCGGCGACGCGGTGCTCGAGCCCGTCATCGAGGAGCGTGTGGGCCTGCAGCAGGCGCAGGGCGGTGCGGTGCCGCTGCACACCTACGAGGGCGCCTCCGGCCGGCGGCTCACCGAGGACTTCGATGCCCTGCTGGGCACGGTCATGGACTCGCGCCAGAACTCCTGATCCCGGCCCCGCGGTTCCCGGTCACGACCGGGCATCGCGCCACGACCCGGCATCGCCGGCGCACACGACGAGAACGGCGAACCCCTTCCCGGGGTTCGCCGTTCTCGGTCGGTGGTGCGGAGTGCTCAGCCCGCAGCGCGGGAGCGACGGCGGGCGGCGAGCTCGTCCTGCAGCGCGAGGGCGGCGTCGTCGGCCGGGTCGACGCTCGGCAGCACGGCGAGGTCGTTCTCCACCTCACGCCAGACCCTGCCCACGGCGATGCCGAACACGCCCTGACCGCCCTGGACCAGGTCGAAGACGTCCTCCGCGGAGGTGCACTCGTAGACCGAGGCGCCGTCGCTCATGAGGGTGATGCCCGCGAGGTCGTCGACCCCGCGCTCGCGCAGGGCCGAGACGGCGACACGGATCTGCTGGAGGGAGACGCCGGTGTCCAGGAGCCGCTTGACGACCTTCAGCACGAGGATGTCGCGGAAGCCGTACAGGCGCTGGCTGCCGGAGCCGTGCGCGGCGCGCACGCCGGGCTCGACGAGTCCGGTGCGCGCCCAGTAGTCGAGCTGCCGGTAGGTGATGCCGGCGGCCTTGCAGGCGGCCGGGCCGCGATATCCGAGCTCCCCCGGAGTGTCCACGAGATCGTCGAACAGCACGCCCTGGGCAGGCTCTGCGGGGACGGTGGACTGCTCAGTGCGATCATCGCCTCGAGTGGCGTTCACGGCTACCTCCGGGTTCCGGCTCTCCGAGGGGGAAGGGCGAGAGCACGTGCCCAGGGTAGCGCGAAGTGCCCGTCGACCGACAGCAACGCGCCGCCCGAAGGTCACGGACCGGCATCGGCGCGAACGCCTCAGCTGTCGCGGAGCTTGGTGCGCAGCACGGCGCTGTGCAGGGTGATCAATGATTCGCCGAGGTCACGGGCGTAGTCCTCGGCCTCGCCACGGGCCGCGGAGTCGCCGGGACGCGAGCGGGGACGCGCCACGGAGCGGATCATATGGGCCTCGCGCTCGGCGGCGGTGCGCAGCATCACCAGGTGCCGCGGGTGCAGCCCCTCCTCGGCCAGCTCCCGGGCGGCGGTGACGATCTCGAGCTCGGCGGCGCCGTGGAACAGCGCCCCCTCCGCCAGCAGGCCGTACTGCTCGAGCTCCGCGAGGAACTCCTCGTCGACGGCGGCCTCTCGGGCCAGCCCGCGTCGGTCCAGGCGCACGGCCTGCAGCGTGGAGCTGGGGCCGGGGCGGGAGGCGATCGAGGTGACCTCGGAGTCGACGCCGTGCTCGAGCAGATGCTCCTTGATGACCTTGAGCGGCCAGAAGCGGTCCCGCTGCGCGCGCAGGACGAAGCGCAGCCGCTCCACGTCCTCGCGGCTGTACTTGCGGTAGCCGGCCGGCGTGCGCTCGGGCGCGATGAGCCCCTCGGACTCGAGGTAGTGCAGCTTCGAGTGCGCGAGGTCGGGGAACTCGTCCCGCAGGATCTCGAGCACCTGCCCGATGCTCAGCCGTGAGGCTCCGGGCGAGCTCGGCCTGCGCGAGGCGGAGGCCGGCATGCGGTCAGTCCGTCCCGGGGACGTCGTGGTAGGTGAGCCGGTACTTGCCGATCTGCACGTCCTGACCGGCCTCGAGGCGGGCCTCGTCGACCCTGTCCTTGCCCACGTAGGTGCCGTTCAGCGAGCCCAGATCGCGCACCAGGAAACCGTCGCCGTCACGGACGAAGGCGGCGTGCCGACGGGAGACCGTGACGTCATCGAGGAAGATCTCGCTCTTGGGGTGCCGCCCGGCGATGGTGGTCTCGGAGTCGAGCAGGAAGCGCGCCCCGAGGTTGGGCCCCTTGCGGACGATGAGCAGCGCGCTGCGCGGCGGCAGGTTCTCGATCGCCCGACGGTCCTGGGAGGAGAGGCCGGACTCGACATCGTCCACGGGGTCGCTGGGAGAGATCGCGCTCAGCTTCGACGTGTGGTCGAGATTGTCGTCGTTC
Organism: Brachybacterium sp. AOP43-C2-M15; assembly: GCF_052446295.1. Lineage (NCBI taxonomy): Bacteria > Bacillati > Actinomycetota > Actinomycetes > Micrococcales > Dermabacteraceae > Brachybacterium > Brachybacterium sp. AOP43-C2-M15. The sequence continues at coordinate 278,983 of NZ_JBQSWB010000002.1, forward strand.
CATTCGGCATTCCCTGACACCGTGCACCCCTTCCTGGCCTGCTGCGGACCCCGTGCTCTGAGTGCACAGGATTCGGCCCCTCCATCTTTGCACGCCGCAGGGACCGAACGGGACCGTCAGAGCCAGGTCGGGTCAAGACTTGACGATCACTTGACCACCCGCGAATGCTCCGGTGCGCGAAGCTCCACGACGGCCTCGATGCGGATGTCGTCGTCTCCCGTCGCCGCCAGCGTCCCGCCGTCGCCGGCGACGGAGTCCGCCGCCCCACCGGGGATGCGCAGCGCAGGCTCCATCACGGAGGGATCGCCGATCGCGCGGATCTCGTACGGCGCCTCGATCCTCGTGCCGTCGACCAGCAGTCGACCGTCCGGACCGGTGGTGATCGAGGTAGAGGCGACCACGCGCACCTCCCCGACCTGGATCACCTCGGCGCCGGCATTGCGCAGCTCCTGGATCACGCCGAGCAGGGTCGGGGCGCGCAGCCCCTGGGAGGGGTCGGCGATCGAGACGACGATGCCGCGTCCGTGGGCGGGGGCGGTCCCGGCGAGGATCTCGAGATCCGCGAGCCGCTCCTCGGCGGCATTCTGCGCGGCCACGTCGTCCTCCCGGCCCGAGCGCAGCGCCTCCAGGGTGCGGTCGAGCTCGGCGTTCTCGACCTCGAGGTCCGAGGCGTGCCGTCCCGACTCGTCCAGGAGCCGCACCAGCTCCTGCTGGCTGGCGCCCTCGAGGGAGTCGTCCCCCTGGCGCACCTGGGCGGCGATCGAGAGTCCGACCAGGAGGCAGAGCAGACCGACGATCACCTGGGGGACGGTGGTCCGGGGGCGCAGGGTCTCCCGCAGCCGCCTCCATGCCAGCCGCTGCTGCTGGGGGGTGTGCGGGGAGCGGGTGCCGTCGCTCATGACCGGAACAGGAGCCGACGGATCGCCGCGGCGTTGGAGAAGATGCGGATTCCCAGCACCACGATCACCGCCGTGGAGAGCTGGGAGCCCACGCCGAGCTGGTCGCCCAGGAAGACGAGGAAGGCGGCGATCATGACGTTGAAGAGGAACGAGGTGATGAACACGTGGGCGTCGAAGGCGCCGTCGAGGCTGGCGCGCAGGCCGCCGGCGAGGGTGTCCAGAGCGGCGACCACCGCGATCGGGAGATAGGGCTGGAGGCCGGCGGGGACATCGGGCTGGAGCACGAGGCCCAGCACGACGCCCAGCACCAGGCCGACGATGGCGATCACGGTGAGTCCTCCTCGGTGCCGCGCTCGGCGGCGGTGGATGCGCCGGCGGGCGCGTCCTGCTCTGTGGTGGCGGTGTCGGCGGTCGGGGTGTCGGCGGCCGGGATGTCGTCGGTCGAGGAGGCGGGCGCCCCGTCCCCGCTCCCGGTGAGCACGGACGCCTCCCTCAGGGTCCCGACCGAACGCGCGGGCACGGAGGTCTCGTCCTCGGACTCCCAGGACACGAGGATGCCGTAGCGGCTGGAGATCTCCTCGAGATACGCGCCGGTCTCCGCGGTGGCGACCGCGCCGCGCAGCTGATGCGGGTCCCCCAGGGCGGTGATGCGGTACGGCGGGGACAGGGGGCGGAAGTCCACGAGGATCGCCGACCCCGCGGTGCGGATCGCCGAGGTGCTGCTGACCCGTTGGCCGTTCACGGCGATCGCCTCGGCCCCGGCGGCCCAGAGCCCGTTCACCGCGATCTGCACGTCGCCGTCGGTGACCCGGTTGGCGCTCGCGGATCCGCCGCCCGGGCTCGAGGGGAGCGGCGCGGAGTCCTGGAGGACGAGGACGACGCCCGGCCCGCTCATCGCCACCGCCGCCCCGGCCCGCTCGAAGTCGCCGAGGCGCTCGGCGGCGCCGGCCTCCTCCAGCACGGCGCTCTGGGCCTCCGCGATCTGCCCCTCGAGCTCGCTCTGGCGCTGCTCGAGCTGCTCGGCCTCGGCGCGGGTGCCGAGCACCTCCTGCTCCAGGAGCGCGCGGGGGCCGTCCGCGGAGGCGGCCTCGTCGCGCAGCCCGAGCACCGAGACGGAGACCGCGAAGCCCAGCACGAGGGCGAGCAGCACGGTGACCATGCGCATGGCGGCGCTGTCCGGCGGTGCGGCCTCGGCGGCCGGGTGCTCGTCCTGGCGCAGCGTGTCCACGCCGTAGGGGTCGGCCGTCAGGGCGCGCAGGAGGGAGGTGGGCGAGTAGGGCGTCTCGCCATGGGGTGTCGAATGCTCGGCCTCGCGCATGTCCGCAGTCTAGGAGCGCGAGGCGGGCGCAGCCGTCAGACCCGCGGGACGTCAAGCTCGTCGCGCGGCAGCGTCGCGAAGTCGACGCGCGCCGCCCCTGCCGGTTCCGGAGCGCGGGCGAGGACGAGGAAGCGGCTCACCGTGGCGACGAACGGGCCCCTGCGCGTGCGTGCGTGCAGCTCCTCGAGCAGCTCCCGGTGCCGATCCGCGTCGAGATCGGCAGGAGCGTCCCAGGGGACCCTGCGCAGGGAGCGCAGCAGGACCGGCACGTCGTCGAACTCGTAGCGTCCGTGGAAGGCATCGGCCCGATCCACCCGCAGTCCGGCCGCGACCAGGTCGTGCACCGCGTTCTCGAGCGTGACCTCGCCGAAGGGTCGATCGTGGCCGAACAGCTCGCCGATCTCCCGGGCGTCGTCCCCGCCCACCTGCTGGGTGAGGAAGGCACCTCCCGGGGCGAGCACCCGCGCGATCTCGTGCGCGTCGAAGGACTCGTGGCGGTCCAGGATCAGGTCGAAGGAGGCGTCCGGCACCGGCACGCGGGCACGGCGGGGGTCGGGGTCGTCGGGGTCGTGCTCGAGCACCTCGATGCCGAGCGGGGCGAGGCGCTCCCTGGCGACGGGGACGTTCGGGGGCCACCCCTCGGTGGCGAGGGTGCCCGCGGGCAGCACGTCGGCGAGGGAGGCGAGCACCTCTCCCCCGCCCGTGCCGAGGTCCAGGACCCGATCGGACATGGCGGCGAGGTTCTCCACCAGGGTGCGCCACCGCCAGGGAGGCTCCTCCTCGCGATAGCCCGTCAGGGTCGAGAAGTCCCAGCCCGCGGGCTCCTCGGCCAGGGCGTCCCGCCAGGCCTGCAGCTCCTGCTCGTCGATCATCGACGGTCCTCCTGTCAGCGGGCGGACGACGGGCCCGACCCCACTATCGCATCCGCCGGTCCCGCTCCGGACGCGACGCGGGTGCCGCAGGTCACGCCCCCGCCGATTCGCTCCGACGCGCCGGGCGGGGTACTGTATTCCTCGGTCCTCCCGCCGCGGAGGATCACGGGCTGTGGCGCAGTTTGGTAGCGCACTTGACTGGGGGTCAAGGGGTCGCAGGTTCAAATCCTGTCAGCCCGACATTGGAAGGTCGTTGACCAGGGATAACACTGGTCGGCGGCCTTCGTCATGTCGTCCCTCGTTGCTGTTGGTGGTCATTTGGTGGTCATGCGGTTCCTCCTCGGTGTTGGCGGTGGTCTCGGTGGCCGTTCGGGCGAGCTCGCGGTCGCGGGCGGCGTCCATGGCGTCGGCGACCTCGTCGAGGCGGTCGGGCCAGAGGTGCCCGTACACGTCGAGGGTCATCGAAGCGTCGCGGTGGCCGAGCATGGTGCGGACGACCTGGACGTCGGCCCCGGCGGCGATCGCCGATGAGGCCGCGGTGTGGCGGAGCTTGTGCGGGGTGAGGCCGCGCCCGGCGAGGTCGGCGTCGTGGGCGGCGTAGGTGAACACTCGGGTGCGCCAGTTGCCGTCGTTGACCGCTCCCCCGCGCGGCGCGCGGAAGACGAAGGCGTCGGCGGGCTGCCCCGAGAGGAGCGGCTCGAGAGCCTCGGTCACGGCGCGGGTGAGGGGGACGGAGCGGCGTTCGTGGTTCTTCGGGGTGTCCAGCACGCGGTTGCTGTCGGCGTCGATGGTCCATGTCTGGCGGACGTGGGCGCGGCGGGCCCCGAGGTCGACGTCTCCGACGCGGAGTGCGGTCGCTTCGCCGATGCGGACGCCGGCGTAGGCGAGGAACAGGACCAGGGCGCGGTCCATGCTCGAGCCGGTCACGCCCTGGGCGGCGGTGGCGAAGGCGTCGACCTCGCTGTGCGTCAGGAAGACCATGTCCTTCTGTGCCGGGCGGGGGCGCTTGACCTTGTGGGCGACGTTGGTTCCGACGCGGCCGGTCTCGACGGCCCACTCGAGCACGGCGCTTGTGAGGGTGGTCAGGTGCTTGATCGAGTTCGCGGCGAGCGGGCCCCGTTGAGTCTGCCGGATCGTCTCGCCGGTGCCGCGCTTCGTGTACTCAGACGGCGCGCGTCCGGCGGCGAGGTCGGCGACCCATGCGGCGACCTGCTCGCGGGTGATGGTGCCGACGCGGCGGTGTCCCCACTGCGGGAGGACGTAGGTGCGGGCGTCGCGTCGGTATCGGGCGAGGGTTGCGCCCTTGAGGTCGACGCGCCCGGCGAGCCAGGTTTCCCATAGCTCCCCGAAGGTGACCTGTCCGGCGTTGGGGTCACGGTAGGTGCCGTCTCGGGTGGTGGTGCCGACCTGCTCGGCGTAGTTCTGGGCGTCGACCTTGCGTGCGAACGTCTTGGTGCGGCGGCGCTTCGTTAGGGTGCCGCCGGGGCCGGGTTCCTCAGCCCACCAGACCACGAGCCAGCGTGACCCCTGGCCGTGACGGGGCGTCGGCGTGCCGTCCTTGGTCTTCCAGCGGTCATCGATCCACGCGCGGGCCACAGGTCAGCGCTCCGTGTTCACGGGGTCGACGATGGGCCGCATGTTTTCCTCGCTGTGGTCGTCAAGGAATCGCTCAAGGGCCTCGGCCATGGTCTCGAGATGGGCGATGGTGAGCACGTACCCGTTCGCGCGGCGTGCGCGAATCTGCGTCGCCCCGGTGAGGGCGGCAAGGGTGGCCTCTGAGGCCGGGAGCCGGTTGTGGCCGTGCTCGTCTTCGGGGGCAAGGGTCAGCTCGTTCTCGATCGCCCGGTCGATCCATCCGCGGGCTTCTGTTGTGGCGGCCTCGAGGCGTTCCCATGCCTGGTACACGGTGCGAAAGCCGGCGAGGGCGGCCTCACGTGCGCGCTCGGTAGCGATGCCTGCCGGGTCGAGCGCGTCGCCCTCTGCGATGGGTGCGTAGTCGGCCATTTCTGCGAGGTCCGCCCCGAGGATCGACGCGAGCACCAGGGCCTCGTTGAGGGTGACCTGACGGTCCCCCGTCTCGATTCGGCCGATAGCGCTCTGCCAGATGTGCAGTCCCTCGGCCTTCGCTCGGCGGGCTAGTTCGGCCTGGCTGATTCCGGAGAGCTCGCGGCGGCGGTGCAGCTCTCGGGCGAACGTCTCCTCGAATCGGACGGGCGGCGCGACTGTGGTCGCGTCCTGTTCCTTCGGCATGTTTCCGGCTCCTTCGTGATGGGACGCGTCCACTCTAATGCTCACGGTTGGTAAGCGCTAGGGGTTGCGTCGCCGTGTTGCGTGTGCCTATGTTCTTCCTATCGCTCCCGGTTTGCTACTCGCCACGAGTAGCAGGGCGATCGCTAGGAGGATGAAATGAACGTGAAGTGGCTGACTGCGGGAGACCTCTCGGAGCGGTGGGGCATCCCCGCACCGACGCTGGCGGGCTGGCGATACCAGGGCAAGGGCCCTCGCTACATGAAGCTCGGCGGCGCGGTGCGCTACCGACTCGAGGACGTCGAGGCGTTCGAGAACGAGAACCTGATCGGGGCGGACCGGTGAGCCCGGTTCAGGCACCGCACCAGTGCGGTGTCGAGTGCTCGACCGATCCGGTGGACGGCTCCGTGATCCACAGCGACCTGGTCGGTGTGGTGGAGGGCGTCGAGGTTCGGGCGGCGTGCGCCGACAACGAGCCGCGTGTGCTGATTGACACCGGCGGAGTCGTCGACATGGACCGGTGCGCCGCGGTGCGCCTCGCCGTCAGGATCCTCACGGCCGCCGCCCGTTTCGAGGGCCCCGGCGCGCGATGAGCGGCGAGGGGCGCGCCGATGGGGCGCGGTGGTCACGATGAGCGTCGAGTTGCAGCGTGAGGTGCGCGCCTACGTCGAGGCGACGACGCTTGCTGGGGCGGGCTTGTCCCCCGCTGAGGCGCTCGTGCTGTACGAGCTCGCCGACATGGCGCAGGACAAGGATCGCGACGGGTTCCCTGCACGCACGGCGCTCCCCGACCGGGAGGTGTTCGCCGCCCGGTGCGGTCTCTCGGTCGACGGGCTCCGCAAAGCGCTCCAGCGCCTCGCCGTGCGTGGGCTCGAGGTCCGGGTGGCCGTGAGCACTGACCGCAACGGAGAGCCGATCTTCGCCGTGCCGGGGCGGCGCACTCGGTTCCGGCTTCCGCACCTCTCACGGCTGACTCGTGAGGCTGAGGCGAGTAGGTGGGACGAGAGGACTACCAAGGTGGGACGAGAGGACTACCTAGGTGGGACCAGCGTCCCGCCTGACCGGGACGAGGTTCCCGCCTCGGCAGGACGAGAGGACTACCTCAACCCAAAGGAACCCGAAGGAGAACCCGAAGGCGAACCGGAAGGGGAACCTTCCGATCGCTGGCGCGATCGGGGCCGACGCGGGGCGTCGTCCGCGCGTGGACCGGCAGGAGCTCTCGACGTTCCCGAGTGGGTCACAGATGAGGAGACCGCATGGGTGTTCCTCAACGACGTACTGAACGGGCCGCACGAGGCGACGGTCCGAGGCATTCTCGCGAGCCACCCTCGAAGCATTCGAGCAGCGGTGCACATCGCCTTCAACACGATCAAGGACCAGGAGGCGGCGTGACGACACGAGCAGGACGGACCCAGGTGCGGGCGTATACGTGGCGGGAAGGCGAGCTGCGGACCCCCGGCGCGATGGTCAAGGTTCCGGGCACAGGCCGGAGTCTCTGGCTCCGCGGCTCGGACCTCTCTCACGTCGCAGAACAGCTACGTGCGGTCCTCGAGCAGATCGAGGGCGAGGAGCAGCGATGAACAGGCGAGGGCTCCCACAGCGGGATGACGACCGGACCTCGCTGGGGCTTGCGCCGGCTGAGGTCGACGACGCTCACGCCTGCGTGGACGGGTGGCGGCTGCGGGATCAGCCCGGCGGGCCACTCCCCTGCCCGAGGTGCAAGCCGCACCTGGTGCGGCGCTTCGACCCCGTCACGGGTCGGACGCATTGGGTGATCGACCGATCGAAGCTCCCGGCGAAGGGCCGGGGACGGAACAGGAGGACGGGATGACGGTGAAGGTGGACGGGTTCGGGGTCGAGCATCGGGAGCATTGCGAGATGCCGCGGTGGCGGACGGCTGAGGTGATGCGTCGGGGTGTGGGGTCGCTGCGGGTGCAGCAGTGCGTGTCCTGTGGGGTGGTGTGGCGGGCTGGTGACGCTGCGGGGACGGTCCGTCACCGTGCCGGCTATGCGGGGGTGGTGCGGTGACGGGCGGGGTGAGCGTGCTGTCGCACATGGTGCCGGCGGGTGCGGTGGCGGAGTGGGCTCGGCTGACTGCCGCCGTGATGACCGGGTCGGTCGAGGTGCCGTGTGCCGGGTGGCAGCGGGAGCTCTGGCACGGCGAGACGAAGGCAGAGCAGGCCGCCGCGGTGCGGTTGTGTCTCGAGTGCCCGGTGATGGTGGAGTGCGCCGCCTACGCGGACGCCGCCGGTGAGCGGTGGGGCGTGTGGGGCGGGGTCACGGAGAGGGAACGACGACGAGCAGGACGAGCGGAGGCGACGGCATGAACGACGAGGTGCGGGACGAGGGCGCGATGGTGCCGGAGTCGGTGATCGGTGCGATGTTCGATGCGGTGGCGGTGCTGTCCGCGTCATGGGCGGAGGACGACGAGGGGCTCGCGGCCGCACTGTCGGGGATGGACGTCGCGGAGGCGCGGTCGGTGCTCGGCGTCATGCCCTGGCTGGTGAAGTTCGCGCTCATGGCCGACGCCGGCACGGACCCGGGCGCGTTCCTCGCCGGCGTGCACGGAGACCTCGTCCGCCTCGCGGCCGGGGAGGCCGGGCTGTGAGCGGGTGGGCGGAGGTGCGGCCGGAGCCCGGCGACCGTGACCGGCTCGGCCCGGGTGAGGTGCCGGAGGGGACGCCGGGTGCGGTGCCGTGCCGGTACGAGGTCGACCTGTTCGGGCGGCGGGTCCCGGTCGCGTGGACGGTCCCGGTCGAGGGTGCCGCGGATCACTGGCGGTAGTCGCCACGGGTGCCCCGTCGCTCGAACGGTTGTTCGAGTGGCGGGGTATCCTGTTCCTGTCGGTGCACGTAACGGCGAGGCGACCCGGGCTGGGCGTAAGTCGGAGGCGGAGCGCGGGACACGGAACACGAGGACGACCGCCATGGGGGCGGCGTCCCTGAGCGCACGGCAGCACGCCCGTCACGGGGTGGCCGTAGTTCGCGCTCTCTACTCTCTCCGGTCGCGCCCGCGGTGCTGGCGCGGCCCCTCAGCACGAAGGGTGCACACGATGAATCTCAAGGAACAGCGCAAGCAGGCTCTCGACGAGGCGCGGGCGATCGCGGAGCGGGCGAAGTCCGCGGGCCGGGACCTGACCGACGCGGAGGTCACCACGATCGATGCGAAGGTCGCGGAGGTCGCAGAGCTCGACAAGAAGATCACCGCCGCGGCGAAGTCCAAGGACGGGCTCGACCGTCTCGCCGGCATCGGGAAGTACGAGTCCAAGACCGGCGGTCTCGATCCGTTCGACGAGGACGGCAGCGAGTGGCCGGCCGTCGACGCGCCCGTCACGACCCTGTTCTCGTCCAAGCACGCCGGGGAGCTCGTCGCCCGCGGGCTCATGACGGCGAACGGCCCCGGTGGACAGAAGGCCGTGCCGACCTCGGTCGCGCGGACGATCCCCATCTTCGTCGATCCTGAGCCCGTCGGCGAAGGCGGCCGACAGGACTCGATCTTCGACATCATCCCCGCGGTGACCGCGATCACGCCGGCGTGGACGTACCGTCGGGCGACGACCCGGGAGCTGGACGCGCGGATCGTCGGCACCGGCGAGGTGAAGCCCTCGAGCGTGCTCGACTTCGAGGACGTCACGAACAAGCTCGGCGTCATCGCGACGCTGGCCGGCCCCATCAGCGAGCAGACCCTTCAGGACTACCGGGAGCTGGTCCGGTTCATCAACACGGAGCTGCTGCTCGGCATCCGGCTCCGGCTCGAGGACGAGGTGTTCTCCGGCAGCGGCGAGCCGATCAACTCGACCGACGATCCGACCAAGGTCGTGGGCGAGCACTTCCAGGGCATCCTCAACACCACGGGCGTGCTCGAGCAGGCGTTCACCGGTGACGGCCTCGGATCGATCGCGGTCGCCACTACCCGCCTCGAGGCCGACGGGTACACCCTCTCCGGAATCGCGATCCACCCGGACGACTGGGTGACCCTGACCACCGCCCGCAACGCGTCCGGGGCGTACGACCTCGGTGGCCCCGTCGACCCGGCAGCCCGCACCGTATGGGGCCACCCGGTGCGGCTCACCCGCGGCCTGCCGGCCGGCACCGCGCTCGCGGTCACCGCCGGCTCGGCAGCGATCCGCCCGCACCTGAACGGGCTCGAGGCCCGCGCGGTCACCATCAACGACGACGCGGCCCGCAACCAGGTCCGCATCCGCGTCGAGGGACGGTTCGGGTTCGACCTCTACCGTCCCGGCGGGCTCTGCACGATCCAGCTCACCGACGACGAGGGCGACGAGGGCGAGGGCTGATCATGGCCGGCGAGCAGGACGACGAGCGCACGGGCACCACGGACAGCACGCCGCGCGGCGCGCTGGCCGCGGAGACCACCGCGCCGTTCGACCTGCTCGATCCTCCACCGCGGACGCTCGGGAGCCCATCGCGGACCCTCGAGCTCCTGCGGCGACTCGGACTCTGAGCAACGCGAACAGCCTCGGTGGTCTCACGACTGCCGGGGCTGTTCCATGCCCGGAAGCGCTGTGCGGCCCGTAGACGGTGCAGAACGGAGCGCGGGTGTCCCGGCATCATCCGGCGTGCGATCGTCCGTCCTGCATCGCGCGTCGCGCCGGCGGCCGCCCTCTCTCCCCAGGGGGAAGGGGGGTCGCGATCCTGACCAGGCCGGGGCACCCGAGGGGGGTGCGGTTAGCGTTCTCTCTCTCCGACGGGGCCACGGGGGGTCACGCGCGCGCCCGCGCGCATGGACTGACCGCTACTCGGGGTAGACGGTCGGGCATGATGCGGGGATGGAGCTGCCGCTGATCCCGTTGGTCGTCCTCGTCCTCTGTGTCCTCGGCCTGTGGGGGCTGATGCGCTCGACGAAGCGTGGCGACTCGTCGACGGCGGAGCGTCCGGAGGCGGAGGCTGATCGGGTCCCGCTGGTCGTGCGTCGTGAGGAAGCGGCTGCCGCGCGGGCTGACCCCGTCGAGCCTCGGGAAGGTGCGCCGCCGTCGAAGTCGGACACGTACCTGAGCGAGGAGGAGTCGACGTTCTACCTCGTGCGGGACTCGTCGGGTCGGTTGCCGGTGCACGTCGCGGGCGGTTGGTTCCAGCACCCCGAGACCGGCAAGCGGGTGGGGCCGGGGAACCGGGCGCTTCAACGGGCCGGGGTGTGGAGCTACACGGTTCGCGGCACGGCCTACTACCCGGAGGACGGGATCGCGGGTAACACCTCGCCGGGGGCTCGAGTGCGGTTCCGTCGGGAGCCGGAGAACTCGCACGACCCGAACGCGGTCGCGGTCCTGGCGCTCGACGCGGACGGAGAGGCGCGCCGCGTGGGGTACGTGAACAAGGGCTATGCCCGGACACTCTCGAAGCGGCTCGCCGCCGGCGAGACGATCAATGCCCGGTTCATTCGGGGCTCCCTCGCGGGCGTGCAGCACGACGGGATCGCGGTCGTCGAGACGTCGTCCGAGGACATGCGGCGGCTGTTCCGTCGGTAGGCGTGGCGACGCCCCCGGGAACCGTGGTCCTCGGGGGCGTCGTGTTGGTGGGTCAGCGCTTGGTGCTGAGCACGCTGGAGTCGCGGCCGTCGATCTGGTCCGCGGCCTCGAGGAGCGCGGCGGCGGTCTCGCGAGCCTGGCGGGCGGTCATGGGCTCGTCGTCGACCACGAGGATGACGTGGCGCTCGTAGCCGTGGCCGTCATGCATGGTCTGGACGCTGAGTGCGGCGCGCTCTGTGCGGACGTGGTCGGTGTGGGTGACGACGGAGCTGCTGTCGGTGCTGGTGGTGGTGTTCGGGGTAGTCATGGCGCTCTCCTTGGTGGTCATTTGGTGGTCATGAGGTGAGAATCGGGCCAGTTCTGGTCGGTCCCATTGGGTAGCCGGGTCCGGACTGTTCGTGCAGGTCATCGGCACTATCGGGGCGATTCCAGCAATGGCCCGATCGATAGCGATCTGGCTTGATTGGGTCAAGGGGTCGCAGGTTCAAATCCTGTCAGCCCGACCGAATCCCTGAACGGGCGCCCTCCGGAATCCGGAGGGCGCCCGTTCAGCGTTCGGGACCAGGACTCGGCCCCGGCGCTCCGCCCCAGGCCTCAGCCGCGGGCCGGCCCCACCCAGACCTGCTGGGCGTTGACGAACTCGCGGATGCCGTGCGGGCCCAGCTCACGTCCGTAGCCGGAGCGCTTGATCCCGCCCGAGGGCAGGCGCGGGTCGGTCTTGACGATGCCGTTGACCGAGACCTGCCCGGCCTCGATCCGCCTCGCCATCGCCTCACCGCGCTCGGTCGAGGTCCAGATGCTCGCCCCCAGCCCGTACGGGGTGTCGTTGGCGATCGCGAGAGCCTGCTCGGCGTCGTCGGCCGCCATCACCACCGCCACCGGACCGAAGGTCTCCTCGGTGCAGGCGCTCATCCCGGGCTGCACGTCCGTGAGCAGGGTGACGGGATAGAAGTACCCCGGCCCGTCGGGCATCTCGCCGCCGAGCACGCAGGTGGCGCCGGCCTCGACCGAGGAGGTGACCTGACGGTGGAGGTTCTCGCGCAGCTCCCCGCGGGCGATCGGCCCCACCTGGGTGCCGTCCTCCGACGGATCGCCCACCACCAGCGCCGAGAGCCGCTCCGCGAGCAGCTCGACGAAGCGATCGTGCACCGAGCGCTCCACGATCACGCGCTTCGCGGCGATGCAGGACTGCCCGGCGTTGATGATGCGCGAGAGCGCCGAGACCTCGGCGGCCCGCTCGAGGTCCGCGTCGGCGAGCACGATGCAGGGGTCCGAGCCGCCGAGCTCGAGCACCGCGGGCTTGATCTCGCTCGCGGCGATCGAGGCGACGACCGACCCCGCACGATCCGATCCGGTGAAGGAGACGGCCTGGATCCGCGGATCGCGGATCACCTGCTCGACGTCCTCGGTCGCGGCGTGCAGCGCCTGGAACACTCCCTCGGGCGCGCCGGCGGCCCGGAAGGCCTCCTCGATCGCGGTGGCGCAGCCGGGCACGTGGGGGTCGTGCTTCATGACCACGGTGTTGCCGGCCATCAGGGCCGGGGACGCGACCCGGGAGGCGAGCCAGAACGGCGCGTTCCAGGGCAGCACCCCCAGGACCGTGCCGAGCGGCAGGTGCTGGACGTAGGACGAGCTGGCGTCCGAGGCGATGTGCTCCGCGGCCAGGTACTCCTCCGCGTGGTCCGCGTAGTGCTCGGCCGCGCTCGCGGCCTTTCCCACCTCGCCGCGCGCCTCGGTGATGGGCTTGCCCATCTCCTCGGTCATCACCGGTGCGTACCGCTCGACGTTCTCGCGCAGCTCGGCGGCGACGGCGCGCAGCACCTCCGCGCGCTCGGCGAAGCCGGTCTCCTTCCAGCTCAGGTACGCGGTGCGGGCGCGGTCCAGGACCGCCTCGATCTGCTCGCCCGTCGCGGCGGGCACTTCGCGGGCCACCTCACCGGTGGTCGGGTTCACGGCTCTCAGCATGCTCATGTGCGGCTCCTCTCGAGGATCGGTGCGGTGGCGCCCTCGTGGACGGTGAAGTCCTCGGGCAGGGTGAAGAACGAGGCGCAGCCGTCCTCGGTGACGCGCACGGTGTCGGAGATGCCGACGGTCTTGTTCCCGTCCACCCCCCACATCCACGGGATGAGGTGGAAGGTCATCCCCTCCTCCAGCGGACGGGGATCGTCCGCCATGAGGGAGAGGATGTACCCCTCGTCCCAGGACGGCGGGAAGGCGATCCCGATCGAATAGCCCGCGCGGGTCACCAGTCTCGCGCCGACGTCGTTGCTCTCGATGATCGACCGGGTGAGCGCATCGACCTCGCCGACGGTCACCCCCGGCCTGATCAGGGAGCGCAGCTCTGCCAGGGCGTGCTTCATGAGCTCCTGCGCGGAGTGCATCGAGTCGCTCAGCCCGCCGTTGACCACGGTGCGCATCATGGCGGTGTGGTAGCGCCGGAAACAGCCTCCGACCTCGAGGAAGACATGCTCCCCGGGCTGGATCGTGCGCCCTTCCCAGGTGGAGTGGCCGATCATCGTGCGAGGTCCGGAGGCCACATAGGGCATCACCGCCGGGAACTCGCCGCCGACCCGGAACATCGCCGAGGAGATCGCCGCAGCGACGTCGTTCTCGGTCGCCCCGACGACGGCGGCCTGCTGACCCGCGACCATCCCGGCCTCCGCGGCACGGGCGGCGCGCTGCATCACCTCGATCTCCGCAGGGGACTTGCGGACCCTGCCCTCCTCGACGATCCCGAAGCAGTCCACCAGGCCGTCGCCGAAGGCGTCGTGGAAGCGATCCTGCTGATAGGCGGGGAAGTAGTAGCTGTTGCGCTCGTACCCCACCCGGGCGTCGCCGAGCCGCAGGTCCCGCAAGGTGCTGACCAGCTCGAGGATCGCGTCCCCGGTGTCGGGATAGGCACGGGAGTGCGCGAGCCAGGTGCGCTCGGTGACGTTGGACTCCTCGAGGGCACGGGTGATCATCACCGAATCCGACGCCAGCGGCACGATCAGCGCCTGGAAGAAGGAGTACCCCGTGGTCTGATGATCGGTGAGGTACATCAGGTTCTCGGGATCGGTGATGATCACGGCATCCAGCTCGCGCTGCGCCATCCGCTCCCGCAGACCGTTCAGCCGACCCTCGTACTCCTCGGGAGCGAACGTCATGTCGTCCCGGCGGCGCATCAGACGGCCCTCGACGCGGCGTCGATCGCCTCGGCGAGCAGGCCCAGGCCCTCCTCGAGCTCGTCCTCGGGAATGGTCAGCGGTGGGATCAGCTTGATCACCTTCCCTCCGGAGCCGCAGGGGCCGATCAGCAGGCCGCGCTCGAAGCATTCCTGCTGCACCTGCTTGGCGAAGGCGCCGTCCCCGGTGTCCAGCGCCTGCATCATGCCGCGCCCGCGCACCTCCCACTCCTGCTCGGGGTGCGCGGCCGCGATCTCCACGAGCTTCTCGCGCATGACCTCGCCCTTGGCGAGGACGTCGGCGAGGAACGACTCGTCGGTGAAGTAGTCCAGTGCCACCGTGCCCGCGACGAAGGACAGGCCCTGCCCGCGGAAGGTGCCCGTGTGGGCGCCGGGCGACCAGTGGTCGTCGATCTCGGGCTTGTTGAGGTTCATCGCGATCGGGGTGCCGAATCCGCCCAGCCCCTTGGCCAGCGTGATGATGTCAGGGTCCAGATCCATCCCGTCGAAGGAGAAGTAGCTGCCGGTGCGGCCCACTCCCGCCTGGATGTCGTCGATGATGAACAGCGCACCGATCTCCCGGGCCAGGTCCTGGATCTCGTGCAGCCACTCGCGGCTGGCCACGTTCACGCCGCCCTCCGCCTGGATGGACTCGACGAGGAAGGCCGCCGGCGGGGTGAGGCCGCTCGAGGGATCCCGCAGCGCTGCGGCGTACTCGGCCACCCCCGTCGCGCCCCCCGGGGCCGTCTCGAAGGGAAGGCGCACCACATCGGTCAGCGGCACCCCGGCCCACTGCCGGAAGGCATGGTTGGCGGTCGCGGCCAGAGAGCCCAGGGTCATCCCGTGGAAGCCGTGGCTGAAGGCGACGATCTCCCGGCGACCGGTCGCGCGGCGTGCCAGCTTGAGTGCCGCCTCGACCGCGTTGGATCCCGTCGGCCCCATGAACTGCATCCGATGGTCCATGCCGCGCGGCGCGAGGACCACCTCGTGGAAGCGGGCGACGAAGTCCCGCTTCGTGGTGGTGTAGGTGTCGAGGCTGTGGGCGACGCCGTCCGCCTGCAGGAAGGCGATCAGCGCCTCCTTCATCCGCGGATTGTTGTGCCCGAAGTTGAGCACCCCGGCGCCGGCGAAGAAGTCGAGATAGGACCGACCGTCCTCGTCGACCTGCCGAGCGTTCGACGCCGAGGCGAACACGGTGGGGTAGTTGCGGCAGTAGCCGCGGATGGTGGACTCGTGCTCTTCGAAAACTGTGGTGTCCATCGGAGACCTCTCATCACGGGAGGAGGCGACCTCGATCTCCATGCCCGGCCCTCATAGCGAAGATCGCCCCTACTGGCAAGCATGAACCGGTGTGCTGACCATCACCCACCGTGTCCTGCCCCGTCAAGTCCGCATCCGGGCGAGTCTGATCCGTGATCTTCCGTCCCAGCTCAGCGCAGTGAAGACCGCTCGGTATTCCGAGCGCTCCCGCCCGCGATCGACCCGTCCGGGAAGCCGCTCCACCCTCCGGCGCACGGACCGCCGGGACGCGCGGCAGCGGCCCCTGAGCCGTGGAAGACTGGCACCGGCTCATCACGACCTCCGAAGGAGCACCATGGGCGCGTCGGCCGACTCCCCCGCCTCCCGCTCGCGAACGCACCGTCGCGACGTTCCCACCGCGCCGCGGTTCCTGCGCGTGCTCCTTCCCGCGCTGCTCATCGTGGCCTGGCTGGTCGCGGCCGGGGTCGGCGGGCCCTACTTCGGGCGGGTGGACGAGGTCTCCTCGAACGACCGCACCGCCTATCTCCCGGACTCCGCCGATGCCACGCAGGTTGAACAGCTCGCCGAGCAGTTCACGGAGTCCGACGCGATCCCCGCGATCGTGGTGATCACCGCGGAGCAGCAGATCGACGAGCAGACCGGGACGAGGCTCGACGAGGTCACGCAGGCGCTGAGTGCTCTCGACGCGGTCGAGGGCGAGGTCTCCCCCGCCCTGCCCTCCGAGGACGGCCTCGCGGTGCAGGTGTTCCTGCCCCTGGACCCCGAGTCCGATCTCGCCGCGGCGGTCGGTGAGATCCAGGCCGAGCTGGCGGCGGATCTGCCGCCGGGCCTGACCGGGCACGTCACCGGGCCGGCGGGGTTCTCCGCCGATCTCGCCGAGGCCTTCGCCGGCATCGACGGGCTCCTGCTGGGGGTCGCGCTCGCCGCGGTGCTGGTGATCCTGGTGATCGTCTACCGCTCCTTCGTGCTGCCCCTGCTGGTGCTGTCCACCAGCATGTTCGCGCTGTGCGCGGCGCTGCTGACGATCTGGCACCTGGCGGCCGCCGGCGTTCTGCTGCTGTCGGGCCAGACCCAGGGCATCCTGTTCATCCTCGTGATCGGCGCGGCGACCGACTACTCCCTGCTGTACGTGGCCCGCTACCGCGACGAGCTGCGGCGCACGAAGGAGCGATGGCCTGCGACGCTCGCCGCCCTGCGCGGAACCCTCGAGCCGGTGCTGGCCTCGGGCGGCACCGTCATCGCGGGACTGCTGTGCCTGCTGCTGTCCGACCTGAAGTCCAACAGCGCCCTGGGACCTGTCGCGGCGATCGGCATCCTCTTCGCGATGGCCGCGGCGCTGACCTTCCTGCCCTCGCTGCTGCTGCTCACGGGGCGGGCGGCGTTCTGGCCGCGCCGGCCCCGGTTCGAGCCCGAGTCCGCCGACGTCGGCGCCGACCCCGCCGCCCACGGGCTGTGGGGACGCATCGCGCTCGCCGTGCGCCGCCGGCCCCGCCCGCTGTGGGTGCTCACCGCGGTGGTCCTCGCGCTCGGGTGCCTCGGCGTGACCCAGCTGCAGGCCGACGGGGTGGCGCAGTCGGAGCTGGTGCTCACCGAGTCCACCGCGCGGGAGGGCCAGGAGGCGCTCGGCGAGCACTTCGCCGACGGCGACGGATCGCCCGTGCAGGTGGTCCTCGAGCAGTCGAGGCTGCAGGACGGGGCCGACCTTCTGCTCGCCCAGGACGGGATCGAGGCCGTCAGCGTGGCCTCCGAGGACGCACCGGGCGGGTCCGCGCCGGTCACCGAGGACGGCGTCACCGCCCCGGGCCCGCCCGGCTCCCCCGCGCCCGATCCCACCGTGGTCTCCGGGGACGTGCTGGTCCAGGCGACGCTCGCGGACGCCCCGGACTCGGCCGCGGCGGAGGCGACCGTCCGCTCCGTGCGGGCGGAGCTCGACGCCGAGGGGATCGACGCTCTCGTGGGCGGGGTGACCGCGACCTCGGTCGACACCAACGACGCCTCCGCCCATGACCGCGCGCTGATCATCCCGGTGGTGCTCGTCGTGATCGCGCTGATCCTCATGCTCCTGCTGCGCTCCGTCCTGGCGCCGCTGCTGCTGATCGCGACGACCGTGCTGTCCTTCGGCACCGCGATGGGAGTCTCCGCCCTGCTGTTCGACCACGTGTTCGCCTTCCCCGGCGCGGACCCGGCCGTGCCGCTGTTCGGCTTCGTGTTCCTGGTGGCGCTCGGGATCGACTACAACATCTTCCTCATGACCAGGGTGCGGGAGGAGTCGCTGAGGCACGGCACCCGGGAGGGCGTCGTGCGCGGCCTCGCGGTGACCGGCGGGGTGATCACCTCGGCCGGGCTGGTGCTCGCGGCGACCTTCGCGGCGCTCGGCGTCATCCCGATCCTCTTCCTCGCGCAGCTCGCGGTCATCGTCGCCTTCGGAGTGCTGCTGGACACCTTCGTGGTGCGCACGCTGCTGGTGCCGGCCCTCGCCCTCGACCTCGGCAGGGTGCTGTGGTGGCCCTCGGCGCTGTGGCGTCGCGGGGCGCCGTGACGCACATCGCCCCGCCCGCACCGCCCGCCGTCGACGGCGCGGTTCCTACACTGGCGGGATGACCAGCGCGCTCCCCCTCCCCCAGAACCCGCCCGAGCCGTCCTCGGCCCAGCACGAGTACGTGCTCACCGTGGTGTGCGCGGACGCCCCCGGGATCGTCCACGCGGTGACCGGTGCGATCGTGGAGGTCGGCGGGAACATCACCGAGAGCCGACAGTTCGAGAGCGGCACCACCCATCGCTTCTACCTGCGCCTGCAGGTGAGCACCTCGGCGAGCGTCGAGGAGCTCGAGTCGGCGCTCGCACCCGCGGTGGCGCGCTTCGCTCTCGAGCACCGCATCGACGTGGTCGGACGCCCCCTGCGCACGCTGATCCTGGGCTCGACCGCGAAGCACTGCGTCAACGATCTGCTGTTCCAGGTCGAGGCGGGGCACCTGCCGATCGAGGTGCCGCTGATCCTCGCCAACCATCCCACCCTCGAGCGCCTGGCGGGCTTCCACTCGGTGCCGTTCGAGCATCTGCCCACCAAGGGCGAGGGCGCCAAGGCGGCCTTCGAGGACCGTGTGCGCGCGGCGATCGCCGAGCACGACATCGAGCTGGTGGTGCTCGCGCGCTACATGCAGATCCTCTCCCCCGAGCTGTGCGCCGAGCTGGCGGGCCGCTGCATCAACATCCACCATTCCTTCCTGCCGGGCTTCAAGGGCGCGAACCCGTACCGGCAGGCCCATGCGCGCGGCGTGAAGCAGATCGGGGCGACCGCCCACTTCGTCACCAGCGATCTCGACGAGGGACCGATCATCGAGCAGGAGGTGCTGCGGGTGGACCACACCCGCTCCCCGCAGGAGCTGATGGCGATCGGTCAGGACGCCGAGGTGCGGACCTTGCGCCAGGCGGTCTCCTGGTTCGCGCAGTCGCGGGTGCTGCTGGACGGCTCGCGCACGGTCGTCTTCCGCTGAGCCGACGGGCCGCGCCGGTTCCGGGAGGGGCTGGTCAGAAGACCGGCCGTCCGCCCGTCACGCCCAGCACCGTGCCCGAGACATAGCTCGCCTCCACGGGGCTGGCCAGGAACACGAAGGCGCCGGCGCACTCGGCCGGCTGGCCCGCCCGGCCCAGCGGGGTGTTGCCGCCGAACTCGACGTAGTCGTCGGCGACGCGGGTGGCGACGTTGAGCGGGGTCCAGATCGGGCCGGGCGCCACGGCGTTGACCCGGATGCCCCGCGGCCCCAGGTCCGAGGCCAGGTTCACGGTGACGTTGTTGATCGCCGCCTTGGTCGCCGCGTAGTCCATCAGCGGGACCGAGGGGTCGTAGCTCTGGATCGAGGAGCAGTTGATGATGCTCGCGCCCTCCCCCAGGTGCTCCGCCGCCTCCTGGGTGATCCAGAACAGCGCCTCGAGGTTCGTGGTCAGCGTGCGGTGCAGCCGCTCGGAGGAGATCCCGGCCAGTCCCTTCGGCTCGCCGCGCCCCCACTGGAAGGCGGCGTTGTTGACCAGCACGTCCAGTCGCCCGAACTCCTCGACGGTGCGGCGGACCAGGGAGCGCGCCACCTCCTCCTCGCGGATGTCGCCGGGCAGCAGGAGCGCGCGACGTCCGGCGTCCTCGATCCAGCTCCTCGTCTGCTCGGCGTCCTCCTGCTCCTCGGGCAGGTAGGAGAGCGCGACGTCCGCGCCCTCCCGGGCGAAGGCGATCGCGACCGCGCGCCCGATCCCCGAGTCCCCTCCCGTGATCAGCGTGCCGAGTCCCTGGAGCCGTCCATGGCCCACGTAGCTGCTCTCCCCGTGATCGGGGACGGGCTGCATCGGAGCCGTGAGACCGGGCGGCTGCTGGTCCTGTTCCGGGAAGGAGGGCTCGCCGTCGCGGGTGGCGAGGTCGCGGGCGCGCTCGGCGATCTCCGACGGCAGGGGCTGCGTGGTGTCCTCGGTCATGGTCTCTCCCGGTGATCCTCAGGTGGGGCGGTCCTGAACGGTGTCGGTCCTCAGCGGGGCGGCCACTCACAGGGCGGCCACCGCCGGGACGGCCATCAGCCGGCGGACCGCCTCGATGATGGGGCCACCGTAGCCGCCCACCCGCACGAGGTCACGAGCGCGGGCGACCGAGCGGAAGGCTCACACCAGGCCCAGCTCCCAGGCGGTGCGCACCGCGGAGGCGCGGTCGCCCACGCCGAGCTTGTCGTAGACGTGCATCAGATGCGTCTTCACGGTCGCCTCCCCGATGCCCAGGCGGGTGCCGACGGCGCGGTTCGTGCAGCCGTCGGCCACCAGGCGCAGCACCTCGATCTCACGGGCGGTCAGCGCCTCGCGCGGAGCACCCCCGGCGGCCAGCGCCGCCAGCGCGGCCGGCGCGAGCACCGCCCGGCCCGCCGCGAGGTCGTGGACGGCGCGGATCACGTCGTCCCGACGAGTGTCCTTGAGCAGGAAGCCGTCCGCCCCCGCCTCGAGCGCTCCCCGGATGTCGCGGTCGGTGTCGTACGTGGTCAGCACGAGGATCCGCGGGGACCGTGGGGAGCGGGCCCGCAGCGCGCGGATCGCCTCGATCCCACTGGTGCCCGGCATCCGCAGGTCCATCAGCACGACGTCCGGCCCGACGCGTTCGATGACCTCGAGGGCACGGGCGCCGTCCTCCGCGGTGCCGGCGACCTCGATCCCTTCGGCGCTGCCGAGCATCGCGACCAGTCCGTCGCGCACCACCGGATGGTCGTCCACGACGACCGTGCGCACCGCGTTCATCGGGGGATCCACGCGCTGATCGCGCATCCCCGACCCGCTGCGGAGTCGACGCCCAGCCGGCCCCCTGCGCGCCGCGCGCGCTCGGCCATGTTGCCCAGGCCGTGACCACGCACGACCGTGGCGGGATCGAAGCCCGTGCCGTCATCGCGGATCTGCAGCAGCCACTCGTCCCCGACGCCCGCCACGCTCACCTCGACGGTCCGGGCGAGGGCATGGCGGGCGATGTTCGACAGCGCCTCCTGGAGGATCCGGACCAGCACGTCGCCGTTGCGGCCCTGCCGCGGGGCATCGTCCGCGTCGAAGGTCGCGACGACACGGTGGCTGTGGGCCCAGCGCGCCACCAGGTCCGCCAGCGCGTCGACCACATCGGCGTCGTGCAGCTGGTGCGGACCCAACGCCTCCACCGCCCGACGTGCCTCGAGAAGGCTGTCGCGGGCGGCCTCCTCCGCCCTCGCGACGCGTTCGCGGGAGGAGGGGTCGATGTCCTCCCGCACCGCCTCGAGCTGTCGGATCACCCCGACCAGTCCCTGCGCGACCGTGTCATGGATCTCGCGCGAGAGCCGCGCCCTCTCCTCCGCCACCCCGGAACGACGGGCACCATCCATCAGCTGCGCCTGGAGGCGGGCATTCTCCCGATTGACCCTGTCCAGCTCGCGGGCCGCCTTCTCCCTCTGCTCCAGCACCCGCTCCCTCTCCCCGGTCAGCAGGGTCATCGCCCCGGCGATCATCAGGTTGATCACGGCCAGGCTCGCATAGAACTGCGGCACCGCCAGGGCCACGACGAGGCCTCCGACCTGCCCCAGGGCGCACAGCAGCGCGGTGAGCACCACCACGGCCGCGGGTCCGAGGCGGCCCCGCAGGTACCGATCCGCGTCGAGATAGCCGACGAAGGCGTAGATGCAGGTCAAAGGGTTGAGGGTGGTCGCCCACAGAACCAGCACCAGGTGCAGGGCGTACAGGAGGCTCATCAGCGAGCCGCCCCTGCCGCGCCTGCGCACCAGCACTTCGAGCGCTCCGCGCAGCATCAGCAGCGCGAACGTCGGAACGAGCGCCCACAGCACCGCGTCCTGCTCCAGCCATCCCGTGCCGGCGGCCCATGCGACGCCCCAGGACACCACCAGCAGCAGCAGCGGGATGACCACGATCATGCGCCGACCGAGCGGACCGAGGTCCCCGTCGATCGGCACGACGTCCTGCTGCGCAGGTGGACCCGTGCGCCGCTCCGTCTCCCGCGGCACCGGCCGTGCCGGGCCGGGGTCGGCACCGGGAGCGGACTCGTGCGGCGCGCGGGCCGTCCGCACACCGGCGTGCGAGGAGCGCAGGGACACGGGGACCATGGCTCTCAGTGTTCCGTGCGCTGAGGCGACGCGCCAGGGGCAGGGCATCCGCCGATCGGTGGACGGCCGCGGCCCCGATCGGACGAGGTGCGCGATGCCGTCCGTCCCTAGTGTTCCTCTCATGACGTCGCATCCCGCTCTCACCAGCTCTCCTCCAGGCCCCGCCGGGACGGCGAGCCGCGCCGCTCCGCGGTCACACCATCTCGATGCCCTGCGAGGAGGTGCGCTGCTGCTGGGTGTGCTGCTGCACGCCCTGATGCCGTTCTTCCCCGGCGGCCTCTGGCTCGTGGATGATCAGGCAGACTCCTGGGGCGCAGTCGGCACGGTGGCCGTGATCCATCTGTTCCGGATGGTCCTGTTCATGATGCTGGCCGGGTACTTCGGCCGGATGGTGCTGCAGCGGCGGGGAGCCGGTCGCTACCTGCGGGACCGGACGCTGCGCATCGGCCTGCCGCTGATCGTGTTCTGGCCCGTGCTGTTCGCCCTGGTCGTCCTGGCGATGGTGCTGAACGAGGTCCACGGCATGGGCACGCCCACCGCCCCGGCGGGCTCCTCCGAGCCGTCCGGCCTGCTCTCCCTGCCCACGTTGCACCTGTGGTTCCTGCTGCTGCTGTTCGAGATCGTGGTGGTGGTCGTGGTGCTGCGGGCGCCGCTGGTCCGGATGCTGGGCGCCCGCCGGTCGGAGCGGATCGCCCGTCGGATCGGCGCGATGCTGTCGACGCCGTGGGGCCTGCTGCTGCTGGCGATCCCCTACGCCGGCGGGCTGCTGCTCCAGGACGACACCTCGACCAGCCTCACCGAGCCGTACACGCTGATCCCGGTGGCAGGCGCGAGCGTCGGCTACGCCGGGGCCTTCCTGGCCGGGTGGTTCCTGCGCGCCGATCCCGAAGCCCTCCCCCGGATCGAGCGCCGCTGGGTCGTGCACCTGGTGCTCGCGATCGTGCTCAGCCCTGCTGCCCTGGCGTCGGAGGGCGCGGTTCCGGCGCTCGTGAGCGCCGGACTCACGGCGCTCGCCGGCTGGGCCTGGGTGCTGGCGCTGCTGGGCCTCAGCGCCCGGCTGGTGCGGCGCGAGATCGGCTGGGTCCGCTACCTCGCCGACGCCTCCTACTGGGTGTACCTGATGCACTTCCCGCTGCTGCTGCTGATCGCGGTGCCGCTGTCCGGGCTCGCGCTGCCGATCCTGGTCAAGCTGGTCATCTCCCTGGCCGTGGTGATGGTGGTCCTGCTGCTCAGCTACGACCTGCTCGTGCGCTCGACCTGGCTCGGGAAATGGCTGAACGGGCACCGACGGCCTCGGGCGCTGGGGCCGGAGCGGCGCATCGCCCCCGCCGAGACGACCTCCTGAGAGCATTCGCCGCCGGGCGCGGGTGCAGTCAGCCCTTCACGCCGCCCGCGGCGGCGAAGCCCTGGCCCAGGGTCCGGCCCAGGAACAGGTAGAGCACCACCACCGGCAGCGAGTAGAAGATCGAGAAGGCGGCGAGCTGACCGTAGGCGACCTGCCCGTACTGGGAGGAGAAGGTGTACAGGGTGACCGCCGCGGGCAGGTTCTCGGGGCTCAGCAGCAGCATGAAGGGCACGAAGAAGTTCCCCCACATGCCCACGAAGGTGAAGATCGTCGCGACCGCCAGGCCGGAGTTCATCAGCGGCAGCACCACCGACCACAGCGTGCGGTACACGCCCGCCCCCTCGGTCCAGGCCGATTCCTCGATCTCGATGGGCACCGAGTCCATGAACCCCTTGGTCAGGAAGATGGCGTACGGCAGACCGCTCGCACCGAGGAACAGGATCGCACCGAACATCGAGTCGATCAGGTTCACCTGCACGAACAGTGCGTACACGGGGATCATGATCGCTGTGATCGGCAGGCCCGTGGAGAAGATGATCGTCATCAGCAGCGGGCGCTTGCCCGCGAAGCGGTAGCGGGAGAGGG
This sequence comes from Brachybacterium sp. AOP43-C2-M15, assembly GCF_052446295.1. NCBI lineage: Bacteria > Bacillati > Actinomycetota > Actinomycetes > Micrococcales > Dermabacteraceae > Brachybacterium > Brachybacterium sp. AOP43-C2-M15. The sequence continues at coordinate 302,756 of NZ_JBQSWB010000002.1, forward strand.
GATAGGCGCACAGCACCGCGGCGGTCATCGTCAGCAGGGTCGCCCCGCCGCACAGGATCAAGGAGTTCGCGAGCGGTCGGAACGTCGTCTCCGCGTTCCAGATCGCCTGGTAGTTGCCCAGGCTCCAGGACTCCGGCCAGGCGATCGCGAGCGACGCCTCGGTGTCGAAGGACGCCAGCACCACCCACAGCAGCGGGATCAGGAAGGCGATCCCGATCACGACCATCGCCACCGCGCTCGCGGTGGAGACCATCCGCTCGCGCGGGCCCTTGCCGCCGCGGTTCGTGGTGGGCGCGCCGCGCTGCGCGGCGGGCGCACCCTCGGCGGCCGTCGTCGTGTTCTCGGTCGCGGTCATCGCTTGTCCTCCTCGGGGAGCAGCCGCAGGTACATCAGCGAGGCGACGGCGCCGATCATCAGCAGCAGGAGCGCCACCGCCGTGCCGTAGCCGAGTTGTCCGTAGGAGAACGCCTGCTCGTACATGTACAGCGGGAGCGTCTGGCTGCGCTGGGCGGGCCCACCGCCGGTCATGATGAAGATCAGGCCGAACACCGACAGGGTCTGCAGCGTGATCAGCATGAGGTTGGTGGCGATGGCGGGCCGCAGCATCGGGATCGTCACCGACCAGAACCGGCGGAGAGGGCCGGCCCCGTCCAGGGAGGCGGACTCGTAGATGTCGCCGGGGACGCTGGACAGCGCGGCCGAGTACACGAGCATCGAGAAGGCCGTGCCGCGCCAGATGTTCGCGAAGGCCACCGCGATGATGGGAGCGCTGAACAGGAGGTCCTGCGGCGGGAGGCCGATCGCGGTGATGATGCCGTTGAGGCTGCCCTCCTCGGCGAAGAAGGTGTACAGCAGGTACCCGGCCACCACCTCCGGGAGGATCCACGCCGCGATCACGATGGAGGTGACCACGAAGGTGATCACCCGGTTCGCACGCTCCATCAGGAGGGCGAGCACCATTCCCATCACGTTCTGCCCGATCACGGCGGAGACGACCGTGAAGATCAGGGTCAGCGCCACCGAGTTCCAGAACCCGGCATCGGTGAACGCGTCCACGAAGTTCCCCAGCCCCACGAAGCTGGTCTCCTCGGCGCCGGCGCCGCGGATCGCGTTGTCGGTGAACGCGAGGTACACCGAGTACAGGATCGGCCCCAGCAGGAAGCCGATGAGGAGCAGGAACGCGGGCCACATCGGCACCGAGCGGGACAGCGACATCCTGTTCCCGAGCTTGCCGGGCCTGCTGCCGCCCCGGTCACCTCCGGCGCCCGAGGAGGGGGTGGCCGGCTGCTCGTCGGCCGTGGTCACGGCTGTGCTCATCACGATGCCTCCTCGACGTCGTCCTCGTCCACGATGTTCCTGACCGCCGCGTCGTAGTCGGCGGCCGCCGCCTCCGGGGACTTGTCCATCGTCATCACCGACTCCATCGCCTGCTGGATGGCGGAGGACACCTCGGGGTACTCGGCGTAGGCGGGGCGGTAGTACGCCTCCTCGAGAAGTCCCGTGAAGAACTCCGCGGTCGGCGAATAGGTCCTGTACTCCTCCACCGCGGCGACGTCCCGGCGAATGGTGATGTGGTTGTCCGCGATGGCGCGCTGCACCGAGTTCTCGGTGGTCAGCAGGTATTCGATGAAGCTCGTGCTGATCTCGGGATCGGTGGCGTGCTTCGGCACCGCCCAGCTCCAGCCGCCGGCGAGGGTCACCCAGCCGCTGCCGCCGCCGTCCTGTGTGGGCATGCGCACCACGTTCATGGTCTCGGTCCACTCCGGCCAGGGACTGGGGGCGTCCTCGGTCCAGTTCTGCGAGATCCAGGAGCCGTCGATCAGGATGCCCAGCTTCCCCTCGGGCAGGATGCTGCTGTAGATGCTCTCGCCGATGTTCGGATCCAGCGACTGGCTGATCGAGAGGGTGAGTTCCTCCTCGAACACGGTGCGCAGGAAGGTCAGGGAGTCGACGAAGCCCTGGGTTCCGACGATCCACTTCGCGGACTCCTCGTCGTAGAGGCGGTCCTCCGTCCCGTACAGCAGCATCTCGAAACCCTGCATGGAGGCCTTCTCCCCCTGCGGCATGCCGGAGAAGAGGAACATCGGCGCGACGTCCGGGACCTGCTCCTTGATCGTGCGCGCCGCCTCGAGGATGTCCTCCCAGCTCGTGGGCTCCCACTCCTCGGGAAGGCCGGCCTCGGCGAAGACTCCCCTGTGGTACCAGATGCCGCGGGTGTCGGTGTGGGTGGGGACGGCGTAGACGTGGCCGTCCTGGGCCGTGACGGCCTCCTGGGAGGCCTCCACGACGTCGTCCCAGTGCTCCCAGCTCTCGACGAACTCGTCGACGTTCTGGAGATATCCCGCCGCGACGTCCGCCAGGAGGATGAAGGTGTCCTCGTAGACCAGGTCGGGGCTGGTGCGGGGCGAGCTCATGAGCAGCTCGTTCTTGGTGAAGTAGTCGTTCTCGGAGGCGACGATCGGCACCAGCTCGATGCTGCGCTCGGGGAAGTCCGCGGTGTAGGCCTCTGCGGTGCGCTGGATCCACTGCTCCATCAGCGTCCCGGAGCCGAACTGCTGGAATGCGATGCGGAGGGTGTCGGGGTCGCGGCCGCCGCCGGAGCATCCGGCGAGGGCCGCCAGCGGCAGCACGGCGGCGGTGCCCGCGGTGTACCGCAGCATGGTGCGCCGGTCGGGGCGGGGCCGGGGAAGCGATCGTGGGGGCACGGATCCTCCTCGTCGAGAAACACAGGGGCTCGACCATAGCCTCTGGTGAGGCGGATCACGCAACCGGGCACGCCGAGCGGCACGGGAACCGGGCGGGCGGGGCCGTGTGGACGGGCGCGGTCGGGCCCGGGTCCACCGGGCCGGTCGAGCCGCAGGGATCAGGGACGGGAGCGGGCCCGGCCGACGCCCTGGGCGCGCTCGGCATCGGCATAGCGCAGCCCGGCGGGCACCTGCGCGAGCTCGAACCAGGCGGCGGCGCGCGGGAGGAGGCGAACGTCCTGCCAGGGGATCTCGAAGCCGGGATCGCGCCACAGCGTCAGCGCGATCTCCTCGCGCCTCCCGGCGGCGACCAGCAGCAGCCGGCGCAGGCGCGAGAGCGGATGCGGATCGGCGCGGCCGGAGTCCGGGATCGCGACCGCGCCGCCCAGGTCGAGCGGCCAGACGGTCTCTCCCCAGCACAGCGCCGCCTGCTCGGAGTCCCCGGCGATCACCGCGGGCGGGCGCAGGTCGGCGGCGCTCACGGGCGTCGGGGCGACCGGCTCGCCGCGCTGCAGCACCTCGGGCTGGACCCAGGCGCCGGGCAGCAGGATCCTCTCCCCGATGCTCACGTCGACCAGCAGCGCGTCGGCGAAGGGCTGCAGCGGGGCGCTGAGCAGACCGTCGCGGACCATGTCACGTCGAGGGGACGCGATCACGCGCACCGTGGCGTGGTCGCCGGGACGGTCCGTCAGGGCGATCCGGACCCGGGTCCCGGGGAGGGGGTCCTGGGGGCTCATCTGGCCAGCCGCGTCTCGGGCCGGTCCGTGATCGCGAGCTCGAGCTGCTCGACGAAGCGAGCGTTCATCGGCGGCGGTGCCCCGAGCGGGAACCAGCGCGCCTCGGTGTTCTCGCCATCGGCCGGGAAGGGTGCCGCGTCGTCCTCCGCCTCGCACAGGACGCAGAGATCGAGGAACTGCGCATGGTCCCCGTTGGGGTAGGTGGTCGGGGGCAGGGCCCGCACGTCGAGCAGACGCAGGGCCGTGCAGGCGATGCCGGCCTCCTCCGCGACCTCGCGCACGGCCGCGCGCGCCGGCTCCTCCCCCGGGTCGATGATCCCCGTGACCGGGGTCCAGGCGCCCGTGTCCGTGCGGCGCACCGCCAGCAGGCGCGTGCGGGAGCGGTCCAGGACGAGCGCCGTCACACCGGGCATCCACAGCAGGTCGTGGCCGATGCGCTCGCGCAGGGTCAGGACGAAGTCGGGGGTGGCGATCGCTGCTCCTTCGGAGGTTCCGGACGTCTCGGCGTCAGACGCCGACCAGGAACGGCACGGCGAACACGCCGACCATCAGCAGGATGTACAGGAGGGCGCCGACGATGATCAGCGCGAGCAGGACCCAGAAGAGGATCCATCCGACCTTGTTCATCTTCTTGGCGGAGTACGGGTCCGAGTCGAGCTGCACGATCGAGATGATGCCGAAGATCGCCGGGAGCGTGCCCCCGCACAGGAAGCCGAGGACGATCAGCACGATCGAGCTGTTCTGGAGCGAGCCCCGATCCGGGAGCGGGCCCTGGGGGTGAGAGGTCATGAGTCGTCCGTCCTGGTCGCGGAGCCGCGAGGGCTCGTCAGTCCTTCAGGGGGCGGCCGTGGGCGTCGTACTCGAAGGCCTGTGCCCTGGCGAGCACCATGATGCCCTCGATGATTCCCCACCACGCACCGATGCCGCAGGTGACGAAGGTGACCACGATCTGGATGATGCCGATCGTGGTGTAGCCGAGCAGGAAGCGGTGCACGCCGACGCCGCCGAGGAAGATCCCGAGCAGTCCCACCACGAGGCGGCTCTGCGGCTCACCCGGAGGAACGGGGCCCTGGCCGCCGCCGGCGGGGGGCTGGCCGGCGCTCGACCGTCCATGGGCGGCGCCGCCCTGGGCATAGGGGTCCGAGGCCGACGCGCCGGAGCTCGGCGCCGGGGACCAGTGCTGTCCCTGGCCGTAGGGATCCTGCTGCCCGAACTGCTCCTGCCCCGCACCGGGCTGCTGTCCGTAGGGGTCCTGCTGCCCGTACTGCCCGGCATCGGCCGACTGCTGGCCGTACGGATCCTGCTGCCCGTACTGGCCGGCATCGGCCGACTGCTGGCCGTACGGATCCTGGTGGCCGTACTGTCCGGCCTCGGCCGGCGGCTGGCCGTACGGATCCTGCGGGGCCGGGGGCTGGGCCCAGGGGTCCTGCGGCGGCTGCTGTGCGTCGTCCTGATTCCCCTGGGGGTCCCAGGATGCGTTGTCACCGGGGTTGCTCATGGCGACCACGATACGTGGTCGCACCGGCGCGTCGCACCTCGGGCACAGCCCGGGAGGCGCGTTGCGACGCCGACGGGGTTCAGCGCCGGCGCTTCTCGCGGATGCGCACGCCGATGACGATCGGCGAACCGGGGAAGTCGAAGTCCTCGCGCAGGCGGCGCTCGATGAAGCGGCGGTATCCGTGCTCGAGGAAGCCGCTGGCGAAGATGACGAAGCGCGGCGGACGGGTCCGGGCCTGCGTCGCGAACAGGATGCGGGACTGCTTGCCGCCGCGCAGCGGGTGCGGATGGGCGGCGACCAGCTGGCCCAGGAAGGCGTTCAGGCGCCCGGTGGGGATGCGCCGGTCCCAGGAGTCCAGAGCCGTCTCGAGCGCCGGGACCAGCTTCTCGGCATGTCGCCCGGTCTGGGCGGAGATGTTCACCCGCGGGGCCCAGGCGACGTGGGCGAGATCACGTTCGATCTCGCGTTCGAGCGCCTTGTGGCGCTCCTCGTCCAGCAGGTCCCACTTGTTGAAGGCGAGCACGAGGGCGCGTCCCGACTCCAGGACCATGTCGATGATCTTGAGATCCTGCGTGGAGATCGGCTCGGAGGCCTCCAGCAGCACCACCGCGACCTCTGCGCGGTCCAGGGCCGCGCGCGTGCGCAGGGAGGCGTAGTAGTCCGCGCCCTGGGACTGCAGGACCCGGCGCCGGATGCCGGCGGTGTCCACGAAGGTCCACTCCCGGCCGCCCAGGGTGATCTTCTCGTCGACCGGATCGCGGGTGGTGCCGGCGACCTCGTCGACCACCACGCGCTGCTCGCGCGCCAGGCGGTTCAGCAGCGAGGACTTGCCCACGTTCGGACGGCCCACCAGCGCGACCCGGCGGGGCCCGTGATCGGCCGGTGCGCCGCGTCCTTCCTCGGGCATGGCGGCCAGGGCGGCGTCCAGCAGGTCGCCGGAGCCGCGGCCGTGCAGGGCGGAGACGGCGTGCGGCTCCCCCAGCCCGAGATTCCACAGCGCAGCGGCCTCGAGCTCGCCGCGCTGGTCGTCGACCTTGTTGGCGACCAGCACGATCGGGACGTCCGCCTTGCGGAGCACCTTGAGCAGCTGCTCGTCGGTCGTGGTGATCCCCACGTTGGCATCGACGATGAACATCACCACGTCCGCGAGCGAGACCGCGACCTCCGCCTGCTCCGCGACCCGGTAGGCGATGCCCTGGACCCGGTCCTCCCAGCCGCCGGTGTCGACCAGCCAGAAGTCCTTGCCCGCCCATTCGGCCTCGTAGAAGACGCGATCGCGGGTCACGCCGGGGCGGTCCTCGACAACGGCCTCGCGACGCCCCAGGATGCGGTTGACCAGGGTGGACTTGCCGACGTTGGGTCGACCGACCACGGCCACCACGGGCAGGTTGCGCTGGACGTCCGGACGGACGCGCTCGTCCTCCTCACCGGCGAGCAGGGCGAGGTCCTCGTCGTCGAGCTCGTAGTCGGTGAGCCCTGCGCGCAGGGCCGCCTCGATCTCCGTGTCCGACGGCGCGTCGGAGGAGGCGTCCGCGGAGCCGGCGGCGTGCTCGCCGCTGCGGCCGACGGGCGACGGCGACGTCCCTGCGGCGGGCGCCGCCTCGGCACGGCCGTGCAGCTCCTCCTCCTGCGCGGTCTCGGCCGCGGCGACCAGCATCAGCACCCGTTCGGCGACGTCGGCGATCCCCAGCCCGGTGGTGTCCACGGTGGAGACGCCCTCCGCCGCGGTGAGGAACTCCGAGACGGCCGAGTCGTCCCGGTCGCGGCGCAGCACCTGATCGGCCATCCGTGCGCGGCCGTCCTCGTCGTCGGCGATCCCGAGCTCGGCCGCACGACGACGCATCCGCTCCTCGTCGGAGGCGGTCAGCAGAACTCGCACGTGGGCGTCCGGGGCGACGACGGTGGTGATGTCGCGGCCCTCGGCGACGCAGAAGCCGCGTTCGGCGGCGCCGGCGAAGAGCAGATCGCGCTGGCGCTGCTGCAGGATCGGACGAACCAGAGTGTTCGTGGCGACCGCGGAGACCTGCTGGGAGATCCGCTCGGTGCGGATCTCGGCCGTGATGTCCGTGCCGCCGACGGCCACCACGGCGCCTGCGGGATCGGTGCCGAGCTCGAGGTCGAGCTCCTCGGCGGCCCGGGCGACGGCCTCACGGTCGGCGAGGTCGATGCCCCGGTCCAGGCAGGACCAGGTGAGAGCCCGGTACATGGCCCCGGTGTCGAGGATCCCGCCGTCGAGCGCCTCGGCGACGAGGCGGGAGACCGTGGACTTGCCGGAGCCGGCCGGTCCGTCGATCGCGATGACGATGCCCTGTGCGGGGACGGGGACCGCGGGATCGGAGGGGTCGTGCGGCGCGCTGGTGTGCATCCGGCAAGGATACGGGGCGCTCAGGCGTCGGCGACCTTCCAACCGCGTTCGGTCAGCTCCCGCGTGAGCAGGTCCTCACGGGAGGCGTCGATCGAGATGTGGGCGAGGCCCACCGCGCGGCCCAGCTCGTGCTCGAGCCGGAGGTCCTCGAGGTTGACGCCGATCTGCCCCACCTCGGTGAGCAGCCGGGCCAGCTCGCCCGGGCGGTCCGGGACCAGCACCACGAGGGTCGCGAAGGCGTCCGTGGCGCCGCCGTGCTTGCCCGGGATCCGCCGCACGCCGCGGTTGCCGGCGGCGACGAGGTCGGCCAGCGCCCGGCGGGAGCCGGTGCCCGGATCGGGATCTCCCTGCAGCGTCTCGAGGGCGTCCAGCACTCCGTCGAGCCGCTCGCGCACCGCGTCGAGCACCTCGGCGACCGCCTCCGCGTTCGCCCCGAGGATCTCGACCCAGAGCCGCGGGTCCGAGTCGGCGATGCGGGTGGTGTCGCGCAGCCCCTGTCCCGCCAGGCCCAACGCCGTCTCGCTGGGCGCGAGCAGCGTCGCACCGAGCAGGCTCGACATCACCTGCGGCACGTGGGAGACCTGGGCGACCGCGGTGTCGTGGTCGGCGGCGTCCATCGCCACGGGCACCGCCCCGATCTCGGCGGCGAGCCCCTTGAGGGCGGTGACGGCCCGTGGGAGCGTGCCCTCGTGCGGGACCACCACGAAGGGACGGCCCTGGAAGAGGTCGGCCCGGGCGGCGATGACGCCGGAGACCTCGCGGCCCGCCATCGGGTGGGCGCCGATGTACCGCGGCAGGTCCTGGGGGCGGGCGCGGGTCCGCAGTCCGTCGAGCACGGTGCGCTTGACGCTCGCGACGTCCGCGACCAGCGCCTCGGGCCAGGCGCGCAGAGCCCGGTCCACGAGCGCCGCGGAGACATCGGGCGGGGCGGCGACCAGGACCAGGGCCGGATCCGGGGAGTCTTCGTCGGGCAGGAACCCCACCCCCAGCTCGACCGCCAGGGCGGCGGTGCCCGGGGAGACGTCCTCGACCTGCACCTCCACCCCGGAGCGGCCGAGGGCCATGCCGAGCGACCCGCCGATCAGGCCGGTGCCGATGATCCGGACCGGCGAGGGGACCAGGGCCATCACAGACCGACCTCCGCCATCAGGGTGCCGAGCTCGCGACCGGTCAGCTCCCGGGTGGCGCCCGGGGCGAGATCGCCGAGCAGCACCGGCCCGATGCGGGTGCGCACCAGTGCGGTCAGCTCGAAGCCCTGGGAGGCGAACATGCGCCGCACGATGCGGTTGCGCCCCTCGTGGAGAGTCACCTCCACCACCGCCTCGCGGCCGTCCTGGGCGAGCACCCGTGCACGGTCGGCGCGCGCGGGCCCGTCCTCGAGCTCGACGCCCTCCCGCAGCGCCTTGACCAGTCCGCGGGGCGGCCCTCCGGGAGCGTCGAAGCGGCACACGTAGGTCTTGTCCACCTCGAAGCTGGGATGGGTGAGCCGATGGGCCAGCTCGCCGTCGTTGGTCAGCAGCAGCAGACCCTCGGTCTCGAAGTCCAGGCGCCCCACGTGGTAGAGGCGCTGGGGGAAGGGCTCGGTGAACTCGGTGAGGTCGCGCCGCCCCTCCGGATCGCTCATCGCCGAGACCACGTGGCGGGGCTTGTTCAGCACCACCGTCACCTTGGTGTCGTCCAGCTGGAGACGGCGGCCGTCGACATGGATCACCTGCACGGCGGGATCGATCCGCAGTCCCTGCTCCTGCACCACCGCGCCGTCGATGCGCACGCGGCCGGTGGAGATCAGCGCCTCGCAGGCACGGCGTGAGCCGAAGCCGGCGCGGGCGAGCACCTTCTGCAGGCGCTCACCCTCCGCACGGTGGACCTCGGCCTCGTGGTCCTGACCGGAGGAGGCCTCGCCTCCCGGGGCGAGCGGCGTCCCCTCCCCGTCGCGCAGACGGACCTGCTTCGGCGGGGTGAAGGCGCTGCGCCGGCGCGGGGCGCGCGTGCCGCGCCGACCGCCGCGACCGGATCCGTCCTGGGCCATCAGGCGGCGGCGCCGCGGGAGATCAGCTCCCGGGCCAGCTGGCGGTAGGCCGCAGCACCCTTGTTCGACGAGGCGAAGGAGATGATCGGCTCCGCGGCGACGGAGGCGTCGGGGAACTTCACGGTGCGGTTGATCGTGGTGTGCAGGACCTTGTCCGGGAACGCCTCGACCACGCGCTGGCACACCTCGCGGGCGTGGAGCGTGCGCGGGTCGAACATGGTGATCAGGATGCCGTCCAGCTCGAGGCGGGGATTGATGCGGTCCTGGACCTTCTCGATGGTCTCCACCAGCAGCGCCACGCCGCGCAGCGCGAAGTACTCGGCCTCGAGCGGGATGATCACGCCATGGCTCGCGGCCAGCGCGTTGACCGTCAGCAGCCCCAGCGAGGGCTGGCAGTCGATGATGATGACGTCGTACTCGTCGGCCACCGGGCGCAGCACTCGCGCCAGCGCCATCTCGCGGGCGACCTCGTTGACCAGCGTGACCTCGGCGGCGGAGAGGTCGATGTTGGCCGGGAGCACGTCGAGGTTCTCGGTCTCCGTCTCCTGGATCACGGAGTGCACGTCGTGCCCGCGCTCCATGAGCAGGTTGTAGACGGTCACGTCGAGCTCGTAGGGGTTCACCCCGGTGCCGGCGCTGAGAGCGCCCTGCGGGTCGAGATCCACCAGCAGCACGCGCCGGCCGAGCTCCGCCATGGCCGCACCGAGGTTGATGACGCTGGTGGTCTTCCCGACCCCGCCCTTCTGATTGACCATCGAGATGATCCGCGCCGGGCCGTGGCCGTCGAGCGGGGCCGGCTCCGGGAGCTCCGGCATCGGTCGGCCGGTGGGACCGAGGTCGATGTCCAGCTGCTGGGAGGAGGTCGGGCTCACGTCGGTGTCCTGTCGTCGGCGTCGTGGTCGGGTGGCGGGACGGGGCGTTCCCCGACAGGGGCGGCGCAGGTCCGGCCCCAGTCCGGGGAGCGTCGGCTGTGCCGCGCTCGCGTCGTCCGCAGCACGTCCCCGGCAGGCGGGGCCGTGCGGGGACGTCGTGCCGGACAAGTCTAAGCCCCCCGCCGTGCGCGGGGGTGGGCACCGGCATGGATCTCGCGCAGGGAGTCGACGGTGACCTGCGTGTAGAGCTGGGTGGTGGTGACCGAGGCATGGCCCAGCAGCTCCTGCACGCTGCGCACGTCCGCGCCGCCGTGCAGGAGATGGGTCGCGTAGGAGTGGCGCAGCGTGTGGGGGCTGATCGGCTCGGGCAGGTCCGACAGCTCCGCGTCGGCCGCGGCGCGCTGGACCACCTGCCAGGCGCCCTGGCGGCTGAGACGGGTGCCGCGGGAGCCGAGGAAGATCGCCGCGGTGCCCCTCCCCCGAGCGGCGAGCCCCGGTCGGGCGCGCGTGAGATAGGCCTCGAGCGCGTCGAGCGCGAAGCGGCCCACCGGCACCACGCGGTGCTTGTCTCCCTTGCCCCGCAGCACCGCGGCCCGCTCCTGCACGTCGACGTCGTCGATGTCCAGTCCGGTCGCCTCCGAGATGCGGGCGCCGAGCCCGTAGAGGATCTCGAGCAGGGCGCGGTCCCGCAGCGCCCGCTCGGTGGCGTCGCGCCCCGTGCCCGGTCGCCCTGCTGCCTCGATCAGCGCCTCGACCTGCTCGACGGTCAGCGGATGGGGCAGCCGACGGGGCATTGCCGGGGCCGGGACCAGACGCGAGGGGTCCCCGGTGGTCGAGACCCGCTCGGCGTCGAGGAAGGCGTGGAGCCCGCGCACGGCGGCCAGGGCGCGGGCCGCGGAGCCGGGTGAGAGGACGCTGCCCCCGTCGGCGCCGGTGCGCAGGTCCTGCAGCCACGCCCCGAGCTGCTGCGGGCCGACGGCCACCGGATCGATGTCGCGCCGGGCGAGGTCCGCGAGGTAGCGGCTGATGTCGCGGCGATAGGCGGCCAGCGTGTTGGCGGCCAGGCCGCGCTCGATGCGCAGATGGCTGAGGTACTGCTCGAGGATCCTCCGGTCACCGGGGCGCAGCCGGGTCCCGTCGGTGCCTGGCCCGGCCGCCCCCGGGCTCGCCGCGCTGTCGGGGGTCACCGCGCCGCCCGGGGTCACAGGGTGACGAAGGGATCGATCGCGAGAGCGACGAACAGGACCGTGAGGTAGGTGATCGAGCCGTGGAAGACGGTCATCGGTCCGAGGGCCTTGCCCGTCAGGCCGCGCTGCACGCGGATCGCGTAGCGCACCACCAGGACGCCGAACCACAGGCCCGCGCCGACGGCGCCGACCCCGTAGACCCAGCCCGTCGCTCCCAGCGGGATGATCGCGAGGCTGGCGCCGATCATCAGCGCGGTGTGCATGATCATCTGGCGTGCGACGTTCGTGCGGGAGGCGACCACGGGGAGCATGGGGACGCCGGCGTCGGCGTAGTCCGCGGAGAACTTCTCCGCGAGCGGCCAGTAGTGCGGCGGGGTCCAGAAGAAGATCACCAGGAACAGCAGCACCGCCGTCCAGGAGACCGTGCCGGTCACGGCGGACCAGCCGATCAGCACCGGCATGCAGCCGGCGACCCCGCCCCAGACGATGTTCTGGCTGGTGCGGCGCTTGAGGAGCATCGTGTAGAAGACGACGTACAGCAGGATCGCGCCCACGGCGAGGGCCGCGGACATCCAGTTGACCAGCAGGCCCAGCCAGAGCGCGGAGACGATCGAGAGCACGATGCCGAAGACCAGACCGGCGCGGGGCGAGATCTCCCCGGTCACCAGCGGGCGGTTCTTGGTCCGCTTCATCTTCGCGTCGATGTCGCGGTCCAGGTACATGTTCAGGGTGTTCGCGCCGCCCGCGGCGAGATAGCCGCCGATCATGGTCGCGAGGATCAGCCACGGCGAGGGGAACCCGCCCGCGGCGAGGAACATCGTGGGGATCGTGGTGATGAGCAGCAGCTCGATGATGCGCGGCTTGGTGAGCGCGACGTAGGCGCGGAGGACCGAGCGCACCGACTGCGGGGACCGACCACCGTCCCGGCGTGCCCTGCGAACCGACTCTCCCTGGGTGGCGGTCACCGCCCACCGTCCTTCCTCCTGAGCGCGCACCGGAGCAGACCGGGGCCGCGTGAACCACGCCAGTCTAGGCCGAAGGCCCCCTCCGATGCACCAGGAAACGGGGGTGAGAACCCGCACCGTCCGCCGGTGGCGCACCGTGCTCACGGCAACCGGCTGGACGCTCGAGCCGATCGGCCCCGCACGGGACTAAGGTGGGTCCCGTCGCCTCGCGCACGGTCCCCGCACGACGCCGCGTCAGCGCCGCCTGTGCGCCGGGACCCGCACCCCGAGGCCTGTGGAATCGAGCGGTCGCAGCGGCCGCACATCGGCGAAAGGAAGCACCACACATGACGGAGAACTTCAGGGCCCCCGAGGGCTGGACCGAGCTCGACAAGCGTGCGGTGGACACCGTGCGCGTCCTCGCCGCCGACGCGGTGGAGAAGGTCGGCAACGGTCACCCCGGCACCGCCGTCAGCCTCGCCCCGGCCGCGTACCTCCTCTACCAGGACGTGATGCGCCACGACCCGACCGATCACGACTGGCTGGGCCGCGACCGCTTCGTCCTCTCGGCGGGCCACTCGAGCCTGACCCAGTACATCCAGCTCTTCCTCGGCGGCTTCGGCCTCGAGAAGAAGGACATCGAGGAGCTGCGCACCTGGGGCTCGAAGACTCCCGGCCACCCCGAGAACTTCCACACCGCAGGCGTGGAGATCACCACCGGCCCGCTGGGTCAGGGCATCTCCTCGGCGGTCGGCTTCGCGATGGCGCAGCGCCGCGAGCGCGGGCTGCTGGACGCCGAGGCGGCACCCGGCACCAGCCCCTTCGATCACTTCACCTACGTGATCGCCTCCGACGGCGACCTCCAGGAGGGCGTCTCGAGCGAGGCCAGCTCCCTCGCGGGCACCCAGCAGCTGGGCAACCTCATCGTGCTGTGGGACGACAACGAGATCTCCATCGAGGGCGACACCTCGATCGCCTTCACCGAGGACACCGCCGCGCGCTACGAGGCCTACGGCTGGGACGTGCGCACGGTCGACTGGACCAACGGGGGCACCGAGTACGTCGAGGACGTCGCGGCCCTGAAGGACGCGATCCTCGAGGGCCAGAAGGTCACCGACAAGCCGACCTTCATCCGCCTGCGCACCGTCATCGGCTGGCCGATCCCCGAGCTGGCCGGCAGCCACGCCGTGCACGGCGCCAAGCTCGGCGCCGAGGGCGTCGCGGGCCTGAAGGAGGCCATCGGCTTCGACCCGGAGCAGCAGTTCCAGGTCGACGACGACGTGCTCGCCCACACCCGCTCGCTCGCCGAGCGCGCCGCGGCCGCGAAGGCCGAGTGGGACGAGGGCTACCAGGCCTGGCGCTCCGCGAACTCCGAGAAGGCCGCCCTGCTGGACAGGCTGCTCGCCCGCGAGCTCCCGGAGGGCTTCGCCGAGGCGTTCCCGAGCTTCGAGGCCGACGAGAAGGGCATCGCCACTCGCGCCGCCTCCGGCAAGGTCCTCGAGGCCCTGGCCGACGTCATGCCCGAGCTGTGGGGCGGCTCCGCCGTTCTCGCGGGTTCGAACAACACCACCATGAAGGGCCAGCCCTCCTTCCTGCCCGAGGAGATCGGCTCGGCCGAGTTCTCGGGCGACCAGTACGGCCGCACCCTCCACTTCGGGATCCGCGAGCACGGCATGGGCGCGATCCTCTCCGGGATCTCCCTGCACGGTCTGACCCGTCCGTACGGCGGCACCTTCTTCCAGTTCGCGGACTACATGCGCGGTGCCGTCCGTCTGGCCTCGCTGATGAAGACCCCGACCACCTACGTGTGGACGCACGACTCCATCGGTCTGGGCGAGGACGGCCCCACCCACCAGCCCGTCGAGCACCTCGCGGCCTACCGCGCCATCCCGAACCTCTCGATCGTGCGTCCGGCGGACGCGAACGAGACCGCGCAGGCCTGGAAGGCCGTGCTCGAGCGCGACAGCGGCCCCGTCGGCCTGATCCTGTCCCGCCAGGCGATGCCGACGTTCGACCGCAGCGAGTACGCGGGCGCGGAGAACCTCGTCAAGGGCGGTTACATCATGAAGGAGGCCTCGGCCGAGCCGAAGGTCGTCCTCATCGCCACCGGCTCCGAGGTGCAGTACGCCGCCGAGGCGCAGAAGCAGCTCGAGGCCGAGGGCACCCCGACCCGTCTGGTGTCGATGCCGTCCGTCGAGTGGTTCGACGAGCAGGACGAGGACTACCGCGAGTCGGTCCTCCCCTCCTCGGTCTCCGCCCGTGTCACGGTCGAGGCCGGCATCGCCCAGCCCTGGCATCGGTTCCTCGGCACCCACGGCCGCGCCGTCTCGCTCGAGCACTACGGCGCCTCGGCCGACGCGAAGACGCTGTTCCGCGAGTACGGCTTCACGGCCGAGGCCGTGGTCGACGCGGCGAAGGAGTCCCTCGCCGCCGCCGGCGCCTGAGCCTCTGCGGGGCGGGACCTCCGGGTCCGGCCCCGCAGCGCGCCCCTCCCTCCCACCGCCGAGAGAGGGTCGACGGGTTCCCTCCGCCACAGACCGGCCGCAGACCGGAAGGGACCCGGTCGTCTCCCCGTTGACAGCGGTGACAGCAGTTCGACCCAGGGCGCTGAGCCCGGAAGGAACGACATGACCCAGAACGCCACCACCCAGGCCCTCTCCGACGCCGGAGTCTCGATCTGGCTCGACGACCTCTCGCGCCAGCGGATGTCCTCCGGCAACCTGCAGGAGCTCATCGACACCCGCAACGTCGTGGGCGTGACCACGAACCCCTCGATCTTCCAGGCCGCGATCTCCGGCCGCTCCGAGTACGACGCGGACATCGCCCGCCTGGCCGGCGAGGGCAAGGACGTCGACGCGATCGTCGAGGTCCTCACCACCGACGACGTGCGCAGCGCCGCGGACCTCTTCGCGGGCGTGCACGCCTCCACCCAGGGGGTCGACGGCCGTGTCAGCATCGAGGTCGACCCGCGCCTGGCCCATGAGACCGAGCGGACCATCGAGCAGGCCGAGCACCTGTTCGAGGTGGTCGGCCGGGAGAACGTGATGATCAAGATCCCCGCGACCGAGGCCGGTCTGCCGGCGATCACCGCGGTCATCGCGGCGGGGATCAGCGTCAACGTCACCCTGATCTTCTCCGTCGAGCGCTACCAGGCCGTCATCGAGGCCTACCTCGAGGGGCTCGAGAAGGCCGCGGAGGCCGGGAAGGACCTCGCCAGCATCCACTCGGTCGCCTCGTTCTTCGTCTCCCGCGTGGACACCGAGATCGACGCCCGTCTCGACGCCCTCGGCGGGGACGCGCTCGCGCTCAAGGGCCTCGCCGGCATCGCCAATGCGCAGGCCGCCTTCGGTGAGTACCTGCAGGCCTTCGGCTCCGAGCGCTTCGCGGCGCTCGCGGCGCAGGGCGCGAACGGGCAGCGCGCGCTGTGGGCCTCCACCGGGGTGAAGAACCCCGACTACGCCGACACCATGTACGTGGACGGACTGGTCGCGAACCCGACCGTCAACACCATGCCGGAGAAGACCCTCGAGGCCGCGGCCGACCACGCCCGGCTCGGGGCGCCGCTGGACGCCGAGTCCGCGGCCTCCGGCGAGGCGGCTCTCGCCCGCATCGCCGAGGCGGGCGTCGATCTGGCCGACGTCTTCGCGCTGCTCGAGCGCGAGGGCGTGGAGAAGTTCGAGAAGGCCTGGAACGAGCTCCTCGACACGGTCTCCGCCTCCGTCGAGGCCGCCCGCGCCTGATCCCGCCCGGAGCACGGCGCCGTCCCCGGGACGGGCCGTGCTCCTGTGCTCCCTGTCCGAGAAAGGACGATCGTGACCGACTCCCCCACTCCCTCCTCCGGGGCCGATGCGCACAATCCGCTGCGCGATCCACGGGACCGGCGGCTCCCGCTGATCGCGGGACCGGGCTCCATGGTGATGTTCGGCGTCACCGGGGATCTCGCGCGCAAGAAGCTCCTGCCCGCGATCTACGACCTCACCCATCGCGGCCTGCTCCCGCCCAGCTTCGGCCTGGTCGGCTTCGGCCGCCGCGAATGGTCCGACGACGACTTCGCCGAGTACGTGCGCAAGAGCGTCTCCGAGCACTCCCGCACCGGCTTCGACGAGAGCGTCTTCGAGCAGCTGCGGGGCGGCCTGCGCTTCGTCACCGGCACCTTCGACGACACCGCCGCCTTCGAGCGGCTCACCGAGGTGGTCGGCGAGCTGGACCGCACTCGCGGCACGGGCGGCAACCACGCCTTCTACCTGTCGATCCCGCCGGACGCCTTCCCCCAGGTCTGCGGTCAGCTGGCGGGCTCCGGGCTGAACACCGCCCGGGACGGCTCCTGGCGCCGTGTGGTCATCGAGAAGCCCTTCGGCCACGATCTCGCCTCCGCGCGGGAGCTCAACGACGTGGTGGAGCAAGCCTTCCGCCCCGAGGACGTCTTCCGCATCGACCACTACCTCGGCAAGGAGACGGTGCAGAACATCATGGCGCTGCGCTTCTCCAACCAGCTGTACGAGCCGCTGTGGAACGCGAACTACGTCGACCACGTGCAGATCACGATGGCCGAGGACATCGGCATCGGATCCCGCGCCGGCTACTACGACGGCATCGGCACCGCCCGGGACGTGATCCAGAACCACCTGCTGCAGCTGCTCGCGCTGACGGCGATGGAGGAGCCGGTGACCTTCCGCGCCTCGGACCTGCGGGCCGAGAAGGAGAAGGTGCTCGCCGCGGTCGAGCTGCCCGAGGACCTCGCCGCGCACACCGCTCGCGGCCAGTACGTGGGCGGCTGGCAGGGCGGTGAGGAGGTGCGTCCCTACATCGAGGAGGACGGCATCCCCGCCGACTCGACCACCGAGACCTTCGCCGCCATGCGGCTGGACATCGCCACCCGTCGCTGGGCGGGCGTGCCCTTCTACCTGCGCGCCGGCAAGCGGCTGGGGCGACGGGTCACCGAGATCGCGCTCGTCTTCAAGCGCGCGCCGTTCCTGCCCTTCCGCTCCACCGACACCGCGGACCTGGGTCAGAACGCGATCGTCATCCGCGTCCAGCCGGACGAGGGCGTGACCATCCGCTTCGGCTCCAAGGTGCCCGGCACCCAGATGGAGGTGAGGGACGTGACCATGGACTTCGCCTACGGCATGAACTTCACCGAGGAGTCGCCCGAGGCCTACGAGCGCCTGATCCTCGACATGCTGCTCGGGGATCCGCCGCTGTTCCCGCGCCAGAAGGAGGTCGAGCTCTCCTGGAAGATCCTCGACCCCATCACCGAGTTCTGGGCCCGGAACCTGGACCCGGCCCCGTACCGCCCCGGCACCTGGGGCCCCGAGACCGCGCACGAGATGCTCGCCCGTGACGGGCGTACCTGGAGGCGACCGTGATCACCACCCTGACCGACACCACCGCGTCGGCGATCGACAAGCAGATGATCACGATGCGGGAGACCTTCGGCGAGAACACCATCGGCCGAGTCCTCACGCTGATCATCATCGCCACCGGTGACATCGAGGAGCCGCTCGAGGCGGCGGTGGCCGCGAGCCATGAGCACCCTGCCCGGGTGATCGTGGTCGATGCGGATCCGGAGGCGGAGAGCTCGGGCCTCGACGCGGAGATCCGCGTGGGCCGCGATGCGGGCGCCGGCGAGATCGTCATCCTGCACGCCCGCGGGGACGTCCTGTGGTCCCTGGACACCCTGGTGATGGCGCTGCTGCTGCCGGATGCGCCGATCGTGACCTGGTGGCCGGAGAACGCCCCGTCCTCTCCCGTGCACGACGTGCTGGGCTCCATGTCCCAGCGCCGCATCACGGATTCAGCGGCCTGCGGCGACCCGCTGGGGACGCTCAAGCGGCTGCGGCGCGGCTACTCCAGCGGCGACTCCGATTTCGCCTGGACGCGACTGACCCGCTGGCGCGGGCTGGTCGCGAGCGCCTACGAGGTCCCGCCCATCTCCGTCCCGCGGAAGGTGGAGGTCGGCGGCACCGTCGACAACCCCTCGGTGGCGCTGATGGCGGCGTGGCTCGAGCACGCGCTCGGGGTCGAGGCCGAGGTGCTGCCTCCGCCCGAGGTCGATTCCGACTTCGCCGGGGTGCACAGCGTGCGTCTGATCCGCGAGGACGGCACCATCGAGCTCACCCGCGTCAGCGATGACTCGATCGTCATGAAGCTCCCGGGCGACGACACCGGTCAGCACGTGACGATGCCCCGGCGCACCCTGCCCGAGCTGATCACCGAGGAGCTGCGCCGCCTGGACCCCGACGTGGTCTACGGCGATGTCCTCGCCAGCAGCTACAGCAGCATCGAGGACGCCGCGACCTTCGCCGGCGGCAAGCCGGAGGCCGTCGACGTGATCGAGGAGGATGCCGACGCAGTCGCGACCGCGGCCGCCGAGCGCACGGCACGGCAGCTCGCCGCCGCTCTCGAGGAGCGTCCGCTCGCCCACCTCGTGCTCACCGGAGGCACCGTCGGCACGGCGACGGCGGCCGCGCTGCCCGCGGCGCTCGACGCCGCAGGCGTCGACGTCTCCCGGCTGCACCTGTGGTGGGGGGACGAGCGCTTCGTCGAGCCCGACTCCGAGCAGCGCAACGAGGTCGCCGTCCGCGCCTCGCTGCTGACTCCTCTCCAGGAGACGGCCGGCCTGCCCGCCCGGAACATCCACGTGATGCCCTCCCCCGCCGACGGCATGTCGCTGGACGAGGCCGCGGCCTGGTACGGCCAGCAGCTTGATCAGATGGGCGGCGACGAGCCGTTCCGGACCCGCGGCCGCGCGTTCTTCGATGTGCTGCTGCTCGGTGTGGGACCCGACGGGCACATCGCCTCGCTGTTCCCGGAGCACCAGGGGCAGCGGCGCGTCAGCGCGAGCGCGACCGGGATCACCGGCTCGCCGAAGCCTCCCGCGGAGCGGATCTCGCTGAGCTGGCCGGTGCTGAACTCCTCCCGCCACGTGGCCCTGCTCGTGGCCGGGTCGGAGAAGGCCGCGGCGGTGCGTAGCGCCCACGGGGAGATCAACCCCTGGGCCGTGCCCGCCTCCGCCGTGCGCGGCCTCGAGTCGACCACCTGGTTCCTGGACCGGGCCGCGGCCGCGGACCTGGACCAGGACCAGGACACCGCGGGCTGACTCCCGCCCCCTGCACGCGGAATCGCCCCGGTCCCTGAGGGATCGGGGCGATTCCGCGTGAGCGCCGAGGCGCAGGCACGGCGACGAAGGACGACGAAGGACGAAGAAGGACGATAACGACGAGCGCGAGGGTCGGCGCCGGTCCTCTCGGCCTCAGAACGCTCGCAGGAGCCGGGCTCGCGAGCTCAGAGTGCCTTCTCGATGATGGCCAGGCCCACCGCGCACGCTCCCCAGCCGACGGCGACCGTGACCGTGAGACGGTTCAGGTTGCGCTCGGCCACGCCGGAGGCGCTCGCGGAGGAGGAGACGCCGCCGCCGAACATGTCGGACAGACCGCCGCCGCGCCCCTTGTGCAGCAGGACGAGCATGATCGTCAGCAGGCCGAGCACGGCCAGCAGGACCTGAAGGACGAGCTTCAGCAGAGCCAGATCCACGAGGAGCGACACCTTCCACGGAGTACGGAGGACCGATCCAGCATACGCCACGGGCCGGGCCCTTCAGGGACCCGGCCCGCGTGCGATGCGTCGCGCGTCGCGCCGCCGTACGGCTCAGCGCATCAGCCCTGGTAGCCCGCGATCTTGGCGAACTCCTCGGCCTTGAGCGAGGCGCCGCCGACGAGTGCGCCGTCGACGTCGGCCTTGTCCATCAGCTCGACCACGTTCGCGGACTTCACGCTGCCGCCGTAGAGGACGCGGACGGCGTCGGCGACCTCGTCGCCGTGCAGGGAGCGCAGCGCCTCACGGATCGCCGCGCACACCTCCTGGGCGTCGTCCGGCGTGGCGACCTCGCCGGTGCCGATGGCCCAGACGGGCTCGTAGGCGATGACGATCTGCTTCGCCTGCGCGGCGTCGAGACCCTCGATGCCGCCCTCCAGCTGGGCCAGGGTGTACTCCACGTGCTTGCCGGCCTGACGCTCCTCCAGCGGCTCGCCGACGCACAGGATCGGGGTGAGCCCCGCGGCGAACGCGGCACGCACCTTCGCGTTGGTGACCTCCTCCGTCTCCCCGTGGTGCTCACGACGCTCCGAGTGCCCGACCGCGACGTAGGTCGCGCCGAGGGCGGTGAGCATCTGCCCGGAGATCTCGCCGGTGTAGGCGCCGGACTCGTGCGCCGAGATGTCCTGCGCGCCGTAGGCGATCGGCAGCTTGCCGGCGTCGACCGCGACCTGCACGGTGCGGAGATCGACGAACGGCGGCAGCACGACGGTCTCCACCCTCGAGGTGTCGACCTCCTTCAGGTGCTCCCCCAGCTCCTCGACCAGGGCCAGGCCCTGCTTCCAGTCCAGGTTCATCTTCCAGTTGCCCGCCATCAGCGGGGTACGGGTGGTCATGAGGCGTCCTCCTCGAGGATCGAGATGCCCGGCAGGTCCTTGCCCTCGATGAGCTCGAGGCTCGCGCCGCCGCCGGTGGAGATGTGCGAGAAGAGTGATTCGTCGAATCCGAGATTGCGGACCGCGGCGGCGGAGTCGCCACCGCCGACCACGGTGTAGCCGGGAGCCTTCGAGAGGTCCTCGGCGACGGAGATGGTGCCCTGGGCGAAGGACTCGAACTCGAACACGCCCATCGGGCCGTTCCAGAACACGGTCGCGGCATCGGCGATCTTCTCGCCGAACAGCGTCGCCGTCTCCGGACCGATGTCCATGCCCTCCTGGTCGGCGGGCATCTGATCCACCGGGACCACGGTCGCCGGGGCGTCCGCGGAGAACTCGGGCGCCACGGCGGTGTCGACCGGCAGCACCAGTTCCACGCCGTCGCGCTCGGCCCGCTCGAGGTACTCACGGACCACGTCGACCTTGCTCTCGTCGAGCAGGGACTGCCCGACCTCGAGGCCCTTGGCCTTCTGGAAGGTGTAGGCCATGCCGCCGCCGATGAGGATGCGGTCCGCCTTGCCCAGCAGGGCATCGATCACCCCGAGCTTGTCGGCGATCTTCGCCCCGCCGAGCACGACCACGAAGGGTCGCTCCGGGGAGTCGGTGACCTTGCGCAGGGACTCGACCTCGCCGAGCACCAGCTCGCCGGCGGCCGCCGGGAGCAGCGTCGCGAGCTCGTAGACGGAGGCCTGCTTGCGGTGGACCACGCCGAAGCCGTCGGAGACGAAGGCATCGCCGAGGGCCGCGAGCTCGGTGGCGAAGGCGAGGCGCTCGGCCTCGTCCTTCGCGGTCTCGCCCGGGTGGAAGCGCAGGTTCTCGAGCACGGCCACCTGACCGTCCTCGAGCCCGGAGACGACGTCCTGGGCGGAGGCGCCGACGGTGTCGGTCGCGAAGGCGACCTCCTGGCCGAGGAGCTCGCCGAGCCGGCCGACGACCGGTCGCAGGGAGTACTTCTCCTCCGGGGCGCCCTTCGGGCGTCCGAGGTGGGAGATCACGGCGACCCGGGCGCCGGCCTCCACCAGCCGGGTGAGGGTGGGCAGCGCGGCGCGGATCCGACCGTCGTCGGTGATGGTGGTCCCGTCCAGCGGGACGTTCAGATCGGCCCGGACGAGGACGCGCCTGCCGCGCAGCTCGCCGAGCGAATCGATGGTCTTCAGCACTGTGGTGCTCCTTCGAGGTCTGGCCCGTGCGGCGGTGAGCGACGCACGGGCTCGTGGGACGAGCGGAGCCCGCCGGAGGCCGACCCCTCGGGGTGGCGACCGGCGGGCTCCGGGATGATCCTTGCCGTCAGAGCGACGACGCGGGGGATCAGAGGGACTTGCCCACGAGCTGCGAGAGCTCGACGAGGCGGTTCGAGAAGCCCCACTCGTTGTCGTACCAGGAGAAGATCTTCACCTGGTTGCCGATGACCTTGGTCAGCTGCGCGTCGAAGATCGAGGAGTGCGGGTCGCCCTCGATGTCCTTGGAGACGATCGGGTCCTCGGTGTAGCGCAGGATGCCCTTGAGCGGGCCCTCTGCGGCCTTCTTCACTGCGGCGTTGACCTCTTCGGCGGTGACCTCGCGGCTCGCCTCGAAGGTCAGGTCGGTGATCGAGCCGGTGGGGACCGGCACGCGCAGCGAGTAGCCGTCGAGCTTGCCCTTGAGCTCCGGGAGCACCAGCGCCACGGCCTTGGCCGCACCGGTCGTGGTGGGGATGATGTTCAGCGCGGCGGCGCGGGCACGGCGCGGGTCCTTGTGCGGGCCGTCCTGCAGCACCTGGTCCGAGGTGTAGGCGTGGATCGTGGTCATCAGACCCTTGACGATGCCGAACTCGTCGTTGAGCACCTTGGCCACCGGCGCGAGGCTGTTGGTGGTGCAGGAGGCGTTGGAGACGATGTGGTGCGAGGCGGGGTCGTAGTCGCCCTCGTTCACGCCGATGACGAAGGTCGCGTCCTCGTTCGATGCGGGAGCGGAGATGATGACCTTCTTGGCGCCGGCCTCGATGTGGGCCTTGGCCTTCTCGGCGTCGGTGAAGATGCCGGTGGACTCGATGACGACGTCCGCACCGATCTCGCCCCACGGGATGTTCTTCGGGTCGCGCTCGGCGAACGCCTTGATGGTGGTCCCGCCGACGGTGATCGAGTCCTCGTCGTGGGTGACCTCGACCGGCAGCACGCCGCCGATGGAGTCGTACTTGATGAGGTTCGCGAGCGCGGCGTTGTCGGTGAGGTCGTTCACACCGACGATCTGGATGTCAGCCTTCTGCTCGAGAGCGGCGCGCAGGAAGTTGCGGCCGATGCGGCCGAATCCGTTGATTCCAACCTTGATGGTCAAGGGTTCCTCCTAGATTCACAGGGAACTGCGAAATATGGACTGGCGCGCACGCCGTCGTACGCTCGGACGGCACCGGATGTGACCGACGCCCTGACGATCCTACCAACGACCGGGATCCGGGCACTCACTGTCCGGGATCCGGTGACGGGGGAAGCTCGTCCTCGTCCACGCCGTGCTCGGTGCCGGGGACTCCGAGGTCCTCGGCGCGCTTGTCCGCGGTGGCGAGCAGACGCCGGATCCGGCCCGCGACGGCGTCCTTCGTGAGCGGCGGATCGGCGAGCCGTCCGAGCTCCTCGAGGCTCGCCTGGCGGTGCTCGAGACGGAGCCTCCCGGCGGCCTGCAGGTGCTCGGGGACCTCGTCGCCGAGGATCTCGAGCGCGCGCTGGACCCGCTGTCCCGCGGCCACCGCCGCCCGCGCGGAGCGCCGCAGGTTCGCGTCGTCGAAGTTCGCCAGGCGGTGCGCGGTGGCCTTCACCTCGCGCTTGGTGCGCCGCTCCTCCCAGCTCGTGACGGTCTCGTGGGCACCCATGCGGGTCAGCAGCATCGAGATCGCGTCGCCGTCGCGCAGGACCACGCGGTCGGTGCCCCGGGCCTCACGGGCCTTCGAGGCCACGCCGAGGCGCCGGGCCGCACCGACCATCGCCAGCGCCACCTCCGGCCCCGGACAGGACAGCTCGAGGGCGGAGGAGCGTCCCGGCTCGGTGAGGGTGCCGCGCGCGAGGAAGGCGCCGCGCCATGCGGCCTCCGCATCGACCGCCGCACCGCCCACGACGAACGGCGGCATGCCCCGCACCGGGCGCCCGCGCGCGTCGAGCAGGCCCGTCTGCCGGGCGAGCATGCCGCCCTCCCGCTCCACGCGGACGATGTAGCGCGTGGTGCGACGGATCCCGGACGGAGCGAGGACGGCGAGGTCCGCGCGATGGCCGTACATGTCGGCGATGATGCCGTGGAGCCGGCGGGCCACGGCCGCGGAGTCCAGCTCCGCCTCGACCACCACGCGCCCGGCCACCAGATGCAGTCCGCCGGCGAAGCGGAGCATCGCCGCGGCCTCGGCCTTGCGCGCCGAGGGGCGCGTCACCTCGAGATGGCTCAGCTCCTCCTTGGCCTCACCCGTCAGAGCCATGCGTGTCCTCCTCGATGGTGGGGGCGTGCGCCCCCGTCGTGCGCTGTGCGGTGCCCTCGTGCTCGGGCTCGACGTCGCCGTAGGCGTCGTCGAAGAGATCACGGTACGCGGCCGCGAGGCGCACCGGGTCGTGATGCGGGAGTCCGTCACCCACGCTCACCTGCCGCAGCAGGGGTCGGATGCCCCGCGACTGCGCCGCCTCCGCCAGCTCGAGCGCGTCCTCGAGGGTGGTCGGATCGGCGAGCAGCGCATCGAAGCGGCAGCCGTGCGCGTGCTCGAGCAGCACCTCGAGCATGTCCAGGCTCGTCATGCCCTCCGCCTCCTGTGCGCCCACCGAGAGGTTCGTGGTGATGCAGCGTCGGGCGGGGCTGGTGCGGATCGCCTCGGCGATCTCCGGGATCATCAGGTGCGGCAGCACCGAGGTGTACCAGGAGCCCGGTCCCACCACGATCCAGTCCGCGCGGCCCAGTGCCTCGAGCACCGCGTCGGGCACGCGCGGCCGCTCCGGGATCAGGCGGACGTCCTCGACGCGACCGTCGGCGGTCGCGACCTGCCACTGCCCGGAGACCGTCCGCAGCGTGCCGTCGGTCCCGCGCACCCGGGCCTCGATGTCGAGGGGGTCCAGCGCCATCGGCAGCACGCGTCCTCGCGCTCCGAGCAGCTCGGCCATCTGGTCGAGCCCTTCGACGGGATCGTCGAGGATCTGCCACAGGGCGACGATCAGGAGGTTCCCGAGCGCGTGGCCGTCGAGCTCTCCGCGGGTCGAGAAGCGGTGCTGGATGACGTCGCCCCAGATCGATCCCCAGTCGGAGTCCTCGCACAGAGCGGCGAGCGCCATCCGCAGGTCACCCGGTGGCAGCACCGGCATCTCCGTGCGGATCCGCCCCGAGGAGCCGCCGTTGTCCGCGACGGTCACCACGGCGGTGATGTCGTCGGCCAGCAGACGCAGGGCGCGCAGGTTCGCCGCCAGCCCGTGCCCGCCGCCGAGGGCGACCACGCGCAGGGGTCGCTGGGGGTCGCCCCGGCGTCCGCGGCGGGCGCTCGCGGAGCGGTCCGCGCCGCGCAGCCGATGTCCTCCGGAGCGGGGGGCGATGCTCATTCGCGCCCCAGGTCGCGGTGGCGGATGCGCACGGCGTGACCGGCGCGGCGCAGCTCCTCGCCGATCTTCTCGGCCACCGCGACGCTGCGGTGCTTGCCGCCGGTGCATCCGATCGCGAGGGTCGTGAAGTGCTTGTTCTCCGCGCTGTAGCCGCGCAGCACGGGCGTGATCATCTCGAGGTAGCGGTCCACGAACTCCCCCGCATTGGAGTCCCCCAGCACGAAGTCCGCGACCTCCGGGTCGGTGCCCCGCTTCGGCCTCAGCTCCGGCACCCAGTACGGATTGGGGATGAAGCGCACGTCGCTGACGTGGTCCGCCTCGAGCGGGATGCCGTACTTGAAGCCGAAGGACAGCATCGTGACGGTGAGGCGCTGCTCCTCGCTGGTGCCGAAGACGGTGCGCATCTTCATCGTGAGCTGGTGCACGTTCAGCGGCGAGGTGTCGATGACCAGATCGGCCATGCGACGGTACGGGGCGAGCATCTCGCGTTCGCGACGGATCCCCTCGAGCACGCCCTCCTCGCCCTGCAGCGGATGAGGGCGGCGCACCGAGTCGAAGCGCCGCACCAGGGTCGACTCGTCGGCGGTGAGGAAGAGCAGGCGCAGTCGCAGATCCGCGCGCCGCAGGTCCGCGACCACGTCGGAGAGCTCGCCGAAGAAGGGCCCCGAGCGCGGGTCGACCACGACCGCGAAGCGGTTCTCGCGGCCCACCGCGGAGGCGCGCAGCTCGTAGAGCGTGCCGATCAGCTGCGGGGCGATGTTGTAGACGACGTACCAGCCCAGGTCCTCCAGGGCATGGGCCGCGGTCTCCCTCCCGGCGCCGGCGAGGCCGGTGATGATCACCACGTCACCCCGGGTGTCGGCGGTGGGAGGCGGTGCGGTCTCGTCGGTCACGGGCGCTCCTTGCGGGTCGAGGGGCGGATGGGTCTCGGTCAGCGGCCGGTGCCGCGGCGGCCAGGGTCTCAGCGGCCAGGGTCTCAGGCACCGGGAGCTGCTGCGTCCGGTGTCTCAGCCGTCGAGGATCTCGCCGGTCTCCGTGTCCACGGCGACCCCGAGCTCCTCGTCGTGGACGACGGCGTCCGCGTCGGCGGTCGGGTCCGGCTCGCTCCCCTGCTCGGATCGTAGCGCGGTCGCGATCTGCGCCGCCAATGCGGGCCCGATCCCGTCGACGGCGACCAGCTCCTCCTCGTCCGCCTCCCGGATCGCGGAGACGGTCACGAAGCGGTCCAGCAGGGCCCGACGCCGGGCCGGGCCCAGCCCCGGGATGCCGTCGAGCGCGCTGGCCTGCATGGCACGACCGCGCTTGGAGCGGTGGTAGGTGATCGCGAAGCGGTGGGCCTCGTCGCGCAGGCGCTGGACGAGGAACAGCGCCTCGCTGGTGCGGGGCAGGATGACGGGGTACTCGTCGCCGGGCAGCCAGATCTCCTCGAGCCGCTTGGCGATGCCGGCGAGGGCGATGTCGGTGATGCCGAGATCGTCGAAGGCCTGCTGGGCGGCGGCGACCTGCGGCGGTCCGCCGTCGACGAGGATCAGCGAGGGCGGATAGGCGAAGCGGCGGCGGTCCTCCTCGTTCGGCTCGGGCGGGTCGAGGTGGTGCTTCAGCCGGCGGGAGATGACGTCGTACATCGAGGCGGTGTCGTCCCGGGCGGCGGCGCCGCTGACCGCGTAGCGCCGGTACTCGCTCTTGCGAGGCAGACCGTCCTCGAACACCACCTGGGAGCCGACGACGTTGGTGCCCTGGGAGTGGGAGATGTCGAAGCACTCGATCCGCAGGGGCGGCTCGGAGAGCTCGAGCGCCTCGCCGAGGTCCTCGAGGGCCTTGGTGCGGGCGGTGATGTCCCCGGTGCGCTTGAGCCGGTGCAGGCGCAGCGCCTCGGTCGCGTTCTCCCCGACGGTGCGCAGCAGGTCCTTCTTCTCGCCGCGCTGCGGGACGCGCAGGTCGACGGAGCGGCCCATCAGCGCGAGGACCTGCTCGCGGTTGGTGGGCATCAGCGGGACCAGCACCTCCTTCGGGGCCGGACCCTCGGAGTACAGGGTGGTCAGCGCCCGCTCGATGAGATCGGGGCCGGTGGAGTCGTCGAGGATCTCGGCGGTCCAGCCGCGCTGTCCGCGGATCCGACCGCCGCGCACGTGGAAGACCTGCACGGACGCCTCGAGCTGGTCCTGGGCCAGAGCGATGAGATCGGCATCGGTGGCGTCGGAGAGCACCACGGAGTTCTTCTCCATCACCTTCTCGAGCGCGCGCAGGTCGTCGCGCAGGCCGGCGGCGGTCTCGTAGTCCATGGCCGCGGCCGCCTCCCGCATGCGCTTCTCGATGCGGCGGGTGTACTTCGAGGTGTTGCCGGCCATGAAGTCGGCGAACTGCTCGGCGAGCACGCGATGGTCGTCCTCGGAGATGTCCCCCACGCAGGGGGCGGAGCACTTGCCGATGAAGCCCAGCAGGCAGGGCCTCCCCGAGCGTTCGGCGCGGCGGTAGACCCCGGCGGTGCAGGAGCGGACGGGGAACACCCGCAGCATCAGGTCGAGGGTCTCGCGGATCGCGCCCACCTGCGGATAGGGCCCGAAGGTGCGGTCGCCCTTCGCCCGCGGCCGACGGGTGATGTGCACCCGTGGCACCTTCTCCCCCATGGTGAGCACCAGGTAGGGATAGGACTTGTCGTCGCGGAACTTGACGTTGAACCGCGGGTCGAACTCCTTGATCCAGGTGTACTCGAGGGTGAGCGCCTCCACCTCGGTGCCCACCACCGTCCACTCGACGCTCGCGGCGGTGGTGACCATGCGCCGGGTGCGCTCGTGCAGCGCCGAGAGGTCCTGGAAGTAGTTGACCAGGCGCTGGCGCAGGTTCTTGGCCTTGCCCACGTAGACGACACGGCCGTGCTCGTCGCGGAACCGGTACACCCCCGGGCGGGTGGGGATGGTCCCGGTGGCGGGACGGTAGGTCGCGGGATCTGCCATCAGATGGCCTTCGCGCTCCGCTTCGTCGCCGAGCACGCGCGGCCCGCTCGTCCGGTGGCGAGCATCGGAGCCAGGAAGTGCCCGGTGTGGGAGCCCGGGGTCTCGGCGACCTGCTCGGGCGTGCCGGTGGCGACCACCCGGCCGCCGCCCGCGCCGCCCTCGGGGCCGAGGTCGATCACGTGGTCGGCGGTCTTGATGACGTCGAGGTTGTGCTCGATGACGATCACGGTGTTGCCCTTGTCCACCAGTCCGTTCAGCACCTCCAGCAGCTTGCGGACGTCCTCGAAGTGCAGTCCCGTGGTGGGCTCGTCGAGCACGTAGACGGTACGGCCGTTGGACCGCTTGTGCAGCTCGGAGGAGAGCTTCACCCGCTGCGCCTCGCCGCCGGAGAGGGTGGTCGCGGACTGGCCGAGCTTCACGTAGCCGAGCCCCACGTCGACCAGGGTCTGCATCTGGCGGCGGATCGCGGGGACGGCGTCGAAGAACTCGAGCGCCTCGGCGATGGACATGCCCAGCACCTCGGCGACGTTCTTGTCCTTGAACGTCACCTCGAGGGTCTCGCGGTTGTAGCGCTGGCCCTTGCAGACCTCGCACTGGACGTAGACGTCGGGCAGGAAGTTCATCTCGATCTTCAGCGTGCCGTCGCCGGAGCAGGCCTCGCAGCGCCCGCCCTTGACGTTGAAGGAGAAGCGTCCGGCGGTGTAGCCGCGGATCTTCGCCTCGTTGGTCTGGGCGAACAGGGTGCGCACCCGGTCCCACACCCCGGTGTAGGTGGCGGGGTTGGAACGCGGGGTGCGGCCGATGGGCGACTGGTCCACGTGCACCACCTTGTCGAGGTGCTCGAGGCCGGTGACCCGCTTGTGGCGGCCGGGCACGATCCGGGCGCGGTTCAGCTCCTTCGCGAGAACGGCGTAGAGCACGTCGTTGACCAGGGAGGACTTCCCCGAACCGGAGACCCCGGTGACCGCGGTGAGCACGCCGAGCGGGACGGTGACGTCCTGCCCCGTGAGGTTGTTGGCGCGCGGGGCGACGACCTTCAGCACCCGGTCACGGTCCACCGCCCGGCGCTGCGGCGGCAGCGGGATCTCCAGCTCCCCGGACAGGTACCGGCCGGTGAGGCTCTCGGGGTTGCGCTTGAGCTCCTCGACGCCGCCGGAGTGCACGACCTGCCCGCCGTGCTCCCCGGCCAGGGGGCCGATGTCCACCACCCAGTCGGCGGAGTTGAGGGTGTCCTCGTCGTGCTCGACCACGATGAGGGTGTTGCCGAGGTCGCGCAGGCGCTCCAGGGTGCCGATGAGGCGCGCGTTGTCGCGCTGGTGCAGGCCGATCGACGGCTCGTCCAGCACGTAGAGCACACCCACCAGGCCCGAGCCGATCTGGGTGGCCAGGCGGATGCGCTGGGCCTCTCCGCCGGAGAGGGTGCCGGCGGCGCGAGCGAGGTTGAGGTAGTCCAGCCCCACGTCGAGCAGGAACCCGAGTCGGGAGCGGATCTCACGCAGCACCTCGTCGGCGATCTTCGCCTCCCGGGTGCCGAGCTGGAGCGAGTCGTGGAAGGCATGGGCCTCGCGGATCGACATCTCGCAGACCTCGGCGATCGAACGGCCGCCGACGGTCACGGCCAGCACCTCGGGACGCAGGCGGGCGCCCTTGCAGGCGGGGCAGGGGACCTCGCGCATGAACTGCTCGTAGCGCTCCTTGGCCCAGTCCGACTCGGTGTCGCCGTGCCGGCGCTCGAGGAAGTGCATCACGCCCTCGAAGCCGGTGGAGTAGGTGCGCTCGCGGCCGAAGCGGTTGCGGTACTTGACGTGGACCTGGAAGTCCTTGCCGTGCAGCAGCGCCTCCCGGGCGCGCTCGGGCAGGGCCCGCCACGGGGTGTCCATCGAGAAGCTCAGCTCCTCGGCGAGTCCGGCCATCACCTCGAGGTGACGATCCGAGTGCCCCATCGCCCAGGGCGCGATCGCGCCGTCGGCGAGCGAGAGGTCCTCGTCGGGGATCACCAGCTCGGGGTCCACCTCGAGCCGCTGGCCCAGTCCCGTGCACTCGGGGCAGGCGCCGTAGGGGGCGTTGAAGGAGAAGGTGCGCGGCTCGATGTCGTCGATCGCGAGCGGGTGGTCGTTGGGGCAGGCGCGCTTCTCCGAGAAGCGGCGCAGGCGCACGGGATCGTCCTCGGGCAGGTCCACGAAGTCGACCACGACGATGCCCTCCGCGAGGCGCAGCGCGGTCTCGACGGAGTCGGTGAGGCGGCGGCGGGAGTCGGGCTTGACCGCCAGGCGGTCCACGACCACCTCGATGGTGTGCTTGAACTTCTTGTCGAGGGTGATCTCCTCGTCGAGCCGCCGGTTCTCCCCGTCGACCCGGGCGCGGGCGTAGCCCTGGGAGCGCAGGGCGCTGAGCAGGTCCGCGTGCTCGCCCTTGCGGCCCTGCACCACCGGTGCCAGCAGCTGGAACCGGGTGCCGGCCTCGAGGTCCAGGAGCGTGTCCACGATCTGCTCGGCGGAGGAGGAGCTGACCTTCTCCCCGCACACGGGACAGTGCTGCTCACCGGTGCGTGAGAACAGCAGGCGCAGGTAGTCGTAGATCTCGGTGATGGTGCCGACGGTGGAGCGCGGGTTGCGGTTGGTCGACTTCTGGTCGATGGAGACCGCCGGGGAGAGCCCCTCGATGAGGTCCACGGAGGGCTTGTCCATCTGCCCCAGGAACTGCCGGGCATAGCTCGACAGCGACTCCACGTAGCGCCGCTGTCCCTCGGCGAAGATGGTGTCGAAGGCCAGGGAGCTCTTCCCCGAGCCGGACAGGCCGGAGAACACCACCAGCCTGTTGCGGGGGATGTCGATGTCGATGTTCTTGAGGTTGTGCTCGCGCGCACCACGGACGACCAGCGATTCAGTCACCGGGCCATCTTAGGGGCGAACCCCGACCTTCGAACAGTTGTTCGGGAGAGAGGTGCGCGACATACTGACCCCATGGCTGATCACGAGTACACAGGACACGTCGAGCCCGGAGGCGAGCCGGTGGCGCGGGACCTCCGCGATCTGGAGATCCGCAAGCTGTCCGTGGGGTCCATGGACAACAACGCCTATCTGCTGACCTGTCGGTCGACGGGGGCGCAGCTGCTGATCGACGCCGCCGCGGAACCGGACGCGCTGCGGCGCATGGTCGCCGCCGGGACCGGGCACGACCGGCTCGACCTGATCGTCACCACCCACGCCCACCATGACCACGTGGGCGCGCTCGAGGAGATGGTGGCGGCCACCGGTGCCCGCACCGCGGCAGGTGCGGCGGACGCGGAGGAGATCCCCGCCCGCACCGATCTCCCCCTCGCCCACGGCGACGTGCTCCAGTTCGGGGAGCAGAGCGTGGAGATCCTCCACCTGCGCGGCCACACCCCGGGCTCCGTCGCGGTGCTCTGGCGCGGCGGCGACGAGGGCGACCACCTCTTCACCGGCGACTCCCTCTTCCCCGGCGGGGTGGGCAACACGGACCGGGACCCGCAGCGCTTCGCGCAGCTGCTCGACGACGTCGAACAGCGGATCTTCGACCGGCTCGGCGACGACACCTGGGTCTACCCCGGCCACGGCGACGACACCACGCTCGGCGCGGAGCGTCCGTCGCTGCCCGCCTGGCGCGAGCGGGGCTGGTGACCCCTCCCCCGTCCCCGGCCTCGTCGTCCCCGGCGTGGTGCGTCCTCGGCCGGCGCGGCGACGGAACGGTCCTGCTCGCCCTCGACGCGCGGGGCGAGGAGCTCTTCCGCCGGGAGATCACGGCCGAGGACGTGCCGTCCGCGGTCGCCCGTCTCGAGGCGGAGCACGCGCCGCGCTGGGTGTGGAGCGACGCCGCCGCCTGGTACCCGCGTCTGGTCGGGGCCGGGGTGACGCTCGAGCGCTGCCATGACCTCCGCCTCGTGCACAGGATCCTGCGGCACTCCGAACTGGTGCAGGACCCGGGCCCACTGCGGAGCGCCCAGGAGTGGGACACCCCGCTCGACCCGTACGAGCCGGTGCGGGACACCGGAGCGACGCTGTTCGAGATCGACGCCGGGACCTCCCGCTCGGGGGCGGTGCCCTCCGACGCGGAGGAGACCCGGGCCGAGTTCGCACGCCAGCGCGCCGCGATCGACGGCGCCCGCGATCCCTCCCGTCTGCGCCTGCTGGTGGCCGCCGAGTCCGCCGGCGCGCTGATCGCCGCCGAGCTGCAGGCGGCGGGGATCCCCTGGGACGTGGCCGAGCACGGTCGGATCCTCGAGAGCGCGCTGGGGCCGCGACCCTCCCCCGGAACCCCTCCGGCGCGCATGGTGGAGGCCGCGGCCGAGGTCCGCACCGCCCTCGGCGATCCCCTGGTGCCCCTGGACTCCCCGCCGAAGCTGCTGCGCGCCCTGCACCGAGCAGGGATCGACGTCTCCTCCACCTCGCAGTGGGAGCTCATGGAGCACGAGCACCCGGCGATCGAACCGCTGCTGCGGTACAAGAAGATGTCCCGGCTGCTCACGGCGAACGGATGGGCCTGGCTGGACGACTGGGTCCGCGACGGTCGCTACCGGCCCGTCTACGTGCCCGGCGGGGTGGTGACCGGGCGCTGGGCCTCCAGCGGCGGCGGCGCCCTGCAGATCCCGCGCCGGCTGCGGCCCGCGCTGCGCGCCGATCCGGGCTGGCGCCTGGTCAGCGCCGACGTCTCCCAGCTGGAGCCACGGGTGCTGGCGGCGATGTCCGGGGACGGCGAGATGATCGCGGCCGGGGCCGGGAAGGACCTCTACTCGGGGATCGTGCAGGCCGGCATCGTCGCCACCCGCCAGGAGGCGAAGGTGGGCGTGCTCGGCGCGCTGTACGGCGGGACCACCGGGGACAGCGGCCGCGTGGTGCCGAGGCTGCGACAGACCTTCCCGGACGCTATGGCACTGGTGGACGGAGCGGCCGCGACCGGGGAGCGGGGCGGGACGGTGACCACCTGGCTGGGCCGCTCCTCCCCCGCCCCGGAGGAGGAGTGGTCGCAGGCGCAGCGCAGCGCGAACCAGGTCGACGCCCCGCCCGGCGCGCAGGAGCGGGCGCGGCGCTCGGCCCGCGACCGGGGCCGGTTCACCCGGAACTTCGTGGTGCAGGGCACCGCGGCGGAGTGGGCGCTCTCCTGGATGGCGGCGCTGCGGCTGCGGCTGGCGGGCTTCGCGGACGTGACGCCCGGCGCGGCGGCCGCGCCGTCGGGCCCGGTGTTCTCGCAGCGCGCGCACCTGGCCTTCTTCCTGCACGACGAGGTGATCGTGCACGCGCCGGCGGAGCAGGCCGAGGCGGCGGCCGCCGCCGTCCAGGAGTCCGCGGACGCCGCGGGCCGGCTCCTGTTCCCGGGCAGCCCGATCGACTTCCCGCTGGACCTGACGATCAGCGAGCGCTCTGCGGAGAAGTGAGCGCGCTCAGCGCTGCGGCCGGCGCGGCGATGCGCTCCTCGCCGAGCAGCGGGGTCAGCGACCGGTCGGACCGCTGATCCCACACCCCGTCGAGCCGTGCGGGGGTGATCGCACCGTCGGCGCGAAGGATCTCCGCGATGGACCGGGCGCCCGGCCGGTACTCGTCGGCGGGCGTTCCCTCCCGGCGACCGGGAGCGAGCATCATCGGGTCGACGTCGCTCGGCAGCTCCAGCACGCCGTCCTCGAGCGCCTCGGACTCGAGCGCCGCGGGAAGCAGGACGTCGCCGGTCCGCACCGCACGCGGCAGTCGATGGAGCGGGATCATCCCGAGGCCGGTCGCCGCGGCGGTCCCGAGGAGAGGGGGTAGGAGAGCGGCCGGTGCACGGCGGGCAGAGCCGTCAGGTGCGGGATGTTCGTCAGGAGCGGGGATCAGGGTGCCTCCGTCGTCGCATCGGAGAGGTCGTCGAGGAGCCGTGCGACCATCCGCTCCTCGCTGACCCGCTCCCCCAGCACGACCTCGCCGGGGACACCCAGGAGGTCGTGCTCGCGGTACCAGGAGCTGACCTCGTCCTCGGACACATGGGCGGCGATCGGCTTTCCCGCATGTCGGCGGAGGGTCTCCGGCAGGCTCACGTCGAGGTAGTAGACGAGCGAGGGCCCTGCATGGTCGCGCAGGAGCTCAGCGAACATCGTCCTGTACCTCTCGGCGCCGAAGATCCCCTCGACGACGGTGGTCCGACCGACCGCGAGGCAGTGACGGGTCATCACCGCGAGGAGTCCGATGGTGTCCCCCTGCCCGGTGTCGTGCTCCCACAGCATCTCCCGCCGGACATGGTCCTGACCGATCACGGCGACGCGGCCTCGCGGCAGGGCGCGCTGGACGCGACGCGCCACCGTGGACTTCCCGGAGGCCGAGTTCCCCCGCAGGATCACGAGCGGGGGTGCCGGGTCAGGATGAGCGTGCATGGCTCTCAGTGTCCCAGCGGCGAGGAGCGGGGTGCGGGATCCCGGGGCGGTCCGCGTGGTCGCCCAGGCACTCGGTCTCCATGAGGGAGGATGGCTCCATGCGTCTGTGGTCCCTGCATCCCCGTCACCTCGATCGGCAGGGCCTCACGGGCTGCTGGCGGGAGGCCCTGCTGGCGCAGGCGGTGCTCGCGGGCCGCACCCAGGGATATCGCAACCACCCGCAGCTGGAGAGGTTCCGGGCGCAGCCCGAGCCGCTCACGGCCGTCGGCGTATATCTCGAGGTGCTCGCGCACGAGGCCGCCGGGCGGGGCTACAGCTTCGACCTCTCCCGCATCGACTCTCGTCCCGGCAGCTCGCCGGACATCGCCCCGATCCCCGTCACCGACGGGCAGCTCGACCTGGAGTGGCAGCATCTGCTGGCCAAACTCGCTCAGCGCAGCCCCGCGGATTGGCAGCGTGCCACGGCCCTGCACCGCCCGGAGGTCCATCCCCTGTTCGAGGCGGTCCCCGGTCCCGTCGAGAGCTGGGAGCGCGCGGCGGCGCCTCCGCGCTGAGAGGCCGTCCCGATGGTCACCGCGTCCGCGGCCGCCCCATCACGTGCTCGTCCCCCGCGCGCGCCCGTCGACCAGTCGCCGCATGAGAGCGTCGAGCGGACCGGGCAGCCCCTTCCTCTCCAGCAGCGAGGCGACGAACAGACCGACGACCCACACGCCGAGGGCGACCATGACGGCGCCGAACGGTCCCACGTGCGTCCCGACGCCGATCAGCTGCGGATGCAGGATCACGGCGACCAGCACGGAGTGGAGGATGTAGAAGGTCAGCGAGCGCGACCCCATCGCGGCCAGCGCCGTCGAGATCGGTCCCGGATGCTCCTCCAGACGGGCCCCCGCCAGAGTGAAGAGTGAGGCGTAGCCCAGGCCGCCGGCCACTCCCGTGAGGATCTGCAGGCTGTTCAGGACACCTCTGGTCGCCCATCCGGGATCGATCGCCCCGACCGAGACCAGTGCCGCGGGGATCGCCGTGCCGACGGAGACCGCGATGCCGACGACGGCGAGGATCCGCAGTGTGCGTCGATGCCGGTCGATGTCCTCGAAGAGGGCGAGCCTGCCCGTCAGGAAGCCGGTCACCACGAGCAGCAGCAGCGGGTACGCCAGCACCAGGTACACCAGCGTGACCGGGTAGAGGGCGATGCGCTCGAACCAGTCGGCGGAGGAGAGATAGCCGGGCACGGCACCGTAGGCCTGCGGATCCTGCGCGGTCATGTACGACGTCGCCACGGCGAACAGGGTGATCAGCACCGTCGACCCGGCCAGGAGCACACCGAGCGCCACCGCGATCACCCGGGTGCTCAGCAGCAGCAGCCAGCCCACCAGCAGCAGGGCGATGCCGTAGGAGCTGAGGATCTCTCCGGGGAAGACGAGGATCGCGTGGAGGGCGCCGAGCAGCAGAAGGGCCCCGGCGCGCCGCAGGAGACGCCGGTGCACCTGTCTCGGGGCCGCCCCGCCGTCACGCCGCCTCTGTGCGCCCCGGGCCACCCAGTAGCCGAAGAGGATCGCGAACAGCGGGAAGGCGCGGTTGTCCAGGAGGAGGGCGCTGGCGAAGGTGGTGGCACGGTCCACGAGAGGCAGCTGCGAGACGTCCGTCCCGAAGCCCGACCCCGCATAGACCGTGGCATAGGCCGCGGCGATGAGCAGCAGCATCGCCCCACGGGACATGTCCGGAGCCAGCAGTCGCGGACGGGACGTCGCCTCGCGAGGGCGGACTGCGGTGTCGGTGTTCTCCGCTGGGCGGCTGGTCATGGCGGCACGTCCTCGGTGTCGTCGGAGCAGCCCCGACGCTGTCGTCGGGTGCGGTCCTCATCCTGCCAGCGCGTGCGCCGACGTCCAGTGCCTTTCGTCATGAGGAGGGCGGGGCGGTCCGGAGCTGCTGCGGTCCTCACGAGCGATGGGACGTGAGAGCCGTGCGGAGCCATCGCGAGACGGGATCTCCGGTGGGCAGATCGCTGAGGTCGGTCCGGAACCACCGTGCCTCCCGCAGCTCGACCGAGGTGGTCACCGCCCCTGCGGCGGCGGTTCCCGCGAAGATCGTGATCGTGTCACGCTTGCCCTCTGCCGTGCTCCTGACCGTGGTGAGCCGGCGGAGCTGGCCGACGACGGCCACGTCGAGCTCCTCGCCCACCTCTCGTCGGGCCGCGCTCTCGGCGCTCTCGCGGGCGGGGCGGTACCGACCTCCGGGCAGCGCCCATCGCTCATGGTCGACGTAGGAATGACGGACCGCCAGGAATCGGCCCGGGTCCCCGGGATGCAGCAGGAGGACCTTCACGCCGAAGGTGCGCGGTCTCCGCAGGCGCCACCAGATCCGGCGCACCCGGTGGGCCGCCGTCAGCACCGTGCTCGCCATGCGTCCGCTCGACACCTCCGCTCACTCCCCCGGCCCGCCGCGCGGTCGTGCCTGCCAGGATGCGAACACCCTGAGAAGGACGACGAGACCGCCCACGGCGCTCACCGGTCCCAGACCGCCCGGGACGGCGACCGCGGACGCTCTCTCCGCGAGGGTGAGCAGAACGCCGCCGATCAGCAGGACGAGCCCCACGAGCAGGCTCCTCCTCCAGGTCGGGGATGACCCGCTGTGCATGTCCATGCTCATGGCTATCACACCTCTGGCCCTCGCACCGCGCCCACACCCCACTCCTGCGCACGGCAGCCACGCGCGATCCGTTCCGCGCTGTCGCGCTCGCAGTGCACGGAGGCCGTCGGCGCCGCGACGGCTCAGCTGGAGCGCTGCACCGCGCGCAGCTCCTTCTTCAGCTCCTGCACCTCGTCCCGCAGCCGGGCCGCGACCTCGAAGTTCAGAGACTCCGCGGCCTGGTGCATCTGCGCGGTCATCTCGTCGATCATGCCCGTGAGCGCGCCGACCGGGTCGTCACCGAGGTCCACCTTGCGGCCCTGCACCGAGTCGAGGGAGTTCGCGCGGGCCCGATCGCGCTGCACCCGCTCCTTGCCCGAGCGGTAGTCGGTGGCCATCAGGGTGTCGGTGTCGATGTCCTCGCGGGCCAGCATGTCGGTGACGTCCGCGATGCGCTTGCGCAGCGGGGTCGGATCGATGCCGTGCTCGGTGTTGTAGGCGATCTGCTTCTCGCGACGACGCGTGGTCTCGTCGAGCGCGTCCTGCATCGAGTCGGTGATCCGGTCGGCGTACATGTGCACCTGGCCGGAGACGTTGCGGGCCGCGCGGCCGATGGTCTGGATGAGCGAGGTGCGCGAGCGCAGGAAGCCCTCCTTGTCCGCGTCCAGGATCGCGACCAGGGACACCTCGGGCAGGTCCAGGCCCTCGCGCAGCAGGTTGATCCCGACCAGCACGTCGAACTCCCCCTGGCGCAGGGAGCGCAGCAGCTCGATGCGGCGCAGGGTGTCCACGTCGGAGTGCAGGTACTGGACCCGCACGCCGTTCTCGAGCAGGAAGTCGGTGAGGTCCTCGGCCATGCGCTTGGTCAGCGTGGTCACCAGCACGCGCTCGTCGCGCCGGACCCGCTTCTCGATCTCCTCGCGCAGGTCGTCGATCTGGCCCTTGACCGGCTTGACGATCACCTCCGGATCCACCAGGCCCGTCGGCCGGATGATCTGCTCCACCACGCCGTGCGCGCGATTCAGCTCGTACTCGGCCGGGGTCGCCGAGAGGTAGACCGTCTGTCCGGTGCGCTCGGTGAACTCGGAGAAGGTCAGCGGGCGGTTGTCGAGCGCCGAGGGGAGGCGGAACCCGAAGTCGACCAGGGTGCGCTTGCGGGAGCGGTCCCCCTCGTACATCGCGCCGATCTGCGGCACGGTCACGTGGGACTCGTCGATCACCAGCAGGAAGTCCTCGGGGAAGTAGTCCATCAGGGTGTTCGGTGCGGTGCCCGGCGCACGCCCGTCGAGGTGGCGGGAGTAGTTCTCCACGCCGTTGGTCGAGCCCATCTGGCGCAGCATCTCCAGGTCGTGGGTGGTGCGCATGCGCAGCCGCTGCGCCTCGAGCAGCTTGTTCTGGCTCTCGAGCTCCTCCAGCCGCTCGGCGAGCTCCACCTCGATGGTGCCGATCGCGCGGGTGAGCCGCTCCGGCCCGGCGACGTAATGGGAGGCGGGGAAGATGTGGATGTGCTCCTCCTGCCGGATCACCTCGCCCGTCATCGGATGCAGCGTGTACAGGGCGTCGATCTCGTCGCCGAAGAACTCGATGCGGATCGCGAGCTCCTCGTACATCGGGATGATCTCGACCGTGTCCCCGCGCACCCGGAAGGTGCCGCGCTCGAAGGCGACGTCGTTGCGGTCGTACTGCATGTCCACGAAGCGGGTGAGCAGCTCGTCGCGGTCCAGCTGGTCGCCGACGCCGAGCTGCACCATCCGGTCCACGTACTCCTGCGGGGTGCCCAGGCCGTAGATGCAGGAGACCGAGGAGACCACCACCACGTCGCGGCGTGTGAGCAGGGAGTTGGTGGCGCTGTGCCGCAGCCGCTCCACCTCGGCGTTGATCGAGGAGTCCTTCTCGATGTAGGTGTCCGACTGCGGGACGTACGCCTCGGGCTGGTAGTAGTCGTAGTACGAGACGAAGTACTCCACCGCGTTGTGCGGCAGCAGCTCCCGGAACTCGCTCGCGAGCTGTGCGGCGAGGGTCTTGTTGTGCGCCATCACCAGGGTGGGGCGCTGGACCTGCTCGATGAGCCAGGCCGTGGTCGCGGACTTGCCGGTGCCGGTGGCGCCCAGCAGCACGACGTCCTGCTCGCCGTCGTTGATGCGGCGGGTGAGATCGGCGATGGCGGTGGGCTGGTCGCCCGAGGGCGAGTACTCGGAGACGACCTCGAAGGGATGCTCGGCGCGGACCAGGTCTGTGACGGGACGCATGGGGCCGAGCCTACGACCCGGGGCCGACGGACGACACGGACGCGGCGGCGGTGAGCGCTGCAGGGTGGCGGATCAGACCTCGAGCGCCCTGCCCAGGACGTGCAGGGCGCGGCGGGCGAGCTCGTCGCGACCGGCGGTGTTGAGCACCAGGAGGTCCGCGCGGCGGATCCGCTCGAGGTCGCTGACCTGTGCGGCCATCACCGACTCGACGTAGGCGCGGTCCCTGCCGCGATCCCGCATCACGCGCTGGATGCGGTCCTCGCGGCGTGCGAGGACCGCCACGACCGCGCGGTAGTCGCCCTCGCGGGACTTCTCCAGCAGCAGCGGGCTGTCGTGGACCACCCACGGCTCCCCCGCCGCGGCGGCCTCCGCCTCTTCCCGGGCGACGGCCTCGTCGACCCTCGTCAGCACGATCCGCTCGAGGTCGGACCGGGCCCGGTCGTCGGCGAACACGAGGCGGGCCATCGCGCCGCGGTCGATCGTGCCGTCGGCCCCGCGGTACTCCTCGCCGAAGCGGGCCACGGCTTCCTCGACACCGTCCCCGGGCACGTCGAGCACGGCCCGGGAGTGGGCATCGAGGTCGATGACCCGGTGACCGGCCTGACGCCAGAGGGCACCGACGGTGGACTTCCCGGAGCCGATGCCGCCGGTCAGTCCCAGGCGCACGGGGTCGGTGGTCGTGCTCATCCCCCGATCGTACGGTCGCGGGGGCGAGGTCGGCGCAGGTCCCGATGCCCGGCCCGGCGACGCACCTCGCACACGGCCTGCCGTAAGAGCGGTCACGGGAGGGTTCCGGCAGGTCGGAGGCGGGTCTACGGTGCTGGGGTGGACCCACTCGAACTGCTCGTGACCAACGACTTCCTGCGCGTGCTGGATCTCATCGGGGTGTTCGTGATGGGGGTGGCCGCCGGCGCCCTCGCCTCCCGCCTGAACTTCGACGCGGTGGGCTTCGGGATCATCGGCATCGCCGCCGGTCTGGGCGGCGGCATCGTCCGTGACCTGATCCTCGACTTCGGTGTCCCCGCAGCGTTCTCCGGCCCCTGGTACCTCACGTGCGCGCTGGCCGGCGCCGGATTCGCCTTCTTCATCAGCGCCGAGGGCGCCTGGTGGCGACGCCTGGTCACCGTGCTGGACATCGCCGCGATGGCGCTGTGGGCGGCGACCGGGACCGCGAAGTCCCTCGGCTACGGGCTGGACGTGCTGCCGGCGATCATGCTGGGCGTCACCAGCGCCGTGGGCGGCGGCGTGATCCGCGACGTGCTGGTGGGGCGGATCCCCGCGATCTTCGGCGGCGGCCCGCTGTACGCGACCGGGGCGCTGGTCACCGCGGTGCTGACCTGGCTGGTGTTCGCCTTCGGCCTGCCCTCGGGCACGGTGCTGGTCGCGGTCGCCGTCGGCGCCCTGCTCGCGGGCGTCGCCGCGTGGCGCCGCTGGTCGCTTCCGGCGCACCGCGAATGGCAGGTGACGATGTCCGCCTCGCAGCTCAAGCGCCTGGTGCGCCGCACCCGCCGGGACGAGCGGGAGCGGGTGGCGCTGGAGACGGGGACGATCCCGGTGGTGGACGGCTCCAGCGACGATCTCGCCGCGGACGTCCACAGCGAGGACGTCGACGCCGAGGGCTACGAGGAGCGCGTCTTCCCTCCGAGCGACGCCGCGGAGCCGCCCGGCACGGTCGAGCACGAGCGCGCCGACGAGGACGGGCCGGACGGGACGGACGGACCAGAGGGCACCGACGGCATCGACGGCGCTGACGGCACCGAGGGGGACGATCCGCGTCCCGGTCCGGTGCCGACGGCCTGAGCAGCTCTCGGGGAGGGAGCCGCTCTCAGGGGC
Source organism: Brachybacterium sp. AOP43-C2-M15 (assembly GCF_052446295.1). Taxonomy (NCBI): domain Bacteria; kingdom Bacillati; phylum Actinomycetota; class Actinomycetes; order Micrococcales; family Dermabacteraceae; genus Brachybacterium; species Brachybacterium sp. AOP43-C2-M15. The sequence goes on from NZ_JBQSWB010000002.1 coordinate 344,154, forward strand.
GCAGCAGCTCGAGCATCCCGGCGACGTCCTGCGCGGAGAGCTGCCCGGGGGCGGAGCCCGCACCGACGCTCGCGAAGGTCGCGGCGCTGCCGAAGGCCTCGGCGGCCACCCGGCTGCTCGCACCGAGGGCGCCCATGCTGATGGCGATGTGCGGCCCGGAGAGATCGCCGGCGACGGTGAGGCTGGCGGAGAGCAGGGTGAGCACGTCCCGCGGCTCCCGGGGGGTGACCGCGATCTTCGGCACGTCCGCGCCGAGCCGTCGCTGCCCGCGGAGGATCTCCACCAGCTCGTCCTCGGAGGGGGTCGCCCCCATGTCGTGGAAGGAGCCCACCACCACGGTCCCGTGGCGGTGGGCGGCGGCGATCACGCGGGAGACCACCCCGGCGTCGCGCGCGGTCTCGATGTCCACCAGGTCCACGGCGGACTGCGTGCCGGCGCGACGTCCCGAGATCAGGGCCTCGAGCAGAGCGCCCAGGTCGCGGTCGGCGATCGAGCGGGAGCCTCCCTCGGCCGCGGTGCGGAAGGTGACCAGCAGCGCGCGGTCGGCGCCCAGCTGCGCGCGCAGGCCCGGCAGCGCGGCCAGCACCGCGTCGCGGTGATCGGAGACGTCCTCGAGATCGGGGCGGAAGCGGTCCAGGCGCCACTCCAGGATCCGGGCCCGCGTCCCGAGCGCCTGCGCGGCCTGGGCCTGCAGAGCCTCCTCGTCGTCGCCGACCAGGGGGACGATGATCTCGGGCCGGGCACGGCCCAGCTCGATCCCGCGCACCGTCGCGGTGCGGCGGCGCACGTCGTGCTCGGGCTCGGGCTGGTGCTCGCGCGATCCCTCGGGATCCGCGGCGCCGCCGCGGGCGGCGACCCCGCCGACGGACTCGTCGGTGCTCTCGTCGGTGGACTCATCGGTGTTCACAGGCTTCACTCCTCCGTGATCGCGGCGTAGGCGGACAGCAGCAGCGCCGGGTCCGGCCCCTCGAGCCGGGAGACGCTCCCGATGCGGTCCAGCACCACGAAGCGCAGCAGACCGGCGCGGGTCTTCTTGTCCCGCTTCATGGCGTCCTCGAGCTTCGGCCACTGCCGGTCCCGATAGGTGGTGGGCAGGCCGAGAGAGGTGAGGATCGTCCGGTGGCGGTCCACCTCCGCCTCGGAGAGCTTGCCGGAGAGGTGCGAGAGCTCGGCGGCGAACATCATGCCGACGCTCACCGCGGCGCCGTGGCGCCACAGGTAGCGCTCGTTGCGCTCGATCGCATGAGCGAGCGTGTGACCGTAGTTGAGGATCTCCCGGTTGCCCTGTTCCGTGAGGTCCTCGGAGACCACCGCGGCCTTCACGCGGATCTTCCGCTCGACCACCTCGCGGAAGGCGTCACTGGTCACGTCCAGCACGGCGCGGGGGTCCTGCTCGATGATCTCCAGGATCCGCTCGTCGGCGATCAAGCCGCCCTTGACGACCTCGGCCAGACCGGCGGCGACGTCGTTCGCGCCCAGGGCTCCGAGCACGCCGAGGTCCACGACCACGGCGATCGGCGGATGGAAGGCGCCGACGAGGTTCTTCCCCTCGGCGGTGTTGATGCCGGTCTTCCCGCCCACGGCGGCGTCCACCATCGCCGCGACCGTCGTCGGCACCTGCAGCACGTCGATGCCGCGCAGCCAGGAGGCCGCGACGAAGCCGGCCAGATCGGTCGCGGCGCCGCCGCCGAGCCCGATCACGAGGTCCTGACGGCCGATCTCGGCCTGTCCGCAGACTCCCCAGAGGAATCCTGCGACCTGGGCGGTCTTCGCCTCCTCGCCGTCGGGGATCTCGGCGGCGAAGGCCTGCCGGCCGGTGCCCGTGATCGCCTCGCGCACCTGCTCGGCGACCTCGCGCAGGCTCGGCTGGTGCACGATGACCACGCGAGCGACCCGCTCGGGCAGCAGCTCCGGGAGACCGTCGAGGAGTCCGCGGCCGACATGGACCTCGTACCCTCCGGTCGGGGTGGTCACGGGGATCACGGTGGTGCTCATGCGGTGTCCTCCTCCGGGCCGGGACGGCCCTCGAGCTGCAGGGTGGCGATGATGGCGCGGGCCACGTGGGTCGCGCTGCCGTGGCCGGCATCGACGCGGTGGGCGGCGAGGTCGCGGTAGAGGGGCCCGCGCTCGACGGCGAGCTGCCGCCATCGGGCCATCGGGTCCTCGCCCGCGAGCAGCGGACGGCCGGCGCCGCGGGCGATGCGACGGCCGGCGACGGACTCCTCGACCTCGAGCAGGATCACGGGCAGTCCCCGCAGCCGCTCTGCGGAGTCCCGGTGCAGCGGGGCGCCCCCGCCGAGCGAGAGCACCCCCTCGTGCTCCTCCAGGGCGCGGGCGAGCACGGCGGCCTCGAGCTCCCGGAAGGCGGGCTCCCCCTCCGCGGCGAAGATCTCCGGGATGGTCCGCCCGTCCTCGGCGACGATCAGCGCGTCGAGATCGGCGAAGGGGACGCCCAGCCGGTCGGCGAGAGCGCGGCCGACCGCGGTCTTGCCCGCCGCCATCGGCCCGATCAGGATGACGAGGGGACCGGTCACGGGGCGGGGTCCGTGCGACGGCCGCTGAGGGCCGACTGCAGGACATGGGTCTGCTCGAGGTGGGCGCGGATCTCGGCGACGGAGTCCCCGCCGGTCTTCTCCAGCAGCGCATCGGCCAGGGCGAGGGCCACGACGGCCTCGGCGATCACCGCGGCCGGCGCGACGGCGCAGGTGTCGGAGCGCTGGTGGTTCGCGGTGGCCTGCTCACCGGTGGAGACGTCGACGGTGCGCAGGGCCCGCGGCACGGTCGAGATGGGCTTCAGGGCGCCGCGCACCCTGATCACCTGTCCGTTGCTGATGCCGCCCTCGAGGCCCCCGGCGCGGTTGGTCACCCGCGGGTAGCCCTCGGTCCCGCCGTCGGCCGTGAGGATCTCGTCGTGCGCCTCGGAGCCGCGGCGGCCGGCGGTCGCGAAGCCGTCGCCGATCTCGACCCCCTTCATGGCCTGGATGGACATGATCGCCTGGGCGAGGCGTCCGTCCAGACGGCGGTCCCACTGGGTGTGCGATCCGAGGCCGACGGGCACACCGTAGGCGAGCACCTCGACCACGCCGCCGAGGGTGTCCCCGTCGGCCTTGGCCGCATCCACCTCGGCGACCATCGCCGCCGAGGTCCCGGCGTCGGCGCAGCGCAGCGGATCGGCATCGAGGCGCTCGGCGTCCTCCGGTGCGGGAAGGTCCGCTCCGTCGGGGACGCGGACCGTGCCCACCTGCAGGGTGTGGGAGACGAGACGGATCCCGGCGGCCTGCTCGAGCAGGGCGGCGGCGACGCGCCCGGCGGCCACCCGGGCCGCGGTCTCCCGAGCGCTCGCGCGCTCGAGGACCGGGCGTGCCTCGTCGAAGCCGTACTTCAGCATGCCCGAGAGGTCGGCGTGCCCGGGCCGGGGCCGCGAGAGCGGACGGTTGCGGGCGATCTCGCGCTCGTCACCGGTGCCGGCGTCGACCAGAAGATCCTCGCGCGGCACCGGGTCCGCGCTCATGACCTTCTCCCACTTGGGCCATTCCGAGTTCGCGATCTCGATCGCGAGCGGAGACCCCAGGGTACGGCCGTGGCGGAGACCGCCGGGGATGCTCACCACGTCCCGCTCGAACTTCTGGCGGCTGCCGCGGCCGTGGCCGAGGCGTCGGCGCGCGAGGGCGTCCTTCAGATCGTCACTGGTCAGCTCGATCCCGGAGGGGAGGCCGTCGAGCAGGGAGAGGAGGGAGGGGCCGTGGGATTCCCCGGCCGTGAACCAGCGCAGCATGCTCAGCATCATCTCATGGGGCCCGCATGCGCCGGGCGGGCGTCCGCGGTGCGCGGACACCCGCCCGGGTGCTCCCGGCGTCAGGCCGCGACTCGCCGAGACGTCCGTGGGACCGGCCGGATCACGCGGTGTCGAGGGGTGGCCGGCTCACGGACCGTCGATGCTGACCAGCATCGCCGGGGCCTCGCCCTGTGTCGGGATCGGCAGCAGGGTGACCCCGACGGTGCGGCCGGACCCCTCCTCGATCGCGGACCCGCGCACCGGGGTCGCCGTGGTGAGGTCCACGTCACCGGCGACCTCCTGGACGCGGAGATCGTCGCGGCCGATGCCGTCGAGCACGAAGTTCGCCCGCTCGGTCGCGAGCTCGGGTGCGAGCACCTCCCTCTGCTCGTCCTGCTCGCCGAAGACCGGATAGGCGCCGGTCCCGTTCAGTCCGTCGTTCAGCGCGGCGGCGGCGTCCGCGGGCAGCGGGGCGCCCTCGGAGAAGTACAGCCAGTAGTCGTCCCCCGCGGCGGCGGCCGGGGCGATGTACCCGTAGTAGGTCTCCTGCTCTCCGCTCCAGCCGATCACGGTGCACCTGGTGACGGCGTCGGTGTCCTCGAGGTCCAGCGCCTCGGCGCAGTGCGCGTCGTCGCTCAGGCTCGGATCGGCCGCGTACTCGTACAGCGAGTCCGCGACCTCCTCGGCCGTGACGGCCGTGTCCGTGGGCGCGGCGAAGACGCGGGGACCCGTGGTGAACAGATCGGTGGGCTCGCTCCCGGCGAGGGCCGGGGCGATCCCCCCGACGCCCAGCCCGAGGAGGAGCGGGGCGCTCAGCCCGATCGCGGTCAAGGTCCTGATCTGGTGCCGACGGTGCATCGTCGTCTCCTTCTGCGTTCGGCCGAGGAGCAGGTGCGTCCTCGGACCTGCCGACGATCATGACCGGGGAGCATCCCCCACGACCTCATCGCTTGACTGTCTGTTGACCGTCCGGCGGGCTGTCCATGAACCTTCCATCCGCAGCGGGCGGGGTCAACCCGGAGGCGTCGTGCCTCTACCGTGCCGTCACGAGGCCTTCACAGCACACGGGCCGGGAACGACTCGGCGGTCAGTCCTCCCCCAGCTCGACCGCCTCCATCGGAGTGAGCTGCTCGACCAGCGGGACCACGTCCGCGATGCCGTCCAGCACGGCCGTGGGCCGATAGGGGTACTGCGGGATGTCCTCCTCGCGGGTGGATCCCGAGAGCACCAGCACCGAGCGCATGCCGGCCTCGAGCCCGGACTTCACATCGGTGTCCATGCGGTCCCCGATCATGATCGAGGTCTCCGAGTGGGCGCCGATGCGGTTCAGAGCGGTGCGCATCATGAGCGGATTCGGCTTGCCGATGTAGTACGGCAGTATTCCGGTCGCAGCCGTGATCATCGCTGCGACCGAGCCGGTGGCGGGAAGCGGCCCCTCGGCGCTGGGCCCGGTGACGTCCGGGTTGGTGGCGATGAACTTGGCTCCGCGCCGGATCAGTCGGATCGCGCGGGTGATCGACTCGAAGGAGTAGGTGCGGGTCTCCCCCAGCACCACGAACTCGACGTCGGAGTCGGCGAGGATGAAGCCCTCCTCGTGCATCGCGCTGGTCAGCCCTGCCTCCCCGATCACGTAGGCGGCGACGCCGGGCTGCTGCTCGGCGAGGAAGCGCGCGGTGGCCAGCGCGCTGGTCCAGATCGAGTCCTCCGGCAGGTCGATGCCGCTGCGCGAGAGACGTGCCCGCAGATCCCGTGGGGTGAAGATCGAGTTGTTCGTCAGCACCAGGAAGGGGCGCCCGAACTGCTGCAGAGCGGCGATGAAGTCGCCCGCCCCGGGCAGGGCGGCCTCCTCGTGGACGAGCACGCCGTCCATGTCGGTGAGCCAGGTGTGGACCGGGTGGTCATCGAGCGAGGTGTTCATGACCATAGTGTGCCGTCTCCGGCGCGCGGGTGCCGCATCGTGTCCGCGACCGACGACGGCCGGGTCATGCTCGGGTGGCGGTCCGTCCTGGGTCGGGCCCCGGACGGGCCGTCTGCCGGGCCGGCTGCTGGGACGACCGCGAGGACGCGCCTGCCGGGCCTCGGCACGCGGAGCGGCCCGGCCCCCGCACAGTGCGGGGACCGGGCCGCTCCCGGAGAGATCCGGGGATCAGTTGCCGGTGAGCTTGGCGCGCAGGGCGGCCAGGGCCTCGTCAGAGGCCAGGGTGCCCTCGTCGGTGGTGCTCGACTGGTAGGAGGCCTGAGCGGAGGGGGCCGCGTCGGCGCTCGAGGAGGACGAGGAGGAGGTCGCTGCCGCGGCCGGGGCGTTCGCGGACTCCTCGTCGGCCTTGATGGCCTCGGCGACCTGAGCCTTGTGGGCGGTCCAGCGCTCGTAGGCGGCCGCGTACTGGCCCTCCCACTCCTCGCGCTGGGCGTCGTAGCCCTCGAGCCACTCGTTGGTCTCCGGGTCGAAGCCCTCGGGGTACTTGTACTCGCCGTTGGCGTCGTACTCCGCGGCCATGCCGTACAGCGCCGGGTCGAAGGTGGTGTCGTCGCCCTCGGGGTCGACGCCCTCGTTCGCCTGCTTGAGCGACAGCGAGATCCGGCGACGCTCGAGGTCGATGTCGATGACCTTGACGAAGACGTCCTGGTCGACGGTGACGACCTGCTCGGGCAGATCCACGTGGCGCTGGGCCAGCTCGGAGATGTGCACGAGGCCCTCGATGCCGTCCTCGACGCGCACGAACGCACCGAAGGGAACCAGCTTGGTGACCTTGCCCGGCACGACCTCGCCGATGGCGTGGGTGCGGGCGAAGAGCTGCCACGGGTCCTCCTGGGTCGCCTTCAGCGACAGGGAGACGCGCTCGCGGTCCATGTCGACGTCCAGGACCTCGACCTTGACCTTCTGACCCACCTCGACGACCTCGGAGGGGTGGTCGATGTGCTTCCAGGACAGCTCGGAGACGTGCACCAGGCCGTCGACACCGCCGAGATCGACGAACGCGCCGAAGTTGACGATGGAGGACACGGCGCCCTCGCGGACCTGACCCTTCTGCAGCGTCTGCAGGAAGTCGGAGCGGACCGCGGACTGGGTCTCCTCGAGGTAGGCGCGACGCGACAGGACCACGTTGTTGCGGTTCTTGTCGAGCTCGATGATCTTCGCCTCGATCTCCTGGCCGACGTACGGCTGCAGGTCGCGGACGCGACGCATCTCGACGAGGGAGGCGGGGAGGAAGCCGCGCAGGCCGATGTCGACGATGAGGCCGCCCTTGACGACCTCGATGACGCGGCCGGTGACGACGCCCTCGTCTTCCTTGATCTGCTCGATCGTGCCCCAGGCGCGCTCGTACTGGGCGCGCTTCTTGGACAGGATCAGACGGCCTTCCTTGTCCTCCTTCTGGAGGACCAGGGCCTCGATCTCGTCGCCGACCTCGACGACCTCACCGGGGTCGACGTCGTGCTTGATGGACAGCTCGCGCGAGGGGATGACGCCCTCGGTCTTGTAGCCGATGTCCAGGAGGACCTCGTCGTGATCGACCTTCACCACAGTGCCCTCGACGATGTCGCCATCGTTGAAGTACTTGATGGTGGCATCGATGGCGGCCATGAGCTCGTCGGCGTCACCGATGTCGTTGATGGCGATCTGGGGGGTCGTGGTGTCGGTCATGTAGGTAAGGACTCCGTCGGGACAGGAAGTGAGTAGGGTCGATGGACGTGCAGGCCCTCCGAGGAGGACCTGTCGATGCCCGGGCGGCGCACGGCGTGGTGGACACGGCGGCGCCGACTCGCGCACAGACCTTCGAAATCCTAACAGCCCGGCCGACGATCCGCGAGGGCGCACGGCCCTCCCGCCGCGGCGGCGGATGTGAGATCCGTCCTGGTCGCTCCCCGAGCGGGGCGCTGCCCGCCCCGGTCCCCGGTGCCGCCGGACGCCCTCGGCGCCGCCGGAGACGGTGCCGCTGGAGACGGCGCCACGGGGCAGGTGCCCCGGGGACGTCAGTGCGCGGCCTCGCGCCAGGTGCGCCCGATCCCGACCCCGACCTCGAGCGGCACCGACAGCTCGTACGCGGAGTCCATGCCGTCCTCGACGATCTCCCGCACCGCGTCGAGCTCGCCGGGGGCGACCTCGAGCACGAGCTCGTCGTGGACCTGCAGGAGCATCCGCGAGGCGAGACCCGCCTCCTGCATCCGGCGCTCCACGGCGAGCATCGCGAGCTTGATGATGTCCGCGGCGCTGCCCTGGATCGGCGAGTTCAGGGCGACGCGCTCCGCGTTCTCACGGCGCTGGCGGTTGTCGGAGGTGAGGTCCGGCAGATAGCGGCGCCGACCGAGGATCGTCTCGGTGTACCCCGTGGTGCGCGCGGTCTCGACGCTGCGACGGAGGTAGTCGCGCACCCCGCCGAAGCGCTCGAAGTACCCGTCGCGCAGCGCCGTCGCCTCGGCACGGGAGATGCGCAGCTGCCGGGAGAGGCCGAAGGCGGAGAGACCGTAGGCCAGCCCGTAGCTGACGGCCTTGGTCTTGGAGCGCATCGCCGGGTCCACCGCGTCGGGGCTCACCCCGAACACGCGGGAGGCGACGAAGTTGTGCAGGTCCTCGCCGGAGTTGAAGGCCTCGATGAGGCCCTGGTCCTCGGAGAGATGGGCCATGATGCGCATCTCGATCTGCGAGTAGTCGGCCGTCAGCAGGGTCTCGAAGCCCTCGCCGGCGACGAACACGTCGCGGATGCGCTGCCCCTCGGAGGTGCGCACGGGGATGTTCTGCAGGTTCGGCTCGGTCGAGGCGAGGCGCCCGGTGGCCGCGGCGGTCTGCTGGAACGTGGTGTGCACGCGGGAGCCGGCGTCGACCGCCTTGTCCAGCCCCACCAGGTAGCCGGTCAGCTTGCTCATCTCGCGGAAGCGCAGCAGCCAGGACAGGAACTGGTGGCCCGAGGACTCTGCGTCCAGGGTCTCCTGCAGGTCCGTCAGCGATTCGGCATCGGTCGAGTGGCCGGAGGAGATCTTCCGCGTGGTGGGCAGGGCGAGGGTCTCGAACAGCACCACCTGGAGCTGCTTGGGCGAGGCGAGGTTGACCTCCTCCCCCACGATCGCCCCGGCCTCGCGCTTGGCCTGGGCGACGAAGCCGTCGAACTCCTCGCGGAGCGCACCGAGGGCCGACTGGTCGATCGCGATGCCGCGCTCGTGCATGGTCTCCAGGACGCTCTGCAGCGGACGCTCGAGATCCTCGAGGATGCTGCCGGCCCACGGCGCCGTCTCGAGCCTGTCGGTGAGCTCCGCCGCAGCCGGGTGCAGCGCGGCGGCGGCGGTCGCGAGACGGGTCCCGGCGCGGGCGATGTGCTCGGCCCGCACCTGCGGCGTCTCCTTCCGCAGGGTGGACTCGGCGGGCTTGCGGGGACGCGGCTCGAAGCTCGCCCCGCCCAGGTCCGCGCCGAGCGCCTCGGTCTCGTAGCTGCGCGCGCCGGGTCGCAGCACGAAGGACTCCAGCGACAGGTCGCGCACCTGCTCCCCGAGCCGGTAGCCGTTCTCCGCCATCCAAGAGCGGACGGCGGGCGCGTCGGCGACGCGGATCTCGGAGGCGGCGTCGAGCGCCGCGGCGAGGGCCTCGGCGGCCTCGGAGTCCAGCGCCCCCAGCGAGACCGCTCCGGCGGCACTCTCGGTCGCCAGCCCGGCCATGGCACCGCCGCGTACGTCCTCGGCCACGCTCAGCGCGAGCACCCCGTCCCCCTCGGACAGCAGCTCGCGCAGTCCCTCGGCGTCCTGGATCGTGAGGACCCCCGCGGAGAGCTCCTCGGCCGCGGCGTCCTCCTCGACGATCGACTCCCCCAGCAGCGACGCCGGCAGGTCGCGACGGATGGTGTCGCCGAAGGCGAGGTCGTCGAACACCTCGAGCACGCGCGCCCGGTCACCGCCGCCGAGGGTGTAGTGATCCGCGTCCTCGGGCAGGTCCAGCGTGGTGTACGCGGCGTTCATCAGACGGTTGCGCTCGACGTCCTCGACGTGGTCGCGCAGGGACTGGCCGGCCTTGCCGGGCAGCTCGTCCGCGTGCGCGAGCAGGCCGGGCAGGTCCCCGTACTTCAGGATCCACTTCGCGGCGGTCTTCGGGCCGACGCCCGGCACCCCGGGCAGGTTGTCCGCCGCCTCGCCGACCAGCGCCGCCAGATCCGGGTAGCGCTCGGGAGGGATGCCGTACTTCTCCTCGACCGCCGCGGGGTCCATGCGTCGCATCTCCGTGACGCCCTTGACCGGCTGCAGCAGGGTGACCTTCCGGCCCACCAGCTGGATGGCGTCGCGGTCGCTCGAGACGATCAGCGTCTCGTGCCCGGCCCGCTCCGCGCGGGTGGCGAGGGTCGCGATGATGTCGTCCGCCTCGTAGTCCTCGTACGTCAGCCAGCGCACCCCGAGGGCATCGAGGACCTGCATGATCAGATCGATCTGGCCGTGGAAGGCGGGGGGCGTCTCGTCGCGCCCGCCCTTGTACTGGTCGTAGATGCGATCGCGGAACGTGCCGCCGGGGAGGTCGAAGGCGACCGCGAGATGCGTGGGACGCTCGGAGGCGACCACGTTGATGATCATCCGGGTGAAGCCGTAGACCGCGTTGGTGGCCTGCCCCCGGCCATCGCTGAAGCCGTCCGCGGGCAGCGCGAAGAAGGCGCGGAACGCCATCGCGTGCCCGTCGATGAGGAGGAGTCGCTGATCGTCGCTCTGGCTCGCACTCATGAGGAGCAGTCTCCCACGCCGCTGAGACGCCCGCGCTCCTGCACGCTGTGGCACCCTCGGATCATGACGGACTCGACCGACACGCCCCGGACCCCGCACTCCCCCGCCGCCGCGCAGCCCGCCGCTCCTGCAGAGCACACCGCGCCGCCGGTCAGCGAGGAGCTGCGAGCGCACTTCGCCCCGCTGCTGCGGGACTCCCTCGTCGAACGCTGCCGCATGGAGCTGCTGACCCTCGACGCCGGCGGCGGCACCGCGAGCATGCCCGTGGCCGGTAACACCCAGCCGGCCGGCCTGCTGCACGGCGGGGCGACCATCGCGCTGGCCGAGACCATCGCCTCCTTCGCCGCGATCCTGCAGGCGCGCGAGGTCCACGGCGAGGGGGCGCAGGCGGTGGGCACCGCCGTCTCCGCACTGCACCACCGCTCGGCGCGCGCCGGCACGGTGCTGGCGACCTGCTCGCCGCGGCATCTCGGGCGCCAGGTCGCGAGCTATCTGGTGGACGTGCACGACGAGGCGGGCGCGCTGCTGAGCACGATCACGGTCTCGACCCAGCTGCTGCCGCCCCGCTGAGCACCGCTCACTCGGGAGCCTCGAACCCCTTCGCGGTCCCGGCCTCGAGGGCGTTGGCCTCGTTCCACGAGTACTCGCGCATCTCGCCGGTGCGCATATCGGACTGCGGACCCAGCTCGAGCTGCCCGAGCCAGCCGGAGTAGGCGATGGTCGCACGGCTGTCCGCCTCCAGCGCCGTCCTCAGGACCTGGCGGCAGGCGTCGTAGTCGCCGCACTTCTCGGAGCCGGTGAGGATCGCCGGGAGCGCGGCGGCCAGTGCAGTGCCCTCCACCGCCAGCGCATGCTGCGCGGCCAGGCACGCCATGGTCACCGCGTCGTAGCCGTGCTGACCGTACCCGAAGCCCGTCTCCAGCAGCTCCCGGTCGCGAGTGAGCAGCAGGTTCTCCTGTTCCGAGGTCATCTCGGTGCCGGGCACCATGCCCGTGGCGGAGGTCAGGCAGTCCGGGACCAGGTCCTCCGCGACCGGGAGCTGCGCGTAGTCGACGGTCGCGGCCGGCGAGAGCCGCGCGGGGATCTCGATCGTGGGCCGCTGCCCCTCGTCGAGCGTCTCCTGGTAGAGGGCGGAGAGGAAAGGGGCGGCCTCCGCCCCGCCGTTGAACACGAGCAGCGCCGGTTCTGCCTTCAGCACCGCGTCGACCCGCTCGTCGACGGCGCCGAACTCGCCGACGGCGTAGAACTGCTCGTCCACGACACGTCCGCTGCGCGGATCGAGCACCTGCTTCAGCTCGTGGAGGAGGCTGCGACCCTGAGCGGTGTCCTCGGAGAGGTAGGCGACGGTGCCCCGGTCCCCGGCCTTGTCCGAACTGGAGCCGAGCGCGATCTCGGCGTACTCGGCGGCCAGGATCCTGTCGTTGGGCGAGAGGCGGATCAGCAGGTTCGCGGTCTGCACCTCGGTGGCGCGCACGGTCATCCCGGTGGTGAGCAGGTCGATCACCGCGAGACCCGCCTCGACCAGGGCCGGCATGGCGTCGATCAGCGACTCCTCGTCGATCGACGTGATCACGCAGGTCGCACCCGCCTCCGCCATCGCGGAGATCGCGTCGGTGAGGTCCTCGCCCGGCTCCTGCATCACATGGCGCTCGAGCACCTCCACCGGATGGCCGAACAGTCCGCCCCATCGAGCGTTCACGTCCAGGCGAGCCTCGTCGATCGCGATCGCGATCACGCCCTCGAACGAGGCCATCCTGCCGTAGTTCGCGCCGATCTGACCGATGACCAGCGGGACGTCCGGCTCCGAGAGCGCTTCGGCGGTGGGAGCGGTGGTGGTGGCACGCCGACGCCCGCGACGACCGCGCATCCCGCCCTCACCGCAGCCGGCCAGCGCGCCGGCGCCGAGGACTCCCGCCCCGAGCCCGTGCACCAGCGTGCGCCGTGAGATCGTCATCGCCCTGCTGTTCCCCTCTCGACCCGGCCCACCCCCGGGGCCGGCGCGGCCTCACTCCTTGCCCGGACCGCCCAGCTGATCGACGACGGCGTCGGCGACCTCGCGCATGGTCAGGCGGCGGTCCATCGACGTCTTCTGGATCCAGCGGAACGCCTCGGGCTCCGACAGCCCCATGTTCGTCTGCAGCAGACCCTTGGCGCGGTCCACGCGCTTGCGCGTCTCGAAGCGCTCACCGAGGTCCGCGATCTCGGACTCGAGCTGGGTGATCTGCTGGTGGCGGGAGATCGCGATCTCGATCGCCGGCAGCAGATCCGCCGGGGTGAAGGGCTTGACCACATAGGCCATCGCCCCGGCGTCGCGAGCGCGCTCGACGAGCTCGGCCTGGGAGAAGGCGGTGAGCATGACGACGGGGGCGAGATTGTCCTCGCCGATCCGCTCAGCGGCGGTGACGCCGTCCACCTGCGGCATCTTCACGTCCATCACCACCACGTCGGGGCGCAGCTCGCGCGCCTTCTCGACGGCGCTCTCGCCGTCGCCGACGGCGGCGACCACGTCGAAGCCCGCCTCGGTGAGCGTCTCGACGATGTCCATGCGGATGAGGCTCTCGTCCTCCGCCACCACGGCGGTGCGGCGCGGAGCATCCTCCTCGGGGCGTGCGTCGTCCTGGGCGTCGTCGGGAAGTGAAGTGGTGTCGTCAGTCATGTCGCCCTGTGTCTCGGAGAGGGCCTCCCCGGTCGGTGCCCAGCACCCACGCGGTCAAGGCCGATGGTCATCAGCGGTATCCTAATCCAGCCCTCCGGCTCGGGGGGCCGGCCGGGTTGGCGGAATGGTAGACGCGGCGCACTCAAAATGCGCTGTCCGCGAGGGCGTGCGGGTTCGAGTCCCGCACCCGGCACAGCGCAGCGAGGCACGTCGTGGGCGACGAGAGCCCGCGGACGAGACCGCGGAGCATCCGCGCGCACGCCCCCGACGAGAGCGACCTCCGGCACCTCACCCGCAGGTGAGAGGTGTCGAAGGTCGCATCCGGGGGGCGATCAGCTCCGCCGAACTGCCGATCTCCTGCCGCTCGTGCCTCGCAGCACGTCGATCAGCTCCGCCGACCTGCTGATCTCCTGCCGCTCGTGCCTCGCAGCACGTCGATCAGCTCCGCCGACCTGCTGATCTCCTGCCGCTCGTGCCTCGCAGCACGTCGATCAGCTCTGCGGCCCGGCGGCGATGCGGTCGGCCTCGATGCGTGCGGACTCGGTGCCGTCGAGGTCGCCGATGCGATGGACGCGCAGGGTGTTGGTCGAGCCGTGCACGCCGGGAGGGGAACCGGCGGCGACGATGACCAGGTCGTTCTTCTGCAGTCCCTTCTGCTCACGCAGCAGGTCGTCCACGACGCCGACCATCGCGTCCGAATCCTTCTGCATGGGCACCAGGTGCGCCTCGATGCCCCAGGTCAGCGAGAGCTGCCGGGCCACCTCGGGGTACGGGGTCAGCGCGAGCAGCGGGATGCTCGGGCGCAGCCGCGACAGGCGGCGCGCGGTGTCGCCGGACTCGGTGAAGGTCACCAGGTACTGCGCCGAGAGCTGGTCGCCGATCTCGGCGGCGGCCCGGGTGATCGCGCCTCCGCGGGTGTGCGGGATGGTGCCCAGCGGCAGGATGCGGTCCGCGCCGTTCTCCTCCGTGTTCGTGACGATGCGGGCCATCGTGCGCACCGCCTCGAAGGGGTACTTGCCCACGCTGGTCTCGCCCGAGAGCATGACCGCGTCGGCGCCGTCGAGGATCGCATTGGCGCAGTCCGAGGCCTCGGCGCGGGTGGGGCGCGGGCTCTCGATCATCGACTCGAGCACCTGGGTGGCGACGATGACGGGCTTCGCATTGCGTCGGGCGAGCTCGATGGCGCGCTTCTGGACCAGCGGGACCTGCTCCAGCGGAAGCTCCACGCCGAGGTCGCCGCGGGCGACCATGATGCCGTCGAAGGCTCCCACGATCGAGCGCAGGGCGCGCACGGCCTGGGGCTTCTCGATCTTCGCGATGACGGGGACGCGGCGGTCCTCCTCCTGCATGATCCGCAGCACGTCATCCATGTCGTGGGCGTCGCGCACGAAGGACAGGGCGATCAGATCGGCGCCGAGGGCGAGGCCCCAGCGCAGGTCCGCGATGTCCTTCTCGCTCATCGCCGGCACGGAGACGGCCACCCCCGGCAGGTTGATGCCCTTGTGGTTCGAGACCGGCCCCGGCACCTCGACCACGGTGGTGACGTCGGTGTCGGTGACATCGGTGACGCGCACCGAGACCTTGCCGTCGTCGATCAGCAGGACGTCCCCCGGGCGGCAGTCGCCCGGCAGACCCTTGAACGTGGTCGAGACGCGCTCACGGGTGCCGACGATGTCATCGGTGGTGATCGTGAAGGTCTCCCCGACCTCGAGCCGGTGAGGGCCGTCGGAGAAGTTGCCGAGACGGATCTTGGGCCCCTGCAGGTCGACCAGGATGGCGACGTTGCGACCGAGGTCGTCGGAGGCCCTGCGGATGTTGGCGTAGACCTTCTCGTGATCCTCGTGCGTGCCGTGGCTGAGATTCATCCGCGCCACGTTCATGCCGGCTTCGATGAGAGTCCGGATCTGCTCGTAGGTGTCGGTCGCGGGACCGAGCGTGCAGACGATCTTCGCTTTGCGCATGTCAACCCATCTGTAGTTCGTGTGAGGGCCGCGGCCCTCGGAGGGACAGCGCGCAGGCGCCGCCGGAGGGCCCGCGGCGTCGCGTGTTCTTCGACCTAGTCTTTCACACTGTGACGGGCTTCTCGCCGGGGCGCACCGGCCGCGGCAGGGAGGTGGACCCCATCAGGTGCTCGTCCACCGCCGCCGCGCAGGCTCTGCCCTCGGCGATGGCCCACACGATGAGGCTCTGACCTCGCGCGCAGTCCCCGGCGGTGAAGACGCCGGGCACCTTGGTGGCCCAGTTCCCGTCGTGCACGATGTTGCCGCGTGAGGAGATGTCCACACCGAGCTGCTCGAGCAGTCCGGGCCCCCTGGTGCCGCTGAAGCCCATCGCGACCAGCACCAGCTGCGCCGGCAGCACGGTCTCCGTGTCCGGCGTCGGGACGCGGGAGCCGTCGACGTACTGCGTGCGGGCGACGACCAGCCCCGTGACCGCGCCGTCCTCGTCGGTCTCCAGGCGCGTGGTCGAGGCGAGGTAGGAGCGGTCCCCGCCCTCCTCGTGCGCGGTGGAGACCTCGAACAGCACCGGATGCGTGGGCCAGGGCTGGGAGTCGTCGCGCTCGCTCGGCGGGCGGGTGCCGATCGCGAGGGTGGTCACCGACCGGGCGCCCTGACGCAGTGCGGTGCCGAGACAGTCCGCACCGGTGTCGCCGCCGCCGATGATCACCACGTCCTTGCCCTCGGCGGAGATCGGGTCGCCGACCCAGTCCCCCTCGACCAGGCGGTTCGCCTGAGTGAGGTAGTCCATGGCCGGATGGACCCCCGCGGCCTCGTGCCCCGGCACCGGCAGCTCCCGCGGGACGCTCGCCCCGGTCGCGAGCACGACCGCGTCGAAGCGGCTGCGCAGCTCCTCGACGCCGAGCGCCTCCGGGCCGTCCCCGCCGACGTCGACGCCGGTGCGGAAGCGGGTCCCCTCCGCGCGCAGCTGCTCCAGGCGGCGGTCCACGTGGCGCTTCTCGAGCTTGAACTCCGGGATCCCGTAGCGCAGCAGCCCGCCCAGGCGGTCGTCCTTCTCGAGCACGACCACGGCGTGACCGGCGCGGGTGAGCTGCTGGGCGGCGGCCAGCCCCGCCGGGCCGGAGCCGACCACGGCGACCCGGCGTCCGGTCTGACGGGTGGGCTCGACCGGCTCCACCCAGCCCTCCTCGAAGGCTCGATCGATGATCGAGACCTCGACGTTCTTGATCGTCACCGGCGGCTGGTTGATGCCCAGGACGCAGCTCGACTCGCAGGGAGCCGGGCAGGCGCGTCCGGTGAACTCGGGGAAGTTGTTGGTCGCGTGGAGGCGCTCGCTGGCCTCCTGCCAGTCGTCCCGGTAGACGAGGTCGTTCCACTCCGGGATCAGATTGCCCAGCGGGCAGCCCTGGTGGCAGAAGGGGATGCCGCAGTTCATGCAGCGCCCTGCCTGGCGGGAGACGACCGACAGGGTGCCCTTCTCGCGGGCCTCGTAGACCTCGCGCCAATCCATCAACCGCACGGGGACGGGCCGGCGGGCCGGCAGCTCTCGGTCGCGGTACCGCAGGAATCCTCGGGGATCAGCCATGGGTGGCCTCCATGATCTCGTTCCAGACATCGTTCGCATCGGGGTCGATCCCCTGGGCCACCGCGTTCTCGCGGATCCCGGTGATCGTGAGGAAGGCACGGGGCGCGATCTCGGTGAGCCGCCCCAGCAGCTCCGTCTCGTCGGCCAGCAGTGCCCTGGCCCTGTCGGAGCCGGTGCGCTCGGCGTGGTCGCGCAGCGCGTCCAGCACGAAGCCGCGGTGGTCCTCGCGCACCGGAGTGATCGAGAACCCGGCGGCGTCCTTCGGGTTCAGCGAGGCCGGGTCGAGGTCGAGCACGAACAGGGTGCCGCCGCTCATGCCGGCACCGAGGTTGCGGCCCGTCGGGCCCAGCACCAGGACCGCCCCGCCGGTCATGTACTCCGCGCCGTGGTCGCCGATGCCCTCGACGACCAGGGTCGCTCCGGAGTTGCGCACACCGAACCGCTCCCCCGCCGCGCCGGCCAGCAGCAGACGACCGCTGGTGGCACCGTACGCACAGGTGTTCCCCGCGATCGGGGCGGAGGTGAGCGACGGGGCGGTGCCCGCTCCGTGGCCGATGGCGACGACACCGCCGGAGAGCCCCTTGCCCACGTAGTCGTTCGCGTCACCGGTGAGGTGCATGCTGACGCCGCGTGGGAGGAAGGCCCCGAAGGACTGGCCGCCGGTGCCCTCCAGGTCCAGCACGACGGAGTCCTCGGCCAGTCCCTCGCCGCCGGTGCGGCGGGTGACCTCGTGGCCGAGCAGGGTGCCGGCGCTGCGCTCGACGTTGCGGACCGAGCCGAGGATGCGGACCGCGGGACTCGCGCCGTCGATCACCTGCTCCGCCTGCGCGATCCACGGGTGGTCGGGCGCCTTGTCGAGCTGGTGGTCCTGACCGCGGCGGCGGCGCGGGAAGTCGCCCTCGTGCACCCGGGGGGCGGCGAGGATCGCCTCGAGGTCGAGACCCTGGCGCTTGGCCACGCCGAGCGCGCCCCGGGCCGGCCGGTCCGTGCGCAGCCCCAGCAGGTCCGTGCGACCGATGGCCTCGTCGAGAGTGCGCAGCCCGAGGGCGGCGAGATGCTCGCGCACCTGCTCGGCGACGAACTGGAAGAAGGTCACCACGTGGTCGGCGCTGCCGGTGAAGCGGCGGCGCAGCTCCGGGTTCTGGGTGGCGACGCCGACCGGGCAGGTGTCCAGATGGCACACCCGCATCATCACGCAGCCGGAGACCACCAGCGGGGCCGAGGCGAAACCGTACTCCTCCGCGCCCAGCAGCGCCGCGATCACGACGTCGCGGCCGGTCTTCATCTGGCCGTCGACCTGCACGGTGATGCGGTCCCGCAGCCCGTTCAGCAGCAGCGTCTGCTGCGTCTCGGCCAGGCCCAGCTCCCAGGGGGTGCCGGCGTGCTTGAGCGAGTTCAGGGGGCTCGCGCCGGTTCCCCCGTCGTGCCCGGAGATGAGCACCACGTCGGCATGGGCCTTGGAGACGCCCGTGGCGACGGTTCCGACCCCGAAGCGGGAGACCAGCTTGACGTGGACGCGCGCGGCGGGATTCGCGGACTTCGCGTCGTGGATCAGCTGGGCGAGGTCCTCGATTGAGTAGATGTCGTGGTGCGGAGGCGGGGAGATGAGACCGATCCCGGGGGTGGAGTGCCGGGTGCGGGCGATCCAGGGGTACACCTTCTCCGGAGGCAGCTGCCCTCCCTCGCCCGGCTTCGCGCCCTGGGCGATCTTGATCTGGATGTCCTTGGCGAAGGTCAGGTACTCGCTGGTGACGCCGAAGCGGCCGGAGGCTATCTGCTTGATCGCGCTGCGGCGCTCGGGGTCGCGCAGGCGCTCGCGGTCCTCGCCGCCCTCACCGCTGTTGGACATGCCGCCCAGGCGGTTCATCGCGATCGCGAGGGTCTCGTGCGCCTCCTGCGAGATCGAGCCGTAGCTCATCGCCCCGGTCATGAAGCGCCGGGTGATCTCCTCGACCGGCTCGACCTCCTCGAGGGGGATCGGCTCCTGATCGTCCGTGCGCAGCTGCAGCAGACCGCGAAGGGTCATCAGGTTCTCGTGCTGCTGGTCGACCTCGTCGGTGTAGCGGCGGAACTCCTCGAACTGCCGGGTGCGGGTGGAGTGCTGGAGGCGGAACACGGTCTCGGGGGTGAACAGGTGCGGCTCCCCCTCCCGGCGCCACTGGTACTCGCCGCCCACGGGCAGCCCGCGGTGCGGGAGGCGGACGCCGTCCACCGGATGGGCGAGGGCGTGCCGGGCGGCGGTCTCGGCGGCGATCACGCCCAGGTCGATGCCGCCCAGGCGGCTGATGGTGCCCGGGAACCAGGACTCCACGAGATCGTGGGAGAGGCCGACGGCCTCGAAGATCTGGGCACCGCGATAGGAGGCGACGGTGGCGATGCCCATCTTCGACATGATCTTCAGGACGCCCTTGCCGAGCGCGGTCAGGAAGTTCCGCACGGCCGCCTCGGGCTCGAGATCGCTGACCACGCCGCGCTCGACGAGCTCCTCGACGCTCTCCATCGCGAGGTACGGGTTCACGGCGCTCGCGCCGTAGCCGATCAGCAGCGCGGCATGGTGGACCTCGCGCACGTCACCGGCCTCCACCACCAGCGCGGCCGCGGTGCGCCGACCCGTGCGCACCAGATGGTGCTGGACGGCGCTGGTGAGCAGCAGCGACGGGATCGGGGCGAGCGCCTGGTTGGTGTCGCGGTCCGAGAGCACCAGGAAGGTGGCGCCGTCGTCGATCGCGCGCGCGGCCTCCTCGCAGACCTCCTGCAGGCGCTGCTCGAGAGCCTCGGTGCCGCCGGCGACCGGGTACAGGCCCCGCAGGCGCACCGTGTGGAAGTCCGCGGTGGAGGGATGGGCGTCGACCGCGATGAGGGCCGCCAGCTCGTCGTTGTCGATGATCGGGAAGTCCAGGGACAGCTGCCGGGCGTGCTGCGGGGTGGCGTCCAGCAGGTTGCGGGAGCGTCCGATCGCGACGCCCAGGGAGGTGACGATCTCCTCCCGCAGCGAGTCGAGCGGCGGGTTCGTGACCTGGGCGAACATCTGCGTGAAGTAGTCGAACAGCAGCCGGGGGCGCTCCGAGAGAACGGCGATCGGGGTGTCCGTGCCCATCGCGCCGAGCGGTTCGGCGCCCTTGGCCGCCATGGGGGCCAGCAGCACCCGCAGCTCCTCCTCGGTGTAGCCGAAGGTCTGCTGGCGACGCAGCACCGAGGAGCGCGAATGGGTGACGTGCTCGCGGGCGGGAAGGGTGGTCAGCGCCACCTTCTGCTCCTTGAGCCAGGTGCTGTACGGGTGCTCGGTCGCGATGGCGTGCTTGAGCTCGTCGCTGGGGACGATCTCGCCCTTGCCGAGATCGAGCAGGAAGATCTCCCCGGGAGCGACCCGGCCGGTGCGGACCACGTCGGTGCGCGGCACGTCCACCAGTCCCGTCTCGGAGCCGAGGATCACCAGGTCGTCCTCCATCACCCAGTAGCGCAGAGGGCGCAGACCGTTGCGGTCCAGGCGCGCACCCACCTGGGTGCCGTCGGAGAACACGACCGCGGCGGGGCCGTCCCAGGGCTCCTGCAGCGCGGCATGGAACTCGTAGAACGCCCGCAGGTCGGGATCCATCGAGTCGTCGTTCTCCCACGGCTCGGGGATCAGCATCATCAGGGCGTGCGGGAGGGACCGCCCGGAGAGATGGAGCAGCTCGAGCACCTCGTCCAGCCCTGCGGAGTCGGACCCGCCGGGGGTGCACACGGGCAGCAGACGCTCGAAGTCCTCCCCGAAGGCATCGGTGCTCATCGATCCCTCGGCGGCGCGCACGCGGTTGCGGTTGCCGATCACGGTGTTGATCTCGCCGTTGTGGGCCAGGGTGCGGAAGGGGTGCGCGAGCGGCCAGGCCGGGAAGGTGTTGGTCGAGAAGCGGGAGTGGACGATCGCGAGCTCCGAGGCGAAGCGCGGATCGCGCAGATCCGGGTAGAACTCGTCGAGCTGGGCGGGGGTGAGCATGCCCTTGTAGACCATCATCCGCGTGGACAGCGAGGGGAAGTATCCCTCGCTGTCGTGCTCGACCCGCCGGCGCACCGCGAACGCCGCGCGCTCGAGGGCGAGTCCGGTGCGCTCCCCCGCGGCGTCGGCGAGGAAGACCTGCACCATGTCGGGGCGGACCGCCTCGGCGGACGGGCCGACGAGCCCTTCGGTGACGGGCACGTCCCGGGTGCCCAGCAGCACCATCCCCTCCTCGGCGGCGAGGCGCTCGACGAGGGCGAGCACCTCGCGCCGGCCGTCGGGATCGCGGGGCACGAAGGCGGTCCCGGCGGCATAGGCGCCGCTCGGCGGCAGCTCGAGGCCGGAGACCTCGCGCAGGAACGCGTCGGGCAGCTGCACCATGAGGCCGGTGCCGTCGCCGGTGTTCTCCTCGGCACCCACCGCTCCGCGGTGGTCGAGGTTGCGCAGCGCGGTCAGGGCGTGCTCGACGATGTCGTGCCCGGGACGGCCGCGCAGGGTGGCGATCATCGCCACGCCGCAGGAGTCCACCTCGCTGTCGGGGTGGTACAGGCCCTGCGGGGCGGGGAGGGAGCTGAAACGGGAGGTGAGGGGGAGCATGACGCGAGAGCCCTTCCGAGTGGGCGGCCAGAGACAGGGTCGTCGATCTCGACGAGCACCGGGTCGGGCCACGGCTCCCGAGGACGCTCAGCGTCGTGCGGGGGGCGGGCCCGAGGGACCGGGTGCGGGATCGGCGTCCGCGGAGGGGGGCGTGCCCGACTTCTCGACCTCGTCCTCGTCGGGGGCGTTGCCCTCGGTCTGCGCGGGCAGCTCGAAGGATCCGTCCGCGGCGACGACCTCTCCCCCGCGGCGCACGCGGCGGTGGGTGAGGAGCACGAACATGGCCACGCCCACCAGGACCATCAGGAGGGCGACCAGGGTGTGGATGCGCAGGGGCCCGACCATGAGCACGGGCTCGCTGCGGATCGCGTCGATGCCGGCCCTCCCGAGGGAGTAGATCGCCACATAGGCCCAGAACACCCGCCCGCCGGCCCAGTGGAAGCGGCGGCTCAGCAGGAGCAGCGCGCCGACGCCGGCGAGCAGCCACAGCTGCTCGTAGAGGAAGGTGGGGTGGTAGGTGCCGGGGACGCAGCCGACGATGGTCCGGCCGTTGGTCTCGCAGGTGATGTCCCAGCCCCACCAGGCGTCGGTCGCGGGTCCGTAGAGCTCCTGGTTGAACCAGTTGCCGAGGCGTCCGATCGCCTGCGCGACCATCAGGGTCGGGGCGATGGTGTCGGCCAGCGCCGTGAAGGACACGCCCTTGACGCGCGCCATGATCCAGGCGCCGAGGGCGCCACCGGCCACGGCGCCGTAGATCGCGAGCCCTCCCTGCCAGATGTAGAGCGCGGAGAGCGGATCGCCGCCCGGGCCGAAGAAGGGCTCCGGCGAGGTCAGCACGTGCCAGAGCCGGGCCCCGATGATCCCCGCGACCACGGCGACGAAGACGATGTCGAACAGGGCGTCCCCGTCGCCGCCGCGCTTCTCCCACCGCTTGCCCGCCCACCACATCGCGACGGCGATCCCGGTGAGGATGCACAGCGCGTAGAAGTGGATGGTCAGCGGTCCGAGGGAGAGGGCGGAGATCGGCGAGCTGGGGATCATGTCCGTCCTCCCGTCAGGTCTCGGTACGGGCGCGCTGGACGCCGGCGCGCAGGTCGTCGGCCACCGCCGCGAGGGCGATGCGGCTGCCCGCGGCGTCGTCCCCGTTCTCGAGCAGCGCACGCACGAAGGCGGAGCCGACGATCACTCCATCAGCGTACGCGCCGACCTGCGCGGCCTGCTCACCGTTCGAGACGCCCAGACCGACGCAGACGTTCTTCGCTCCGGCGAGGCGAGTGCGCTCGACCAGGCCTTCCGTGGCCGCGGAGACGCTCGACCGGGTGCCGGTGACCCCCATGGCGCTGGCCGCGTAGACGAATCCGCGCGTGTGCGAGACCACATGCTCGAGGCGGTCGCGCGGGGAGCTGGGGGCGACCAGGAACACGCGGTCCACGCCGTGCTCCTCGCTCGCCGCGATCCAGTCCTCGCCCTCGTCGGGGATGAGGTCCGGGGTGATCACGCCGGCGCCTCCCGCGCCCGCGAGGTCGCGGGCGAAGGCGTCGGGCCCGTAGGCGAGGACCGGGTTCCAGTAGCTCATCACCAGGATCGCGGCGCCGCGGCCGGACAGGGCCTCGACGGCTTCGAGCACGTGCCGGGTGCGCGTGCCGCCGGCCAGGGCGGCGGAGGCGGCCTGCTGGATCACCGCCCCGTCCATCACGGGATCGGAGTACGGCAGGCCGAGCTCGATCATGTCCGCGCCGTGGTCGATGAGGATCCCGGCGGCCTCGATCGAGCGCTCGAGATCGGGGAAGCCGACGGGCAGGTAGCCGATCAGCGCGGAGCGGTTCTCGGCGCGGGCGCGGTCCAGGACCTCGTCGGCGCGCAGGCGATGGGTGTCGGTGACGGTCATCGGGACTCCTCTGCCCGGTCGGGCGCGGCGGTGGGCGCCGCCGGCGTGGGGGCGGACGCGGCGGCGGGCGCCGCCGAGGCCGTCGCGCGGGCGGCGTCCCGCAGCGCGGCGAGGTCGGCCCGGGCCGGGTCCTCGCCGACCAGGCCGAACCAGCGCGAGGCCGTGTCCACGTCCTTGTCGCCGCGGCCCGAGAGGCTCACCAGGATCACGGCGTCCTCCCCCAGCTCGCGGCCCAGCTCGAGCGCTCCGGCGAGGGCGTGCGCGGACTCGATCGCCGGCATGATGCCCTCGGTCATGGACAGCAGCGCGAAGGCGTCCATCGCCGGTCCGTCGTCGATCGCGCGGTACTCGGCACGGCCGATGTCCGCGAGCCAGGCGTGCTCGGGTCCGACGCTGGGGTAGTCGAGCCCCGCGGAGACGGAGTGCGAGGGGATGGTCTGGCCGTCCTCGTCCTGCATCACGAAGCTGCGCGCGCCGTGGAGCACGCCGGCGGAGCCGCCGGTGATGGTCGCCGAATGCCGTCCGCTGGAGATCCCGTCCCCACCGGCCTCGCAGCCGACCAGGCGCACCAGGGGGTCGGTGTCGTCGAGGAAGGCGTGGAAGATGCCCATCGCGTTGGAGCCCCCGCCCACGCAGGCGACCACGGCGTCCGGCAGACGGCCCGTGCGCTCGAGGGTCTGGGCGCGCGCCTCCTCGCCGATGATCCGGTGGAAGTCGCGCACCATCGCCGGGAACGGATGCGGCCCGGCGACCGTGCCCAGCAGGTAGTGGGTGGTCTCGACGTTGGCGACCCAGTCGCGGAACGCCTCGTTGATCGCGTCCTTGAGGGTGCGCGATCCCTGCTCGACGGCGACCACGTCGGCCCCCAGCAGCCGCATCCGGGCGACGTTGAGCGCCTGGCGCTCGGTGTCCTCGCCGCCCATGTAGATGGTGCAGTCCAGCCCGAACAGGGCCGCGGCGGTGGCGGTGGCCACGCCGTGCTGCCCGGCGCCGGTCTCGGCGATCACGCGGGTCTTGCCCATCCGCCGGGTCAGCAGCGCCTGGCCCAGCACGTTGTTGATCTTGTGGCTGCCGGTGTGGTTGAGGTCCTCGCGCTTGAGCAGGATGCGAGCGCCCCCGGCGAGCTGCGAGAAGCGCGGTGACTCGGAGAGCAGGGAGGGCCGTCCGGTGTACTCCGAGGCGAGGTGCCGCAGCTCGGCGAGGAACTCGGGGTCGATGACCGCCTTCTCGTAGACCTCGGTGAGCTCGTCGAGCGCGGGCACGAGCGCCTCCGGCAGGAAGCGCCCGCCGAAGTCGCCGAAGTAGGGTCCCGCCTCCGAGCGCAGCGCCGTGGAGGGGCGCGCGAGATCGGTGCGGACGGGTGCGGGCTCGGGGGTGCTCATGCCCGATCTCCTTCCGGGAGGGGCCGGCCGCGGCGGGCGACCCGGCGGTACGAGGCGACGGCGTCGGCCGGATCGCCCGAGGTGACCAGGGCCTCGCCGACCAGCACCGCGTCGGCGCCGGCGGCGGCGTAGGCCTCGACGTCGTCGACGGACGCGACGGCGGACTCCCCGATCGCGAGCGGACCGGCGGGGATCCGTCCCAGCAGGTCCGTCGCGCGGGCCAGGTCGACGGTGAGGTCCTTGAGGTTGCGGGCGTTGACCCCGATGAGGTCCGCCCCGAGGGCGAGGGCGCGCTCGAGCTCGGCAGGGGTGTGGGTCTCGACCAGCGCCTGCATGCCGAGCTCGGCGCTGAGTGCGTGCAGGTCGCGCAGCCGGGCGTCGTCGAGGGCGGCGACGATGAGCAGCACGAGGTCGGCGCCGTGAGCACGGGCTTCGAGCACCTGATAGGGCTCGACCACGAAGTCCTTGCGCAGCACCGGGACGTCGACGCGCTCACGGACGGCGTCGAGGTCGGCCAGGGTGCCGCGGAAGCGTCGCTGCTCGGTCAGCACGCTGATCGCGGACGCGCCGGACCGGGCGTAGACCTCCGCGAGCCGGGCGGGCTCGGGGATCTCGGCGAGGGTCCCCTTGGAGGGGCTGGAACGCTTCACCTCGGCGATCAGTCCCATCGTGGTGCCGTCGCCGACCAGGTGCGCCCGGGCGTCGAGAGCGGGTGCCGCGGCGTGGGCGCGGCGGGCGATCTCGCTCTCCGGCACCGCGGCGCGGCGCGGGGCGAGGTCCTCGCGCACGCCGACGATGATGTCGTCGAGGACGGTTCCGGTGGTGGTCACGCAGGCCTCCTGCAGCGGATGGGGGCGGCGCCGTGAGGGCGCCGGGACGGTCGTCGGGCGCTCAGGCGCCGACGTACGAGACGGGGGCGAGGAACCAGAACATCGGCAGGTTCCGCAGCACCGCGTAGAGGACCGCGATGCCGACCAGTGCAAGCAGCACCGTGCGGGACGGCATCACATCGGTGCGCAGGCCGCGTGCACGGCGCACGGCCCAGACCAGCAGGCCGACGCCGACCAGCGGGAGCGCCGTGATCACGAGGGCGTTGCTGCGCAGCGCCAGCATCAGGTCCCCGGCGAGCAGGGCGTGGACGGAGCGGATCGCGCCGCAGCCCGGGCAGTCCAGCCCGGTGAGCTGGTGGACGAGGCACAGCGGGACGTGGGTGCGGAACGGGTCGAAGACCAGCTGCACCCCCAGGGCCAGCACGACCCCGGTCGCGCCGATGGCCAGCGGCAGCAGCGCCCGACGGGGTCCGTGGGCGGGCGCGTGGGGCACGGCCTCGCCGTGCCGCTCCCGCGCCGCCGTGGTCACCTCGCCTCGGCCTCGGCGGGCTCGTGGCCGCGGGCGTTCGCGCCGCCCTGCGCGGTGGCCTCGGCGGCGGCGTGCCCGTAGCGGCGCGGCTGGCCGAGCCCGGCGACCGACAGGACCACGCCGGCGACGACGGCGAGGGCCACGAGGCCGGCACCCACCCAGATCAGGACGGCCTGGTCCGGCAGGACCATGCCAGCGGCGATGACCACGGAACCGACGACGATGCCGAGGTTCATGGTCCACCCGGCGACGGTCTTGCCCTCGTTGTGATGAGGGGGCGGCGGCACGGCATAGGTCTTGGGCATGGTCCTTCTCCAGTCAGGGTCCCGGTCCAGGCCATTGTGCCATGTCATCGGGGGCCCGGCGGTGCGTCGTCCACCGGCGGTCACGGGGAGTCGCCCCCGGGTGAGCGGCTTCACCGCCCCGAGGCGGCTCCTCCGTCGGGCGAGCGGCCGTCGGGCGCGGGCGCTCCCCCGTCGCTCCCGGGCGCTCGGCCGTCGGACGCGGGCGCGTCGGGCTGCTCGGGCTCGGGAGCCGCGAGGCTCGGATCCTCCCCCCGGGTCAGGGCGTCCCAGGCCGCGGCCGGGTCCTGCGCGGGATCGGCCGCAGCGGCGGGAGCGGCCACGGCCGCGCTGCGATAGCGGGTGCGCACCGGCCAGCTGCGGCCGGCCCACAGCACGAGCGCGCCGGTCGCCGCCACCGCGAGCGCGGGGACCAGCGCGAGCAAGGGCCAGGGGGTGGTCCCCGCCTCGACCGCTGCACCGAGCACCCCGGTCGCCGAAGTGACGGAGGAGCGGGCGGCGGCCTCCGGATCGGCGAGGGCGTCGGCGATCGCGAGGAGCGAGCCGGCGCCCGCCAGCACGAGCACGGGTCCGGTGAGGAAGCGCACCCAGAAGGTGGAGAGCGACGTGGTCAGCGCGGCGGCGAGAGCGACCAGGGAGAGGGCGAGCACGGCCGGGGCGGCCTCGGAGCCGAGCACGCCGATCTGCTGCGCGGAGCCGGTGAGGTCGGGGGCGCTCGCCTCGATCCAGGTGGTGCGGGTCGCGCCGGCCAGGAGCGCCGAGGCCGCGGTGGCCGCGAGCACCGTGGTGCGTCGGCCGGGCATCCGGCGGTCGGGAGCGGACCGGGAGCTCGAAGCGGACTGTGCGCTCATGCCGGCCGGAGGGTGTCGGCGGCGGCCGCTGCCCGCAGCGCGGCGGCGGCCTTCGACTGCGTCTCGCGGAACTCCATGGTCGCGTCGGAGTCCGCGACCACTCCCCCGCCCGCCTGCACGTGGGCTGTGCCGTCCTTGATGACCGCGGTGCGGATCGCGATGGCCATGTCCATGTCTCCCGCGAAGTCGATGTAGCCGACGGTGCCCCCGTAGACGCCGCGGCGCACAGGCTCGAGCCGATCGATGATGCGCATCGCCGAGGGCTTCGGGGCGCCCGAGAGGGTGCCCGCGGGGAAGGTGGCGCGCAGCGCGTCGTACGCCTGCGCGTCCTCCTGCAGGTGCCCCGTGACGGTGGAGACGATGTGCTGGATGTGGGAGAAGCGCTCGATGTGCATGAAGTCGCGCACCACCACGGTGCCGGGAGCACAGAACTTCTGCAGATCGTTGCGGGCGAGGTCGACGAGCATGAGGTGCTCGGAGCGCTCCTTCGGGTCGGCGAGCAGCTCGGCGCCCAGGCGCTCGTCCTCCTCGGGGGTCGCACCCCGCGGACGGGAGCCCGCGATGGGGTGGGTGGTGGCGGTCGTGCCGCGCACGGTGACCAGGGACTCCGGGCTCGCCCCCACCACGTCGATGGGCTCGCCGTCGGCGTCGACCGTGCGCAGCAGGTACATGTAGGGGCTGGGGTTCATGCGTCGCAGCACCCGGTAGACGTCCAGCGGGTCCGCGGCGATCGGCAGCGAGAAGCGCTGCGAGGGCACGACCTGGAAGATCTCGCCGTCGACGATGTCGCGCACCGCCTCCTGCACCGCGCGCTCGTACTCGAGCCGCGAGGTGCGGGCCTTCGGCTCGAGCTCGCGCACCGGATCATGGACGAGCGGGCCGCCGGCCACCGGAGTGCGCAGGCGCTCGCGCATCGCCTCGAGCCTCGCCAGGGCGTCGTCGTAGGCGGCGTCCACGCCCTCGTCGGTGGCGTTGAGGTTCAGGGCGTTGGCGACGAGCACCACGGTGGCGTCGTGCGCGTCATGGACCACGACGTCCTGGGCGAGCAGCATCGAGAGGTCCGGGATCCCGATCTCGTCGGGCGGCGGGTCCCCGAGCTTCTCCCAGTACCGCACCGCGTCATAGGCGACGAAGCCCACCATGCCGCCGGAGAAGGGCGGCAGGTGCGGCTGGCGGGCGGCTCGGAAGGCACTGGTGACCTCGCGGAGCGCCTCGACGGGGCTGCCCGAGACGGGCACCCCGGCAGGGACGTCGCCGCGCCAGCGGGCCTCGCCGTCTCGCTCGGTGAGCACCGCGCGGGCGCGGGTGCCGATGATCGAGTAGCGCGAGGCCTCGCCCTCTCCCGCGGACTCGAGCAGGAAGGTGCCGCGGGTCCCGCCGTCGGCGGTCAGGCGCCGGTAGAGGGAGACCGGGGTGTCCTCGTCGGCGAGCAGCCGCACGCTCAGTGGGACCACGCGCTGCCGGGCGGCGAGCTCGCGGAAGGTCTCGCGGTCCGGCACGATCGTGCCGAGCGCCTCGCCCTCGCGGCCGCCGACCTGTTCCGGGTACGCCTCGGCGCGGGCATCGGGGGTGGTGTGCTCTGCGCTCATGCGCTCCGCTCCGTCGGGTCCAGGACGACGGCGCCGAGATCGCCGCCGTCGAAGCAGGTGTCGGTGCCGCGATGGCAGGCCGCACCGACCTGGTCGACCTGCACCAGCAGGGTGTCGCCGTCGCAGTCCAGGGCGACCGAGCGCACCCACTGCACGTGACCGCTGGTGTCGCCCTTGCGCCAGTACTCGGCACGGGAGCGCGACCAGTAGGTCACGCGCCCGGTGGTGAGGGTCCGCCGCAGCGCCTCGTCGTCCATCCAGCCCACCATGAGCACGCGCCCGTCGGAGGCGTCCTGCACCACCGCGGTCAGCAGACCGGCGCCGTCGCGCTTGAGCCGGGCGGCCAGGGCGGGGTCGAGGCCCGCCGCGAGGTCGGGATCGCCTGCGGGGCGGGGGCTGCGAGCAGGGTCGTCGGGGAGCTGTGCCGCGGTGCTCACAGGGCTCGTCCGAGTTCCTCGGCGCGGTCGGTGCTCTCCCAGGTGAACTCGGGCAGCTCTCGGCCGAAGTGGCCGTGCACCGATGTCAGGGAGTAGATCGGCCGCAGCAGGTCCAGGGCGTCGATCAGCGCGGCGGGGCGCAGGTCGAACACCTTGCGGACAGCGGCCGCGATCTGATGCGAGGGAGCGTGGCCGGTGCCGAAGGTCTCGACGTACAGCCCGACGGGCTCGGCGACGCCGATCGCGTAGGCCACCTGCACCTCGCAGCGGTCCGCGAGGCCGGCCGCGACGATGTTCTTGGCGACCCAGCGCATCGCGTAGGCGGCGGAGCGGTCGACCTTGCTGGGGTCCTTCCCGGAGAAGGCGCCGCCGCCGTGACGGGCCATGCCGCCGTAGGTGTCCACGATGATCTTGCGGCCGGTCAGGCCCGCGTCGCCCTTGGGCCCTCCGAGCACGAAGCGTCCGGAGGGGTTGATGTGGGTGACCACCTCCGAGGTGTCCAGGCCCAGACGCTCGAGGTCCTCGAGCACCGGGGCGATGACGACCCGGGCGATCGCGGGCGCCAGCTGGGAGACGAGATCGACCTCCTCGCTGTGCTGGGTGGAGACTACGACGGCATCGACGGTGCGGGCCACACCGTCCTCGTCGTACCCGATCGAGACCTGGGTCTTGCCGTCGGGGCGCAGGTAGGGGAGCACGCCGTCGCGGCGTGCGGTCGAGAGGTTGCTCGTCAGGCGATGGGCGGCGTGGATCGGCAGCGGCATCAGCTCGGGGGTGTCGCGGCAGGCGTAGCCGAACATCAGCCCCTGGTCGCCCGCGCCGAGCCGGGAGAACGCCTCGGCGGCGAGGTCGCCGCGCGCCTCGAAGGAGGTGTCCACGCCCTGGGCGATGTCCGGGGACTGGGCACCGATGGAGACCTCGACCCCGCAGGAGTCGGCGTCGAAGCCCTTCTCGGAGGAGTCGTAGCCGATATCGCGGATCACGTCGCGCACGATGGTCGCGACGTCGCTGTACCCGGTGGTGCGGACCTCGCCGGCGACGTGCACGAGGCCGGTGGTGACCATGGTCTCCACCGCGACGCGAGCGCCCGTGTCCTGCGCCAGCAGATCGTCGAGGATGGCATCCGAGATCTGGTCGCAGATCTTGTCGGGGTGCCCTTCGGTGACCGATTCGGACGTGAAGGTGCGCAGCTCGCTGGTGGTCATGGGGATCAGCGTACTTCCGGCAGGGAGGTCAGGAGCCGGTCGAGCACGGCGTGGGCGACGAGCGTCTTGCTCCCCTCGGCGCGCGCGACCTCCTCGCCCTCGCGGTCCAGGATCCGCACCGAGTTGTCGGCGGCGCCGAAGACGTCGCCGGTGATGTCGTTGAAGACCAGCAGATCAGCGCCCTTGCGACGCGCCTTGGCCCGCGCGAGCTCGAGGGCGGAGGCGCCCTCTCCGCCCGTCTCGGCGGCGAACCCGACGATCGCGGGCCGGTCCCCGCCGGTCTCTGCGCGATCGAGCACACTGTGACGCAGGATGTCCTGGGTGCGGCGCAGGGCGAGGGCGGGCACCGAGTCCGCGCCCTCCGCGTCGTCCTTCTTGATCTTCGAGCCAGAGCGTTCGGCGGCGGTGAAGTCCGCCACGGCGGCGGCCATCACCAGGGCGTCCACCTCGCGGCGGTGCGCGGCCACGGACTCGGCGAGCTCCTCGGCGCTGCCCACGTCCTGGCGCAGCGCGCCGGGCGGGGTGTCGAGGTCGACGTTCGCGGCGAGCAGGCGCACTCTCGCCCCGCGCACGAGGGCGGCGTGGGCGAGGGCCCAGCCCTGCCGGCCCGAGGAGTGGTTGGCCAGGAACCGCACCGGGTCGAGGTCCTCCCGGGTCCCGCCCGCGGTGATCAGCAGCTCGCGGCCGGCGAGGTCGCGGCGCACTCCCCCGTCCTCGTCCCGTGGAGCGGCCAGCGCGGCCCGGGCGGCGTCCAGCAGCGCGGCGGGCTCGGGGAGCCGGCCGGCCCCCGAGTCGGGACCGGTGAGGCGGCCGACGGCGGGCTCGAGCACGGTCACCCCGCGCTCCCGCAGCACGGCGACGTTCTCGCGCGTGGACGGATGCTCCCACATCTCGGTGTGCATCGCAGGGGCCACCACCACCGGGGCACGGGTCACCAGGGCGGAGGCCGTGAGCAGATCATCGGCGCGACCGATCCGCAGCCGGGCCAGCAGGTCCGCGGTCGCGGGCGCGATCACGAGCAGATCGGCCTCCTGGCCGAAGCGGACGTGAGCCACCTCGTCCACGTCTTCGAAGACCGAGGTCAGCACCGGATGGTGACTGAGCGCCTCCCAGGTCGCGGCTCCCACGAACTCGAGGGAGGCGGCGGTGGGGACGACGCGGACCTCGGCCCGCTCACCGACAAGACCGCGCACCAGGTGCGCGGTCTTGTAGGCGGCGATCCCCCCGCCGACGCCGACCAGGACACGGGCACCGTCGAGGGTGCGCTGCATGCTGCTCATCGGATCGTCCGGCAGGGGCCGGGATCAGAGGGGGAAGTCGGTCGGCGGGATCTCGGGGGCGTCGTCGCCGAGCAGCAGGGGGGCCGGGGCGTTGGGATCCGGCTCGTTCTGTGCGGCGTACTCCTCCTCGTCGATCTCGCGGACCGTGAGCAGTCCCTCGTCGATCTCGCGCAGCGCGATCGAGAGCGGCTTCTCCTGGTTCTCGACGTCGACCAGCGGGCCGACGAACTCGAGCAGCCCCTCGGAGAGCTGCGAGTAGTAGGCGTTGATCTGGCGGGCTCGCTGGGAGCCGTACAGGACCAGGGCGTACTTCGAGTCGACGGTCTCGAGCAGACGGTCGATCGGGGGGTTCGTGATGCCTTCGGGCTGGGCGACTGTTCCGGCCACGGATGTCCCTTCGAGAGATTCGGCGTGCGACGCTCCAGGATACGCCCTCCGACGCTCGGGGGCGAGCGAGGCGTCGCGCGGGGTCAGGTGAGGTCGCGCACGCCGAGCAGGCGGGCGAGGTCGTCGGCGGCGCGGTCCACCGAGTCGTTGACGATCGTGACGTCGAACTCGTCCTCCGCGGCGAGCTCGACGCGAGCGGTCGCGAGCCGGCGCTCGCGCTCCTCGGCGTCCTCGGTGCCGCGGCCCACCAGTCGGTGGACGAGCGTGTCCCAGTCCGGCGGCGCGAGGAACACGAAGCGCGCCTCGGGCAGCGACTCGCGGACCTGCCGGGCACCGGCGAGGTCGATCTCGAGCAGCACCGGTCGCCCCTCGGCGACCTTCTGCTCGACCGGACCGCGCGGCGTGCCGTACTTGTTGCGCCCGTGGACCACCGCCCACTCCAGCATCTGGCCGGCGTCGATGAGGGAGCTGAACTCCTCCTCGCTCACGAAGCGGTAGTGCACCCCGTCGATCTCGCCGGGGCGCGGAGCCCGCGTGGTGGCGGAGACCGAGAGCCAGATCTCCGGGTACCGGGCGCGGATCGCCGCGGAGACGGTGCCCTTGCCCACCGCGGTGGGACCGGCCAGAACGGTCACCGGGGCCGGCGCCGTCGTGGCGCCGGCCCCGGTGGGGAGGTCGTTCACTCGGAGAAGTGCGTGACGAGCTTCTCCGCCTGATGCGAGCCCAGACCGCGGATCTTGCGGGACGGGGAGATGCCGATCTCCTCCATGATCTGCTGGGCCTTGACCTTGCCCACGCCGGGCAGGGCCTCCAGGAGTGCGGAGACGCGAAGGCGACCGACGATCTCGTTGGTCTCGGCCTCCTTGAGGACCTTCTGAATCTCCTCGCCGCGATGGCCGGCGCTGTCCTTCAGCCGAGCCTTGATGGCGGCGCGCTCGCGTCGAGCTTCGGCGGCCTTCTTCAGGGCCTCGGCCCGCTGCTCAGGGGTGAGGGGAGGGAGAGCCACTGTTCTTACCTCTTGTTCTCTTGCTGGTGACGTGGAGATCCGGGAGGACCTCGGTGTGGGAAGAGCGTAACCCCATATTCGTGGCAGAGGGCACTTTTGACACGCACAATGCCAGGTCCGGTGCGAATCGGCGCCGTCAACGAGACTGGAGGGACGACTCGTGCAACCGCTCTCCCGACTCTCCGGCGGCGCAGCGTGGGCTCAGGAGTACTGCAGCCGCAGCTCCTCCGCGCGACCCCTCAGACGCTCCCTGTCGGGACCCGCCGAGAGCAGCCCACGTGACAGCGAAACCAGCACCTGACCTGCACTGTCACCGAACACCTCGGTGAGCTGCGCGGGGCCGGCGCCCTGCGCCCCGAATCCCGGGGCCAGGAGCGGCACCGAGGGGGCCGCCCGGTCCAGTCCGAGCCGGCGGTAGGCGTCCCCCACGGTCGCCCCGACCACGAGGCCGACGCTCCCCCACTCCCCCGATGCACTCGTCCCGATCTTCTCGGCGTGTCGCGCGATCTCGAGCGCCACCGGCGTGTCGGTGCCGGTCAGGGCGTGCTGGACCAGATCGCCCCCGGGGTTCGAGGTGAGGGCGAGCAGGAACAGACCCTTGCCGTGCTCGAGGGCGAGATCGGCGGCGGGCTCGAGGGAGCCCGTCCCGAGGTACGGGCTGACGGTGATCGCATCGGCCTCGAGCGGAGCGCCGGGTCGCAGGTGCGCCTCGGCGTAGGCGCCCATGGTGGAGCCGATGTCCCCGCGCTTGACGTCGAGGATGCTGAGCACACCGCGCTCGCGCGCGGAGCCCAGCAGGTCCTCGAGCACGGCGACCCCGGCCGCGCCGTGCCGCTCGTAGAAGGCCGACTGGGGCTTGATCGCGGCGACCTCGCCGGCGACCGCGTCGAGGACCGCGCGGGAGAACTCGGCGAGACCGGCCGGGGAATCCTCCAGACCCCAGTCCTTCAGCAGCGAGGCGTGCGGATCGATGCCGGCCAGGATCGGGCCGTGCTCGGCGACGGCTCGCTGCAGCCGCGCGCCGAAGCGCCCCGAGGCGACGCTCATGCCCTCGACCCCGCGGCGCGGCCCTCGACGAGGCGGCGGCCCTCGACGAGACGGCGCGTGTGCTCCTGCAGGCTGCCCACCTCGAAGGGCTCGACCGGGCGGGCCTCTATCGCCTGCACTGCGGCCTGGAACTCCTGCAAGGTCGTGATCATCGGCACGTCCATGCTGGTCGCGGCCGCACGGATCGCATATCCGTCCGCGCGGGCGTTGGATCCGGAGGGGGTGTTCAGCACCAGCTCGATGTCCCCGGTCTCGATCAGCTCGATGACGCTCGCACCCTCGCCATGGGCCTCGGAGGCCTTGCGCAGCACCGTGCAGGGGATCCCGCTGCGGCGCAGCACCCGACCGGTGCCCGCGGTGGTGAGGATCTCGAAGCCGAGCGCGGCGAGCCGGGCGACGGGGAGGACCACGGCCCGCTTGTCGCGGTCGGCGACCGAGACGAAGACCGTGCCCGAGGTGGGCAGGCCCTGGCCCGAGATCGCCAGCTGCGACTTCGCGAAGGCGAGGGGGAAGGTCGCGTCCAGCCCCATCACCTCGCCCGTCGAGCGCATCTCGGGACCGAGCACCGAGTCCACGGCGCGACCCTCGCGAGTGCGGAATCGCTTGAACGGCAGCACCGCCTCCTTGACCGCGATCGGGGCATCGTCGGGGAGGTCCCCGCCGTCCCCCTGGGAGGGCAGCACGCCGCGCTCGCGCAGCTCGGCGATCGTCTCCCCCGCCATCAGGCGGGCGGCGGCGCGGGCCAACGGAACGCCGGTGGCCTTGGCGACGAAGGGCACCGTGCGCGAGGCGCGAGGGTTCGCCTCGAGCACGTACAGGATCCCCTGGGAGAGCGCGTACTGGACGTTGAGCAGGCCCCGCACGCCCACGCCCTCGGCGATGCCGAGGGTCGAGGCACGGATCCGGTCCATGACCGCGTCCGAGAGGGTGACCGGCGGCAGCGTGCAGGCGGAGTCGCCCGAGTGGATGCCGGCCTCCTCGATGTGCTCCATGACGCCGCCGAGGTAGAGGTCGGTGCCGTCGTACAGGGCGTCGACGTCGATCTCGATCGCGGTGTCCAGGAACCGGTCGATGAGGATCGGGGCGTCGGCCCTGCCGCCGTCGGGCAGGTTGCGGCTCACGTAGTCGACCAGGCCCTCCTGGTCGTAGACGATCTCCATGCCGCGCCCGCCGAGCACGTAGCTCGGGCGCACCAGCACCGGATAGCCCACCGCGGCGGCGACCTCGGTCGCATCGGCCAGGCCCCAGGCGGTGCCGTAGGGCGGCGCGGGCAGGTCCGCACCGGCGAGCACCGCACCGAAGTGGCCGCGGTCCTCGGCGAGGTCGATCGCGGAGGGGCTGGTGCCGATGATCGGCAGCCCCTCCGCCTCGAGCCGGCGGGCGAGCGAGAGCGGGGTCTGGCCGCCGAGCTGCACGATGACCCCGGCGACGGGGCCCGCGGCCCTCTCCGCCTCGTACACCTCGACGACGTCCTCGAAGGTGAGGGGCTCGAAGTAGAGGCGATCGGCGATGTCGTAGTCCGTCGAGACCGTCTCGGGGTTGCAGTTGATCATCACGGTCTCGTAGCCGCCACCGGGCAGGTCGGGGCTGCCCAGGGCGATCGCGGCGTGGACGCAGGAGTAGTCGAACTCGATGCCCTGACCGATGCGGTTCGGTCCCGAGCCGAGGATCAGCACGGCCGGACGCTCGCGGGGCTCGACCTCGGTCTCCTGGTCGTAGGTCGAGTAGTGGTACGGGGTGCGGGAGGCGAACTCGGCGGCGCAGGTGTCCACGGTCTTGAAGACCGGATTGATGCCGAGGGCCTCGCGCACGCCCTTGACCACATCACCGCTGTGACCGCTGAGGGCACCGATCTGATCGTCGGAGAGCCCGTGGCGCTTGGCCAGGGCCAGCAGCTCGGCGTCGAGCACCTCGACGGTGCGGATCTCGGCCGCGATCTCGGCGACGATCAGCATCTGGTCGAGGAACCAGCGGTCGATCCCCGTGGCCTCCACCAGTCGGTCCAGGGTCTCGGACGGATCGAGGAGGCCCTCGGCCGCGGTCCACAGCACGCGCGCGATGTCCACCAGGCGCCCGGCGGTGGGGGTCCGCGCGGCGTCCAGCAGCTCGGCGACCTCGGCGACCGAGGGCGGCGCGCCCCGGTAGTCCAGCGCCGCGCCCTGGGCGTCGATCGAGCGCTGCGCCTTGCCGAGCGCCTCGGTGAAGTTGCGCCCCAGCGCCATCGCCTCGCCCACGCTCTTCATGGTGGTGGTCAGCGTCGCGTCCGCGGCGGGGAACTTCTCGAAGGCGAAGCGCGGGACCTTGACCACGACGTAGTCCAGCGCGGGCTCGAAGCTCGCCGGCGTGGTGCCGGTGATGTCGTTGCGGATCTCGTCGAGGGTGTAGCCGATGGCGACCCGCGCGGCGATCTTCGCGATCGGGAAGCCCGTCGCCTTCGACGCCAGCGCCGAGGAGCGCGAGACGCGCGGGTTCATCTCGATGACGACCACGCGGCCGGTCTCCGGATGGGTCGCGAACTGCACGTTGCAGCCGCCCGTGTCCACTCCGACCTCGCGGATGATCGCGATCCCGAGGTCCCGCAGCTCCTGCAGCTCGACATCGGTGAGGGTGAGCGCGGGGGCGACGGTCACCGAGTCGCCGGTGTGCACGCCCACGGGGTCCACGTTCTCGATCGAGCAGATCACCACGCAGTTGTCCGCGCCGTCGCGCATCAGCTCGAGCTCGAACTCCTTCCAGCCCAGGATCGACTCCTCCAGGAGCACCTCGTTCGTCGGCGAGTAGTGCAGCCCGTCCCCGCCGATCCGGCGCAGGTCCGACTCGTCATAGGCCATGCCGGAGCCGAGCCCGCCCATGGTGAAGCTGGGGCGCACCACCATCGGGTAGCCGAGGTCGTCGGCGGCCTCGAGCAGCTCGTCCATGGTGTGGCAGATCCGGGAGCGGGCGGACTCGCCGCCCACGCGCTCGACGACCTCCTTGAACTTCTGACGGTCCTCGGCCTTCTGGATCGCGTCGAGGCTCGCGCCGATCATCTCGACGCCGAACTCCTCGAGGGTGCCGTTCTCGGCGAGGGCGATGGCGGCGTTGAGCGCGGTCTGCCCGCCGAGGGTGGGCAGCAGGGCGTCGGGCCGCTCCTTCTCGATGATCGAGCGGATGATCTGGGGATCGATCGGCTCGATGTAGGTGGCGTCGGCGATCTCCGGGTCGGTCATGATCGTGGCCGGGTTGGAGTTGACGAGGATGACGCGCAGGCCCTCCTCGCGCAGCACCCGGCACGCCTGGGTGCCGGAGTAGTCGAACTCCGCGGCCTGTCCGATGACGATCGGGCCGGAGCCGATCACCAGGACGGAGGAGATATCGGGGCGACGGGGCATCAGGACTCCTTGGAGGCGGAGGCGGCGCGGTGCGCGATCGCGAGCTCTGCCAGACGGTCGAAGAGGGGCGAGGCGTCGTGCGGGCCTCCGGCCGCCTCGGGGTGGTACTGGACGGAGAAGGCGGGCCGGTCGAGGCAGCGCAGCCCTTCGACCACGTCGTCGTTGAGGCCGACGTGGGAGACGACCACGCGGCCGTAGCGGCCGCCGTCGTGCGGGGCGACGTGCTCGCCCTCGAGGGGGACGTCCACGGCGAAGCCGTGGTTGTGGGCGGTGATCGCGACCTGGCCGGTCTCCCGGTCCTGGACCGGCTGGTTGATGCCGCGGTGACCGAACTTCAGCTTGTAGGTGTCGAAGCCGAGGGCGCGGCCCAGCAGCTGGTTGCCGAAGCAGATCCCGAAGAAGGGCACTCCGGCGTCGAGCACGCCGCGCAGCAGCTCGACCTGCTCGGTCGCCGCGGCCGGGTCGCCCGGCCCGTTGGAGAAGAACACGGCGTCCGGCGCGAGGGCCAGCAGGTCCTCGAGCGGCGTGGACGCCGGCAGCAGGTGGACCCGCAGCCCGCGGGCGAGCATGCTGCGCGGGGAGGCTCCCTTGATGCCGAGGTCGACGGCGGCGACGGTGGCGCGCACCTCGCCCTCGGGCTCGAGCAGCACCGGCTGGGCGATGGTGACCTCGTCCACGAAGCTCGCCCCGGTCATGGCGGGCTGCTCACGCACCTGCGCCAGCAGCTCGCCCTCGGGGAGGGCCAGGGCGTCCCCGGAGAAGACCCCGCCGCGCAGCGAGCCGTTCTCCCGCAGCAGCCGGGTGAGCATACGGGTGTCGATGTCGCTGATGCCCACGACGTCGCTGCTGATCAGGAGGTCGTCGAGGCTCTGCTCGGCGCGGTGGTTGGAGGCGATGCGGCTGGCGTCGCGCACGGCGTAGCCGCGCACCCACACCATGCGGGACTCCATGTCCCGGGCGTTGGCGCCGGTGTTGCCGATGTGCGGAGCGGTCTGCACCACGATCTGACCGGCGTAGGAGGGGTCCGAGAGGGTCTCCTGGTAGCCGGTCATCCCGGTGGTGAAGACGACCTCGCCCAGGCGAGCCCCGCGGGCCCCGTAGGCGGAGCCGCGCAGCACGGTGCCGTCCTCGAGGACCAGCAGCGCCTTCTCGCGACGCGCGCGGGACGCCACGGACCCGGTGGTGGCGGCTCCCGTGGTGGCGGCCCCGGAGGGGGCGCGCCCGATGGGGGCGGTGGAAGCGGTGGGGGTCATGCGTGCTCCTTCCGGGAGAGCAGGAGATCGTGGTCGGCGCGCCGATGCAGGCGCAGGCCGGTGTCCAGGAGCCGGTCGCCCAGGCGCCAGCGGATGATGAGCAGGCCGTCACCGCCGATGAACTTGCCGGCCATGCCCGGGCCCGAGGTCAGCTCGGTGACCGCCGTGGCGGGGATGGTGAGGTCGGGGGCGCCCGCGCGCTCGAGGCGCCAGGTGCCGCCGTCCCCGAGGGTGACCCGGGCCGCGGCGCGCCGGCCGAGGCCGTGGGCGACCACCCGTTCGAGCGGCTGCTCGGCGAGCACGGTGTCGACGTAGACCGCTTCGACCGGGCCGTGGGCGATGCCCTCGCCGAGCTGCTCGAGGGACGAGGCGTCCGGGACGGGGAGGTCCTGCTGGGTACGACCGCGGCGGCGCCAGCCGAGGGCCATGGCGGCCAGGATCGCCGCGAAGAGCAGCAGCAGGAGCAGGACGGGGACGAGCCGGTCGCTCACCGCTCCACCACCCGGCCACGGCGGACGGTCGGCCGCCCGTCCAGCACGGTCAGCACGTTGGCACCGGGCAGCCGCAGCCCCGCGAAGGGCGAGTTGCGGCTGAGGGAGGCGTGCTCGCCCGGGTCGGCCAGCCGCACCGGGCGCGGGTCCCAGACCAGCAGATTCGCGGGGGCACCGGCCTCGAGCGGGCGGCCCTGGTCCTCGTCACGGCCGATCTCGGCGGGCTTCTCGGACATCACCCGGGCCACGTCCCGCCAGCTCAGCCGGCCCTCGTCGACCATGGTCAGCTGGACCAGCGACAGAGCGGTCTCGAGACCGGTCATGCCCATCGCGGCCTGGTCCCATTCACGGTCC
This sequence comes from Brachybacterium sp. AOP43-C2-M15, assembly GCF_052446295.1. NCBI lineage: Bacteria > Bacillati > Actinomycetota > Actinomycetes > Micrococcales > Dermabacteraceae > Brachybacterium > Brachybacterium sp. AOP43-C2-M15. The sequence continues at coordinate 383,593 of NZ_JBQSWB010000002.1, forward strand.
TTGGCATCACGCGGGTGCGGGGCGTGGTCGGTGGCGACGATGTCGATGGTGCCGTCGGACAGTCCCTCGCGCACGGCCTCGACGTCCTCGGCGGTGCGCAGCGGCGGGTTCACCTTGAACACGGCGTCGAACTGGCGCACGTTCTCGTCGGTCAGCAGCAGGTGGTGGGGGGTGACCTCGGCGGTCACCGCGATCCCGCGCTGCTTGGCCCAGCGGATGATGTCCACGCTGCCCGCGGTGGACAGATGGCACACGTGCAGGCGGGAGCCGACGTGCTGGGCCAGCAGCACGTCGCGCGCGATGATCGACTCCTCGGCCACGGCGGGCCATCCGGTCAGGCCCAGCTCGGCGGAGACGACGCCCTCGTGCATCTGGGCGCCCTCGGTCAGGCGCGGGTCCTGGGCGTGCTGGGCGATCACGCCGTCGAAGGACTTCACGTACTCCAGAGCACGACGCATGAGCACCGGGTCGTGGACGCACTTGCCGTCGTCGCTGAACACGCGGACGCGGGCGCGGGAGTTGGCCATCGCGTCGAGCTCGGCCAGGCGCTCGCCGCCCAGCCCCACGGTGACCGCGCCGACCGGTCGCACCGAGCACCAGCCGGAGCTCTCGCCGCGGCGGGCGACCTGCTCGACCACGCCGGCGGTGTCGGCCACCGGGGTGGTGTTGGCCATCGCGTGGACGGCGGTGAAACCGCCCCGGGCTGCGGCCCGGGTCCCGGTCTCGACGGTCTCTGCCTCCTCACCGCCCGGCTCGCGCAGGTGGGTGTGGAGATCGACCAGGCCGGGCAGCACGATGCAGCCCTCGGCCTCGAGGGTCTCCGCGCCCTCGGGGGCGGGCAGATCGACGCCGATCGCCGCGATGCGGCCGTCGACCAGCAGCACGTCCTGGACCTCCTCGCCGTAGGGACGACCGCCCCGGACCAGGAGCGGGGCCGAGGCACCCGCGTGCGCCGCGTCGGAGGTGGGGGGTGCGGTGGGCTCAGTTCTCACGGGTGGCCTCCCGGGCATCGGTGGCGAGCAGGTGGTAGAGGACGGCCATCCGGACGAACACGCCGGAGGCGACCTGTTCGACGATGACGCTGCGCGGGGAGTCCGCGACCGCTCCGGCGATCTCGAAGCCGCGGTTCATCGGCCCCGGGTGCATGACGATCGCGTGCTCGGGCAGGGAGTCCGCCCGGGCCGTGGTCAGCCCGTAGCGGCGGGAGTACTCCCCCGCCGTCGGGAAGAACCCTCCGCCCACCATCCGCTCGCTCTGCACGCGCAGCATCATCACGGCGTCCGGTCCCTCGGCGAGGGCGTTGTCGAGGTCGTAGCTGATCTCGCAGGGCCACGCCCCGGCTCCCACGGGCACCAGCGCGGGCGGGGCGACGAGGGTGACGCGCGCCCCCAGCAGGGTCAGCAGCAGCACGTTCGAGCGAGCCACCCGCGAGTGGAGCACGTCGCCCACGATCACCACGTGCAGCCCGGCGAGATCCGCTGCCGGGTCCCCCGGGCGCAGGTGACGACGCAGGGTGAAGGCGTCGAGCATCGCCTGGGTGGGATGCTCGTGCGCCCCGTCGCCGGCGTTGACGATCGGCTGGTCGATCCAGCCGGCATGGGCGAGCAGGTGCGCGGCGCCGGAGGAGCCCGAGCGGACCACGACCGCGTCGGCGCCCATGGCCTGCAAGGTCAGCGCCGTGTCCTTGAGGGATTCGCCCTTGGACAGGCTCGACCCCTTGGCGGAGAAGTTGATGACGTCGGCGGAGAGTCGCTTGGCGGCCGCTTCGAAGCTGATCCGGGTGCGGGTGGAGTCCTCGAAGAAGAGGTTGACCACGGTCGTGCCCACCAGAGTGGGCAGCTTGCGGATCGAGCGGGACTGCGTCCCGGCCATGTGCTCGGCCGTGGCGAGGACGGCCAGGGCCTGTTCACGGCTGAGGTCGGCGATGGAGATGAAGTGCCTCATGCGCGCACCCCCTCGGCCGCGCCGGCACCGGGCCGGACGATGTCGACCGCGTCCTCGCCGTCGGTCTCGGCGAGCTGCACGTGGACCCGCTCGGTGCGGGCGGTGGGGAGGTTCTTGCCCACGTGATCCGCACGGATCGGCAGCTCCCGGTGGCCCCGGTCCACGAGCACGGCCAGGCGCACCGCGGCCGGGCGCCCGACGGCACCGAGGGCGTCGAGGGCGGCGCGGACGGTGCGTCCGGAGTACAGGACGTCGTCGACCAGGACGACGGTGCGTCCGTCGATGCCCGAGCGCGGGATCCGCGTGGGGCTGGGCGCGCGGGTGGGGTTGCTGCGCAGGTCGTCGCGGTACATCGTGATGTCCAGCGCGCCGTACAGCTCGCTGAGGTCGGTGTCCTCGTCGAGACCCTCGGCGCGGGCGATCTGCTCCGCGAGGCGGCGGGCCAGCGGCACGCCGCGGTGCGGGATGCCCAGCAGGACGAGGTCCTCGGCGCCGTGGCCGCTCTCGAGGATCTCGTGCGCGATGCGGGTCAGCGCACGACGGATCTCCTCGGGACCCAGCACGCGGGAGCGCTCGTCCTCGGGGCCCGACGATGCTGCGGCGCCCGAAGATGCTGCGGCGCCCGAAGATGATGCGAGGCCCGACGATGCTGCGGGGCCCGGCGATGGTGCGGGGCCCGACGTGCCTGGCCGGTCGGTGGATCCGGTGGGGTCCGGGTCCTGGTGGTGGTCGTTCATGGGTGGTTCTCCCTTCCACGCCTCACGGGACGTGTCGTTAAAGGGCGGCTGCTCGAGCGAGCGCGGCCGAGTCTAGGGGGCGGCGGCGGGACCGCGCCCCCGTGACCGCCCCTCGGACGACTCGGCCGGGGAGGGGGCGGGTGCAGCGGGCCGGGGCCCGCCGCGAGGGGTGGTCAGGACACGAGGTCGGTCAGGACACAGGTGGTCAGGAGAGCAGTCCGCGCACGTCCACCAGCCGCTGCAGCAGCCCGTTGACGAATCGCGGGGAGTCCTCCGTGGAGAGCACCTCGGCGATCTTGGTGTACTCCCCGATGACCGCTCCGCGGCCGGTCTCGTCCGCTCCGTGGAGCACCTCGGCACTGCCCAGGCGCAGGATCGCCCGGTCCGTGGCCGGCATGCGGTGCAGCGGCCAGTCGCGGGAGTGGGTGGCGAGGTCCTCGTCGATGTCGGTCGCGTGCGGGGCGTAGAGCTCGACCAGTTCGCGGGCGCGCAGCGGCAGGGGCGTCTGCGCGGCCGTGCGCCGCAGCCGGTCGCCGAGCACGTCGAGCACGTCGGTCTGCTTGGCGTCGGCCTCGAAGAGCACGTCGATCGCGCGGATCCGGTCGCGGGTGCGGCCATGGAGCCGATCGGTGCGCGCCGGGACGGTGCGCTCGAACTCCACCTCGGCACCCTCGCGCCGGGGCAGGGGAAGGCCGGGGGCCCGGGGGCCGGTGGGCGCCCCGGTGCCCTCGGAGGCAGAACCTGAGGTCACTTGACGCGCTCGAGGTAGTCGCCGCTGCGGGTGTCGACCTTGACCTTGTCGCCCTCGTTGAGGAACAGCGGCACCTGGATCTCACGGCCGGTCTCCAGGCGTGCGGGCTTGGTGCCGCCGCTGGAGCGGTCGCCCTGCAGGCCGGGCTCGGTGAACTCGATCGTCAGCACCACGGAGGCGGGCAGCTCGACGAACAGCGGGTTGCCCTCGTGGAAGGCGATGACCACGTCCTGGCCCTCGAGCATGAAGTCCTTGACGCCGCCGACGGTCTCCTCGGTGACATTGGTCTGCTCCCAGGTGGAGGTGTCCATGAACACGTACATGTCGCCGTCGAGGTAGGAGTACTGCATGTCGCGGCGGTCCACCGTGGCGGTCTCGACCTTGACGCCCGCGTTGAAGGTCTTGTCCACGCCCTTGCCGGACATGACGTTCTTGAGCTTGGTGCGCACGAAGGCCGGGCCCTTGCCGGGCTTGACGTGCTGGAACTCGACCACGCTCCAGAGCTGTCGGTCCAGCACCAGGACCATCCCGTTCTTCAGATCATTCGTCGTCGCCATGGATCTCCTCGGTTGTCGTCGTGGCGGACCAAGGATAGCGCGCAGGCGCGCCGCCGCCCGGGGCGGGAGGGAACCTCAGCGGGCGGACGTGAGGTCGATCATGCTCAGTAGTCGCACGGCCAGAGGGTGGGCCGCGCTCTCCTCGCGCCAGCCGCTCGTCTTCACGGCGCGCGAGACCGTCTGCTGCGTGACGCCCAAGCGCTCGGCGAGCTGCACCTGGGTGGCGGCGGGATCCTCGCGCAGGGCCCGGACGGCCTGCCATTGGCCCCGATTGCGGGAGCGGATCATCCAGGCGATGAGCCGCAGCACCGCCTCGGCGTCCGCGGCGGTGGCGTGGTGGCGCTGATCGGCGGCACGGACGGTGACGGGGACGGAGGAGGTGGTGCGGGAGGCCCGTACCGCCTGCGCGGCGGCCTCCACCGCGTCGCCGGACAGCTCCCGGACGGAGCCGGGCAGCGGACGGCCGACGGGTCCGATGCCGAGACCGACCGCCCAGTCCCCCACCTCGCGGGCACGCAGCACCGCCTGCAGGGCGTCCTCGGCGTGCGCGACCACGGCGAGCACCTCGGGGCCCGCGGTGCGCTCGGCGGGCAGAGTCTGCGGCACCGCCTCGAGCGCGTCGAGCAGGGCGGGCACCGGGTCCGCCGGATCCGGGCCGCGGCGCAGCGTCGCTCCCGAGAAGTACAGGACGAACATCGCGACTCCACCACCTCGCCCCGGCCGTCGCTGCGCGCGTCGAGGCCTCGACCACGCGGGGTCAGTCGACGCCCGCTGTTCTGCACAGTACAACGTTTCCACGCTGATCCTGCCCACGGGTCCGCGCCGACAGGTCCGCGCCCGTCCTTCCGCACCCCACCGTTCCGTGCCCCACCGTTCCGCGCCCCGCCCTTCCGCACCCCACCGTTCCGTGCCCCACCCTTCCGCGCCCCGCCCTTCCGCGCGCCGTGCTTCCGTGCCCCGCCCTACCGCACCCCACCGCCCGCCGGACACGCCCATCAGATTGCCGTCGTTCCCCCGATCTCGTTCACCCACGACCGAAATCGGGAGATCGGATGAAGCCGGCCCGGGGTGTCGCGCAGACAGGGGGTGTCGCGCAGACCCGGGACGTCGCCCGGACCGCAAGCGTCGCGCAGACCCGGAGCGTCACGCGGACCGCAAGCGTCACGCGGGCCCGGGGCGTCGCGCGGACCGCAAGCGCCGCGGGGGCCCGGGCGTCGCGCAGAGCGGTCCGGCCGGGGTGACGCGGCGACGGGCCGGGCCGGACGCGGCAGCGCTCACGCCAGCTCGATGAGCTCCTGGTACTCGGCGTTCCAGAGGTCCTCGACCGCGTCGGGCATCATCAGCACGCGCTCGGGGTTCAGGGCGGCCACGGCTCCGGGGTCGTGCGAGACCAGCACCACCGCACCCTCGAAGGCCGCGAGCGCACCGAGGATCTCCTCGCGGCTGGCGGGGTCGAGGTTGTTCGTGGGCTCGTCCAGCAGCAGCACGTTGGCGCTCGAGACCACGAGCGCCGCGAGGGCGAGACGGGTCTTCTCCCCGCCGGAGAGCACGCGCGCGGGCTTGTGGACGTCGTCGCCCGTGAACAGGAAGGACCCCAGGATCTTGCGGGCCTCGACCTCCGGCAGCTCGTAGGCCGCGGTCATCATGTTCTCGAGCACCGTGCGGTCCAGATCGAGAGTCTCGTGCTCCTGGGCGTAGTACCCGATCCGCAGCCCGTGGCCGGGCAGCAGACGGCCGGTGTCCGGGGCATCGGCCCCGCCCAGGATGCGCAGCAGGGTGGTCTTGCCGGCACCGTTGAGCCCGATGATCACCACGCGGGAGCCGCGATCGATCGCGAGGTCCACCCCGGTGAAGATCTCGAGGCTGCCGTAGGACTTCGAGAGGTCCTCCGCCATCAGCGGGGTCTTGCCGCAGGGTGCGGGCTTCGGGAAGCGCAGGGAGGCGACGCGGTCCCTCTGCCGCTCGCCCTCGACGCCGTCGAGCATCCGCTCGGCGCGCTTGAGCATGTTCTGGGCGGCGACGGCCTTGGTGGCCTTGGCCCGCATCTTCTCGGCCTGCGCGGTGAGCTGGGTGGCCTTCTTCTCGGCGTTGCTGCGCTCGCGCTTGCGGCGCTTCTCGTCGTCCTCACGCTGGCGCAGGTACTGCTTCCAGCTCATGTTGTAGATGTCGACCGCGGAGCGGTTCGCGTCGAGGTAGAAGACCTTGTTGACGACCTGCTCCACGAGCTCGACGTCGTGGCTGATGACGATCAGGCCCCCGCGGTACCCCAGCAGGTACTCGCGCAGCCAGACGATCGAGTCGTGGTCGAGGTGGTTGGTGGGCTCGTCCAGGATCATGGTGGAGGCCTGGGAGAACAGGATGCGGGCGAGCTCGACGCGGCGGCGCTGACCGCCCGACAGGGTGCCGAGCTCCTGCTCCAGGAGGCGGTTGGGCAGGCCGAGGTTGGCGGCCATCCGCTTCGCCTCGGCCTCGGCGGCGTAGCCGCCGGCGGCGTCGAGCTCGGCCTCGAGCCGCGGGTAGCGGTTCATCGCCTTCTCGCGCCGGGCCTCGGAGAGGTCCATGTCCCCCATCTCCTCCTCGGCGCGACGCAGCTTCTTCAGGATGCCGTCGAGTCCGCGGGCGGAGAGGATGCGGGCCAGCACCGGTTCGGTGTCCTCGCCGCTGTGAGTGTCCTGCGGCAGGTAGCCGAGCTCGCCGGAGACCTCGACGCTCCCCTCGGAGGGGTCCAGGGTTCCGGAGAGGACCTTGGTGAGCGTCGTCTTGCCGGCGCCGTTGCGCCCCACGAGGCCCACGCGGTCGCCGTCGGTGATCTGGAAGGAGACGTCGCTCATGAGCAGCCGGGCGCCGACGCGGATGGCGAGGTCGTGCACGGTGATCACGGGATGGGGCTCCTGTTCGGGCGGCGGGTGGGGACCGAGCGCACAGCGCTCCCGGCCCCGACGGGGCGGCGCGCGGCGCAGGGCCGGATCGAGTCTAGGGCCGGTGCGGGTCGCGGGGCCCGCGAAAAGCGGCCGACGGTGCCGCGCACCACAGCGCACTGCGGAGCACGGCACCCTGCCGCGACGGCGTCCGCCGTCGTCGAACCCGCCGTCGGCCCCCGACGACCTCGGACCGGTGCTGCCCTGATCCGACGCATCCGCCTGTCCGAGCGACCACAGTGATGACATGCTGGCCCCAGCGGCTCGGACCAGGGCCGACGACGACGGCGGAGAGGCTGGACATGCGCATCGGGGTGCCCCGGGAGATCAAGAACAACGAGAACCGGGTGGGTCTGGGCGCCGCGGGCGTCCACGAGCTCGTCGCCCGCGGCCATGAGGTCGTGGTCGAGGCGGGCGCCGGGGTGGGTTCGCGCGTCAGCGACGCGGACTACGAGGCGGCCGGTGCCCGGGTTCTCGCGAGCGCCGACGAGGTCTGGGAGCAGGCCGAGATGATCGTGAAGGTCAAGGAGCCGCTCCCCGCCGAGCACGCCAGGCTGCGCCGGGGGCAGATCGTCTTCACCTACCTGCACCTCGCCGCCGACCGGGAACTCACGGACGCGCTGCTGGCCTCGGGCACCACCTCGATCGCCTACGAGACGGTGCAGCTGCCCGATCGCTCACTGCCGCTGCTCGCGCCGATGAGCGCGATCGCGGGGCGACTGGCGGCGCAGGTCGGCGCCTACCACCTGATGTCGCCGCTGGGCGGCTCCGGGGTGCTGATGGGCGGTGTTCCCGGCACCACCGAGGCGAACGTGCTGGTGCTCGGCGGGGGCGTGGTCGGCGAGCAGGCGGCGATGATGGCGCACGGCCTGCACGCGAACGTGACGGTGATGGACCTGAACGTCGCCCGGCTCGGGCAGATCGCCACGATGCACCACGGGGGCATCCTCACCCGCTACTCGACGTCCCTCGAGCTCGCCGAGGAGATCCGTCGGGCGGACGTCGTGGTCGGCTCCGTGCTGATCCCGGGCAAGAAGGCGCCGAAGCTGGTGACCGATGAGATGGTCTCGACCATGAAGCCCGGCTCGGTGCTCGTCGACGTCGCGATCGACCAGGGCGGCTGCTTCGAGAACTCCCGTCCCACCACGCACGACGACCCGACGTTCCAGGTCCATGAGGCCGTCTACTACTGCGTGGCGAACATGCCGGGCTCGGTGCCGGTCACCGCGACGGCGGCGCTGAACAACGCGACCCTGCCCTACATCCTGAAGATCGCGGGCAACGGCTGGCGGGAGGCGCTGCGATCCGACGACTCGCTCGCGAAGGGTCTGCACACCCACGAGGGGACGCTGACCCACGCGGGCACCGGCGAGGCCCACGGCCTCGAGGTCGCTCCCGCGGAGGCCGTCCTCGGCTGAGTGCCCCTCCGCTGAACGCGCGACGGCTGGGCGCACGACGGCAGAGCGGGCGCGCTCCCACACGCAGGGGCCCCGGGCATGCCCGGGGCCCCTGCGTTCGATCGCTGCAGCTCAGAGGTTGAAGCCGATGGCGCGCAGCTGTTCGCGGCCGTCCTCGGTGATCTTCTCCATGCCCCACGGCGGCATCCACACCCAGTTGATGCGGTGGGACTCGGTGATCGGGTCCAGCACCGCGAAGGTCTGCTCCTCGAGCACGTCCGTCAGCGGGCAGGCGGCGGAGGTCAGCGTCATGTCGACGACGGCGTCGCCGTCGTCCACGGTCACGCCGTAGACGAGGCCGAGATCGACGACGTTGATCCCGAGCTCGGGATCGATGACGTCCTTCATCGCCTCGATGACGTCCTCGGCGCTCACCGTGGCGTCGGGGGTCTTCTGATCGGTCATGGCATCCTCCCGGAGGGATGGGGGCGGTGCGTTCGCCCCCGGGCGTGGGGTGGGTGCCGATCCGTCCCGGGAGCAGTCCCGGGATGGATCGGCGGGGGCGTCAGGCGCCGACGAGGAACCGGTCGTAGCCCTCGGCCTCGAGGCGCTCGGCCAGCTCCGGCCCGCCCTGCTCGGCGATCCGGCCGCCCACGAACACGTGCACGTAGTCCGGGGTGACGTACTGCAGGATGCGGGTGTAGTGGGTGATCAGCATGATGCCCACGTCGGTCTGCTCCTTGGCGCGGTTCACGCCTTCGGAGACCACGCGCAGCGCGTCGACGTCGAGGCCGGAATCGGTCTCGTCGAGGATCGCGATACCGGGCTTGAGCAGCTGCATCTGGAGGATCTCATGGCGCTTCTTCTCGCCGCCGGAGAAGCCCTCGTTGACGTTGCGCTCGGCGAAGACCGGATCCATCTTGAGGTCGTTCATCGACCCCTTGACGTCCTTGACCCAGGTGCGCAGCGAGGGGGCCTCGCCGTCGACCGCGGTCTTGGCGGTGCGGAGGAAGTTCGAGACGGTGACGCCGGGGACCTCGACCGGGTACTGCATGGCGAGGAAGAGACCGGCGCGGGCGCGCTCGTCGACGCTCATCTCGAGCACGTCCTCGCCGTCGAGCGTGACCTCGCCCTCGGTGATCTCGTACTTGGGGTGGCCGGCGACCGCGTAGGCCAGGGTGGACTTGCCCGAGCCGTTGGGTCCCATGATCGCGTGGGTCTCGCCGGCCTTGATGGTGAGGTCGACGCCCTTGAGGATCTCCTTGGTGCCCTCGGGGGTATCGACGGTGGCGTGGAGGTTCTTGATCTCCAGGATCGACATGTGTGGTTCTCCTTGACCAGAGGTGCTGGTGACATCGTGAGGTCGGGCGCCGCAGAGCGGTGCCCGGGGTGATCAGGTGGCGGGGGCCGCGGTCGGATCCACCAGGATCGCGCCGCTGCTCTCGTCGATGCGCACGGGGAAGACCCGCACGGGAAGGACGGCCGGCAGCTGCAGCGGACGACCTGTGACCAGGTCGAACTGGCTGCCGTGCTTCCAGCATTCGATGGTGCGGCCCTCGACGTCGCCGTCGCTCAGCGCGATCTCGTCGTGCGAGCAGAGGTCCTCGAGGGCGTGGACGCCGCCGTCCTCGTCGCGCACCAGGGCGATCTCGATGCCATCGGCGACGACGTCGAGGGCCTCGCCCGGGGCGAGGTCCGCCAGGGCGGCGACGGGGACGAAGGCGTCCGACATCAGTTCATGCTCCGCGCGAGCTCGTCCTCGATGGAGGCGGAGAGCCGCTCGCGGATCTCGGGGACGTCGATCTGCTGGATGATCTCGGCGAAGAAGCCGCGCACCACCAGACGTCGGGCCTCGACCTCGGGGATGCCGCGGGCGCGCAGGTAGAACAGCTGCTCGTCGTCGAAACGACCGGTCGCGGCGGCGTGGCCGGCGCCCTCGATCTCGCCGGTCTCGATCTCCAGGTTCGGCACCGAGTCGGCGCGAGCGCCCTCGGTGAGCACCAGGTTGCGGTTGAGCTCGTAGGTGTTGGTGCCCTCGGCCTCCTTGCGGATCAGCACGTCGCCGACCCACACGGAGCGTGCGTTCTTTCCCTGCAGCGCGCCCTTGTAGGCGACGTTGGAGGTGCAGTGCGGTGCGCTGTGGTCCACGAAGAGACGGTTCTCGAAGAACTGGTTCTCGTCGGAGAAGTACAGGCCGAGCTTCTCGATCTCGCCGCCGGGGGCGGAGTACTCGCCGATCGAGTTCAGCCGGACCGCGCTGCCGCCGAGCGTGACGGCGACGTGCTTGAGCGTCGAGTCGCGCCCCACGCGGGAGTGGTGGGTGGCGATGTGCAGCGCGTCGTCGTCCCAGTCGTGCAGGCTGATGACGATCATGTGGGCGTTGTCGCCCACGATCATCTCGACGTTCTGCGCGTACTGCGCGGAGCCGGTGTGGTTCAGCACGAACGTCGCCGAGGAGGACTCCTCGGCCTCGAGCACGATGTGCGCGTTGCCGCGGCGATCCGCGCCCCGGCCGGTGATGTCCACCCGGAACGGCTCGTCGTAGGCGGTGTTCTTCGCGGCGACCAGGTGCAGCGCCTGCTCGGTGCGCGCCGAGGCGACCGCGGTGGGCAGGTCCTCGGGCACCAGGACGGTGCCGCGCGGGGCCTGGCCGGGCGCGAGGGTCGCGATCGCGGGGGCGCCCTCGGGCACCTCGACCTGGTAGTCGACCGCGGGATCGCCCTCGCGGTCGTCGGTGGCGACGTCCTGGAACAGCGGCGCGAAGCGGCGCAGCGGGGTGAAGCGCCATTCCTCGACGTGGCTCCGGGGGACCTCGTGGTCGGCGACCTCGAAGGAGCGCTTGCGCGCTCCGCGGTTCAGGGCGGCGTGGGCGGCGGAGACCTCCTGGCCCGGAAGGCTCAGGTTCTCCTCCTCCAGCTCGGGCGCGGCAGTGGTCTCCGCGCCCTCCAGGGCGTCCCCGGCGGCGACCGGCGCGGCTCCTGCCGCATGGCCCACGGCCTCGTTGGCGCTCGGGTCCCCGGCGTTCTCGGCACCCTTCACATCAGTGGTCGTCATCAGCCGACTGCTCCTTCCATCTGCAGCTCGATCAGGCGGTTCAGCTCCAGGGCGTACTCCATCGGGAGCTCGCGGGCGATGGGCTCGATGAACCCGCGCACGATCATCGCCATCGCCTCGGTCTCCTCCAGGCCGCGGCTCATCAGGTAGAAGAGCTGCTCCTCGGAGACCTTGGAGACGGTGGCCTCGTGGCCCATCTGGACGTCGTCGACGCGCACGTCGACATAGGGATAGGTGTCGGTGCGCGAGATCTGGTCGACCAGCAGCGCATCGCACAGCACGGTCGAGGCCGAGTGCTCGGCGCCGGGCATGACCTGGACCAGGCCGCGGTAGGAGCTGCGCCCGCCTCCGCGGGAGACCGACTTCGACACGATCGAGCTCGAGGTGTGGGGCGCCATGTGCACCATCTTCGAGCCGGTGTCCTGGTTCTGGCCCTCGCCGGCGAAGGCGACCGAGAGGGTCTCCCCGCGAGCGTGCTCGCCCATCAGCCACACGGCCGGGTACTTCATGGTGACCTTCGAGCCGATGTTGCCGTCGACCCACTCCATGACGCCGCCCTGCTCGACGGTGGTGCGCTTCGTGACCAGGTTGTAGACGTTGTTCGACCAGTTCTGGATGGTCGTGTAGCGGACACGCGCATCCTTCTTCACGATGATCTCCACGACGGCGCTATGCAGCGAGTCCGAGGTGTAGATCGGGGCGGTGCAGCCCTCGACGTAGTGCACGTAGGAGCCCTCGTCGGCGATGATCAGCGTGCGCTCGAACTGGCCCATGTTCTCGGTGTTGATCCGGAAGTAGGCCTGCAGCGGGATCTCGACGTGGACGCCCTTGGGGACGTAGACGAAGGAGCCGCCGGACCACACGGCCGTGTTCAGCGCGGAGAACTTGTTGTCGCCCGAGGGGATGACGGTGCCGAAGTACTCCTTGAACAGCTCCGGGTGCTCCTTGAGCGCGGTGTCGGTGTCCAGGAAGATGACGCCCTGCTCCTCCAGGTCCTCGCGGATCTGGTGGTAGACGACCTCGGACTCGTACTGCGCGGCGACGCCGGCGACCAGTCGCTGCTTCTCCGCCTCGGGGATGCCCAGACGGTCGTAGGTCTCCTTGATGTCCTCGGGCAGGTCCTCCCAGGAGGTGGCCTGCTTCTCGGTGGAGCGGACGAAGTACTTGATGTGGTCGAAGGCGATGCCGGACAGGTCCGGGCCCCAGGTGGGCAACGGCTTCTTGTCGAACAGCTTCAGGGCCTTCAGGCGGCGCTCGAGCATCCACTCGGGCTCGTCCTTGCGGGCGGAGATGTTCCGCACCACGTCCTCGGACAGCCCGCGGCGCGCGCTCGCGCCGGCGGAGTCCTCGTCGTGCCAGCCATAGGCGTACTGGCCGATCGAGCCGATGATCTCGTCCTGTGTCAGCTTCTCAGGTGCGCTCGTCATGGTGTCCTTCCCTCGGTGAGCGGAATGTGGGTCGTGCAGGCGTGAGCCCCCTGCGCCAGGGTGGCGAGGCGTTGGACGGGGGCTCCGATGATGCGGGAGATGACGCGGGTCTCGGCCTCGCACAGCTCTGGATGATCTGCGGCGACGTCGAGGACAGGGCAGTGCCCGTGGCACAGCTGGGCCGTGACGAGGGTACGCGGGTTCGACCCCGAGTGCGCCCCGGCGGCGGGGAGAGGCACGTGGAGCGGCCGCACGGTGGTGGCGTACCCCCGCTCCGTCAGCATCTCGGCGAGCAGCTCGAGCCTGCGCGCGACGGTGACGCTCTCGCCGCCCTCCTCGCGCTCCGCGACGTGCTGGGCGAGACGGCTCTCCCAGTCCGCGATGCGACGCTCCGCGAGAGCGGTGATCGCCTCATCGCCGCCGAGGCGTGCCAGCTCGTCGACGGCCATCACGGCCAGCTCGTCGTATCCACCGGGCAGGCCCTCGTGGGCGGAGTGCGAGAGCACGAACGACTTGCTCGGACGTCCGCGCCCTCGATGCGCGACGGGGACCTCGTGCTCGGCGATGACGTCCTCCGCCTCGAGGGCGGCGAGATGACGACGCACCGCGGCGCTGGTGAGCCCGAATCGCTCTGCGAGCTGGCGTGCCGTGATCGGGCCGTGGGTCGAGATCGCCTCGACGAGACGGTCCCGCGTGGTCTGCGCGACGCCGGGCTCGCTCTCCGGTGCAGTCATCGTGGCCTCCTCCCGTCCGTCGGCTCCCATCATTTTACAACAGAAGGCTTTCCAAATACCGCCGAGAGGGCTGTGCCTCACAGCACGAAGGGTGCCCTTACCTGCAGATTTCCCCCTGCGGCACGACCGGCCGGCGACACCCCCGCCGCCCCAGGGGGCGTCCGACCAGGGCTCCTGATGCTCTCGGCGATCCGCCTCGTCGCCACCGCGCCCGCACGGCCGACCCGCCGCGCCGCGGCGCTGCCGGACCGCCGCTCGGCAGCACTGCCGGCCCGCCGCCCCACGACGACCCTTTCATATATGTTCGCTTTCAACTACCGTGGTGGTGTCACGACCTCCATCGAAGGGATGCCCCATGGCCCCCGAGCACTCCACGAACGAGCACTCCACCCGCGGGACCTATGTCGAGGTCGGCAAGGCGTTCGACCGCGACATGACCTACATCGACGACCGCATCACCCGCGACGGCCGCGACGGCTGGCCGGTCGAGGCCGGCCGGTATCGGCTCATCGCCGCGCGCGCCTGCCCCTGGGCCAACCGGACCCTGATCTCGCGACGTCTGCTGGGGCTCGAGGGCGCGCTGTCGGTGGGCATGCCCGGCCCCACGCATGACAAGCGCAGCTGGACCTTCGACCTCGACGAGGGCGGAGTGGATCCCGTGCTCGGCCACGAGCGCCTCCAGCAGGCGTACTTCGCGCGCTTCCCCGACTACCCGCGCGGGATCACCGTGCCCGCGATCGTCGACGTGCCGAGCCGTGCCGTGGTCACCAACGACTTCCAGCGGATCACCCTCGATCTCGCCACCGAGTGGACCGAGCACCACCGCGACGGTGCCCCGGACCTCTACCCGGCCGCGCACCGCGAGGAGATCGACGCCCTCAACGCGTGGATGCTCCACCACGTCAACAACGGCGTCTACAAGGTGGGCTTCGCCGGCTCCCAGGACGTCTACGAGGAGGAGTACCGCTCCCTCTGGGCGGCGCTGGACGAGCTCGAGGAGCGCCTGAGCCGCAGCCGCTACCTCCTGGGCCCCTCGATCACCGAGTCCGACATCCGCCTGTTCCCCACACTGATCCGCTTCGACCCCGTCTACCACGGCCACTTCAAGGCCAATCGCCAGCCGCTGGCGAGCATGCCGAACCTGTGGAACTACACCAAGGACCTCTTCACCACCCCGGGGTTCGGCGACACGGTCGACTTCGCGCAGATCAAGCGCCATTACTACTTCGTGCACGAGGACATCAACCCCACCCAGGTGGTGCCTCTCGGTCCTGACCTGGAGCCTCTGCTCGTTCCTCACGATCGCGACCGCTTCGACAGCGACCCCTGGGGCGCGGGCGGCACCGCGCCGGAGGCGCCGCTGTCGGCCGAGGTCGTCGATCCCGCCCACACCCCGCTGCACCTCACCGGTCGCTGAGCGCAGCGGTGCGCGCCCGGGCACCGATGATCGGTCGCTCACGTCCGGTGCCCGCCCCCGCGCGCCCCGGCCTACGATGGTGCGCGCCATGGACGACCACTCCCCCGCCCTCGTCGCGACCGACCTCGCCCTCAGCTACGGCGCCGTCCGCGCCCTGGACGGTCTGAGCCTGACCGCCGAGCGCGGCGCCGTCACCGCGCTGCTCGGCCCCAACGGCGCGGGCAAGACCACCGCGATCTCGTGCGCCACCGGCCTGCTGCGCCCGGACTCCGGCACGGTCCGGGTGCTGGGTGTCGACCCGTGGCGCGGGTCACCGGAGCATCGGGCCCGCGTCGGGGTGATGATCCAGGACGGCGGCCTCGCCTCCGGCGCCTCGGCCCTGCAGCTGCTGCGCTACGGCGCGAGCCTCCACGCCGCACCGCTCGACGTCGACGAGGTCGCCGAGCACCTCGGCATCGACACCTTCGCGCGCACGCTGGTACGGCGGCTCTCCGGCGGCCAGCGGCAGCGCCTGGCCCTCGCCCTGGCGATCATCGGGCGACCCGATCTGGTGTTCCTCGACGAGCCGACCGCCGGGATGGACCCCTCCATCCGCCGCCGGGTGCGGGAGCTGATCCGGGGTCTCGCCCGGACCGGCACCGCCGTCGTGCTCACCACCCACCTGATGGACGACGTGGTGGGACTGGCCGATGCGGTCCGCGTCATCGCGCGGGGACGGGTGCTCGCCACCGGCTCGGTCCAGGACGTGATCAGCGATCACCGCGCGGCGGACGGCGCCATGGTGGTCCAGGCGACCGCGACCGGCGTCGACCCCCGGGTGGCCCCCGCCCTCGAAGCGGACCTGCGCGCGGTCGCCGCCCGCCACGGCGCGAGTCTCGAGGTCACCTCGGGCGGAGCCGCCGATCTCGAGTCCGTGCTGCTGGACCTGATGGACCAGGATCGGGATCAGGTCGCGCACGGGCGGGCGGCCACGGCGAGCGGCAGCGCCCCGAGCGAGGAGACGATCCGATGACCACCCCGACCGCCCCGATCACCTCGGGAACCTCGGGCACCGCGGGCACGGACCGCGCCCCGCGCCCGGCTCCCCCGCTGCGCCGGGTCCTCGCCCACGCCCGTCTGGAGGCCCGGGTGCTGCTGTCCAACGGGGAGCAGCTGACCGTCGCCGTCGCCCTGCCGGCGATGGTGCTGATCGGTCTGTGGCTCCTCCCGCTGGGCAGGATCGACGGGGTGCCCGCGATCGACACCGCGGTCGCGGCGACCTTCGCCACCGCCCTCATCTCCACGTCCTTCACCTCCCAGGCCATCCTCACCGGCTTCGACCGGCGCAACGGCGTGCTGCGGTGGGTGGCGACGACTCCGCTCGGCCGCGGCGGCTATCTCGCCGGCAAGATCCTCGCGACGCTGGCCACGCACGTGCTGCAGGTGCTCGTCCTCGGCCTCATCGCCCTGATCATCGGATGGCGACCGGAGGCGGCCGGACTCGCGGGCCTGGTGCCGGTCTGGGTGGTGGGCACGGTGGCCTTCGGCTCCCTGGGCCTGCTGATCGCCGGCGTGCTGCGCACCGAGGCGGTGCTCGCAGTCTCCAACCTCGTCTTCGTTCTCCTCGTCGCCGTCGGCGGCGTGGCCTTCCCGACCGCGGCCTATCCGCGGATCCTCGGCGGTCTGGTGGACCTGCTGCCCTCGGGAGCGCTCGGGGAGCTGATGCGGGCGTGCATGGCCTCGGGACCCTTCTCACCGGGCTCGGCCGTGGTGCTGCTGGCCTGGGCGGGCGCCGGGATCCTCGCCGTGATGCGCTGGTTCCGCTGGACGGACGGCTGAGCCGTCTCGGCCGGTCCGATGCGGCGTCGGTCGCATCCGTCCCCATCGATCAGCGAACTCCCCGACGCGGAATCTAGACTCGGGCCCATGTCCCGCCCCGCCGCCGCAGCCCCGCGCTCGCCCGAGCGCCACGGGCGCCTCACCACGCTGCCCGACTCCCGTCTCACCGGCTGGGGTCCGCGCCGCCGCGCCCGAGTGGCCGCGTTCGTGTTCTGGGGGAACCTGCTGTGCCAGATGGGGATCATCCTCTCCGGCGGCGCGGTGCGGCTCACCGCGAGCGGGCTGGGATGCTCCTCATGGCCGAACTGCGAACCCGGACAGTTCACCCCGCAGCTGACCATGGAGGCCGGGATCCACCCCTTCGTGGAGTTCGGCAACCGCTCCCTGACCGGGGTGCTGAGCGTGTTCGCGATCGCCGTGCTGCTGGTGAGCTGGCGCTGGCTGGGTCACAAGGGACGCGGCTTCCGCGTCCTGGCCTGCGTGCCGCTGATCGGCACGGCCGTGCAGGCGGTCGTCGGCGCCTTCGTGGTCTGGTTCGATCTCCATCCCGGGCTGGTGAGCCCGCACTTCCTGATCTCCCCGCTGCTGTGCGCCGTGTCGATGGTGCTCCTGGTCCGCCTCTACGACGGCGACGGCCGGACGCGCCTCGCGGTCCCCGCCCGTGCCGCGGCGGTGTTCGTCCCGCTGGCCGCGGTGGGCTTCGTGATCCTGGTGCTGGGCACGGTCGTCACCGGGACCGGCCCACACTCGGGGGATGCCGGCGAGGTGACCCGGATCGCGATGAATCCCGTCGTGGCCTCGCGCGTCCACGCCATCGCGGTGTACGTGTTCTGCGCGCTGCTGGCCGCGCT
Organism: Brachybacterium sp. AOP43-C2-M15; assembly: GCF_052446295.1. Taxonomy (NCBI): domain Bacteria; kingdom Bacillati; phylum Actinomycetota; class Actinomycetes; order Micrococcales; family Dermabacteraceae; genus Brachybacterium; species Brachybacterium sp. AOP43-C2-M15. The sequence continues at coordinate 401,198 of NZ_JBQSWB010000002.1, forward strand.
CCTGGTGGTCCTGCACCGCTCGCGCGCACGGCGCGAGGCGATCGGCGCCGCCTGGTGGCTGCTCGCCCTCACCCTCGTGCAGGGCGTGATCGGCTACGTCCAGTACTTCCTCGGCCTTCCCGAGCTGGTGGTCTTCCTGCACCTGATCGGGGCTGCCGTGTTCGCGGCGGCGATCGCCTGGGTGGGGGCGCGCCTGGTCACCTGGCAGGTGCTCGATCCCGCGCCGCGGGACCAGGACGGCGCCCACGGCACCACGACCCTCGGCACCACGGAGGCACGATGATCCTCGGCCGACGCCGACGCAGCTCGACCCAGGAGCTGCCCACCGAGGCCCAGGCCCGTCCCGCGGGCGAGTTCGTGGCCTCGGTCCTCTCGCGCCTGCGCGAGGTCGTGGAGGTGGGCTGGAACCTGCTGGAGGTGGACGCCGAGGCGCATCGCATGATCCGCGAGGCCGGCGCGACCAGCTGCTACATCGACTACCACCCCGTCTTCGGGGCCTCGCCCTTCGGCTATGTCATCTGCACCTCCCTGAACCACGGCGTGCTGCACGGAAGGCCCCACGACCGGGTGCTCGAGGACGGCGACCTGCTCTCGCTCGACTTCGCCGTCGAAGTCGAGGGCTGGGTGGCCGACTCCTGCCTGACCATCGCGGTGGGCACCCCGCGTCCCGAGGACCTGCAGCTGATCCGCGACACCGAGCAGGTGATGTGGGCCGGCATCGACCAGGTGCGGGCCGGGAGCACGGTCGGCGACATCGGCCATGCGGTGATGACCGAGGCGCAGTCGCTGGGCTATCTCATCAACGACCGCTTCGGCGGCCATGGCGTGGGACGCACGATGCACGAGGCCCCGTTCGTTCCCAATCACGGGACCCCCGGCGGTGGGGCGGAGCTGGTGGCCGGGCAGCTGATCACCGTCGAGCCGTTCCTGGTCCCGACCACGGCCGAGCTGGTCGTCGACGAGCGGGACGGCTGGACCCAGCTCTCCGCCGACGGATCGCGCGGGGCGCATGCGGAGCACACCCTGCAGGTCACCGACGGCCCGCCGATCATCCTCACCGCCAGGACGGACGACCCCGCTCCCCGCAGCTCGCTCGGCTGAATCGCTCGGCGCGGCCGCTCAGCGCTGCGCCGCGGGCTCCTCGCCCAGCACCTCGCGGAGGCTTGCGGCGATCCCCTCCGCATCCAGTCCGTGCGCGGCGAGGATCGCATCACGCTTGGCGTGGGCGATGAACTCCTGGGCGACGCCGAGCACGCGCATCGCCGGGGCGGGCCGGGAGAGCGTGGCACGCTGGGCGAGCCGGACAGCGAGCGCCGCACCGATGCCGCGCTCGGCCACCCCGTCCTCGAGGGTCACCACGGCACGGGCGCTCTGGGCGATCTCGAGCAGCGCGTCGCTCAGCGGCAGCGCCTGCACCGGGTCGAGGACCACGATGTTGGGCTCCTGCGGTGAGCGCTCCGGCCGGCTCTCGTCGGAGCGTGCGCCGACGGCCCTGGCCGAGGCGTGCGCGGCCGCAGAGCGCGTCGCCGCAGAGCTCATGGCCACCGACCGGGCGGCCTCGACGGCCCGCTGCGCGAGCGCCCCGACGGACACCACCAGAACATCGACGGGGACACCGGGATCACCGTGCAGCACGTCGCCGGCGGCGAGACGACCGATGGCCCCGATCGGCTCCGGACAGGCCCCCTTGGGGAAGCGGACCACGGAAGCGCCGGGGGCGGCGAGCGCCGCGGGCACCGCCTCGTCGAGCCGCTCGCCGTCGCGCGGTGCCCACAGGGACAGCCCGGGGATCTGCGCGGAGACCGAGAGGTCCCAGATGCCGTGATGGCTGGGGCCGTCGTCGCCGGTCACGCCGGCGCGGTCGAGAGTGATCGTGACGTCCTCCTCGTGGAGCGCGACGTCCAGCAGCAGCTGGTCGACGGCGCGATTGAGGAAGGTCGAGTAGAGGGAGACCACCGGGCGCGCACCGCCGCGCGAGAGCCCGGCGGCGGTGTCGAGGGCGAGCTGCTCGGCGATGCCGACGTCGAGCACGCGCGCGGGCAGCTCGCGCTGCATCGGGGTGAGCCCCACGGGGTCGATCATCGCCGCGCTCAGCGCGACCACGCGCGGATCCCGACGCGCCGCGTCCAGCACGGCGGCACCGCACCGCGCGGTCCACGTAGTCGAGGGCGCCGGGGCGTCGACCGGGGGGAACACCTCCGCGATCGTCGGGGGCTCGATCGCGAACGGGCCGGTGGCGTGCCAGTGGTCCAGGACGTCGGACTCTGCGCGCTCGAAACCGGCCCCCTTGCGCGTCAGGACGTGCACCACGACACCGGCTCGGGAGGGATCCTCCGCCGCTGCTCGCGCCGCACGCAGCGCCTCGGCCAGCGCACCGTGGTCGTGGCCGTCCACCGGGCCGAGGTAGGTCAGGCCGAGCGCGGTGAACAGGTCCTCGCCCGCAGCCACCGCTCCCCCGCGCAGGCCCTGGAGGTGCGCGGCCAGCCCGCCGACGGTGGGCGCGTAGGAGCGCGTGTTGTCGTTGAGGACCACCACGGTGCGGGAGCCGCGGTCCGAGCCGAGTGCGTTGAGCGCCTCGAGTCCGACACCGCCGGTGAGGGCGCCGTCCCCGATCACCGCGACGGCCACGGCGGGGTCGTCCGCGAGCCGTCGTGCCCGCTCGATGCCGTGCGCCCAGGCGATCGAACCGGAGGCGTGGGAGTTCTCGACCACGTCGTGGGCGGACTCGCGGCGGTCCGGGTAGCCGGAGAGGCCGCCGGCGGTGCGCAGCCCGGGAAGCTCCGCGCGGCCGGTGAGCATCTTGTGCACGTAGGCCTGGTGACCGGTGTCGAAGACGATCGCCTCACGGGGCGAGTCGAACTCGCGGTGCAGGGCGAGCGTCAGCTCCACCACCCCGAGGTTCGGGCCGAGGTGCCCTCCGGTGCGGGAGGTGATCTCGAGCAGTCGGCGCCGCAGGGTGCGCGCGAGACCGGGCAGCGCCGTCGCGGGCAGCGCCCGCAGAGCCGTCGGATCGGCCGGGATGACGACCTCCTCGGGGACGGCCGCGTCCGTGGGCATGCGCTGCTCGTGGATCGTGGACACGCGCGATCCTCCCTCGATCTCGGGGCTGGGACTCGCTCAGCGTACGTCGTGCTGACCTGTGACGACGGTCGACGTGGTCACATCTGTGCATATCTTCACCGGTGTTTCACGGGCCCGCACGGAGGTGTGCATCGTGGTGCGCACGGTCCGCGCATCGGTGCATGTGACGAGGCGACGTGGTCGCCGACGGAGCACCCTCGGTCGCGACGGCGCCCCGATCCCGGCGGGGATCGGGGCGCCGTCGAGAGCCTCGGTGCAGCGGCCTCAGGCTCTGTCGCTCACGCGGCGACGAGCGAGCGCAGCACGTACTGGAGGATGCCGCCGTTGCGGAAGTAGTCCGCCTCGCCGGGGGTGTCGATGCGCACGACCGCGTCGAACCGCACCTCGGTCCCGTCCTCCTTGGTCGCCACGACCTGGACCGTCTTGGGCACGGGGCCGTCGTTGAGGGCGGTCACCCCGGTGACGGAGAAGGTCTCGGTGCCGTCGATCCCGAGGGACTCGGCGCTCTCCCCGGCGGGGTACTGCAGCGGCAGCACGCCCATGCCGATGAGGTTCGAGCGGTGGATGCGCTCGAAGCTCTCGGCGATGACGACCTCGACCCCGAGCAGCTTCGTGCCCTTGGCCGCCCAGTCCCGCGAGGACCCGGTGCCGTACTCCTTGCCCGCGAGCACCACCAGCGGGACCTCCTGCTCGGCGTAGGCCTGGGCCGCGTCGTAGATGAACTCCTGCTCACCGGTCAGGAAGTTCTTCGTGTAGCCGCCCTCGACGCCGTCCAGCAGCTGGTTGCGGATGCGGATGTTCGCGAAGGTGCCGCGGATCATGACCTCGTGGTTGCCGCGGCGCGAGCCGTAGGAGTTGAAGTCCTTGCGAGCGACCCCGTTCTCCTGCAGGTAGCGGCCGGCCGGCGAGTCGAGCTTGATCGACCCGGCGGGCGAGATGTGGTCCGTGGTGGTCGAATCGCCCACCTTGACCAGCACCCGTGCGCCCTCGACGTCGGTCACGGGAGAGGGCTCGGCGCCCATGCCCTCGAAGTACGGGGGCTTGCGCACGTAGGTGGACTCGTCCTCCCACGCGAAGGTCGCACCCTCCGGGGTCTCGAGGCTGCGCCAGCGCTCGTCGCCCGTGAAGACGTCCTTGTAGTCCTCGGTGAACATCTCCTGCGAGATCGACTCGCCGATGACCCGCTCCACGTCGGTGGGGCTCGGCCAGATGTCGCGCAGGTAGACGTCTGCGCCGTCGGCGTCCTGTCCGAGCGCGTCGTTCTCGAAGTCGAAGTCCATCGTGCCCGCGAGTGCGTAGGCGATGACCAGCGGCGGCGAGGCCAGGTAGTTCATCTTCACGTCGGGGTTGATGCGGCCCTCGAAGTTGCGGTTGCCCGAGAGCACCGCGGTGACGGCGAGGTCCTTCTCGGCGATGGCCTCGGAGATCTCCGGGGACAGCGGGCCCGAGTTGCCGATGCAGGTGGTGCAGCCGTAGCCGACCAGGTGGAAGCCCAGCCCCTCGAGCGCCGGCCACAGGCCCGCCTTGGTGTAGTAGTTGGTGACCACCTGCGAGCCGGGCGCCATGGAGGTCTTCACCCACGGCTTGGCGGCGAGCCCGCGGTCCACCGCGTTCTGGGCGAGCAGACCGGCGGCCATCATCACCGAAGGGTTGGAGGTGTTGGTGCACGAGGTGATCGACGCGATCGAGACGATCCCGTGGTCGATCGAGAAGTCCTCGCCCTTGACCTGGACCGGGTTCGAGGCGCGGCCGACCACGTGCTGGTGCTCGGGGGCCGAGCCTCCCGACTCGTTGTCCGAGCTCTGCGCGGCAGGATCCGAGGCCGGGAACGAGCCCGCGATGTCCGCGCCGTTCTCCGTGCCCTCGTCGTCGTTCGCGTAGGACGGCAGCACCTCGCGGAAGGACTCCTTCGCCTCGGACAGCACGATGCGGTCCTGGGGACGCTTGGGTCCGGCGATCGAGGGGACCACGGTGGAGAGGTCCAGCTCGAGGTACTCGGAGTACTCGACCTCCTTCGAGGGGTCGTGCCACAGGCCCTGGCGCTTGGCGTAGGCCTCGACCAGCGCGAGCTGCTCCTCGGAGCGGCCGGTGAGACGCAGGTAGTCCACGGTGACCTCGTCGACCGGGAAGATCGCGCAGGTGGAGCCGAACTCGGGGCTCATGTTGCCGATGGTCGCGCGATTGGCGAGCGGGACCTGGGCGACGCCGTCTCCGTAGAACTCGACGAACTTGCCCACCGCGCCGTGCTTGCGGAGCATCTCGGTGATGGTCAGCACCACGTCGGTGGCGGTCGCGGCCGGAGGGATCTCGCCGGTCAGCTTGAAGCCGACCACGCGCGGGATGAGCATGGAGACCGGCTGGCCGAGCATCGCGGCCTCCGCCTCGATCCCGCCGACGCCCCAGCCCAGCACGCCCAGGCCGTTGACCATGGTGGTGTGGGAGTCGGTGCCGACGCAGGAATCGGGGTACGCCCGCAGCACCGGCGCCCCACCGTCGACGGACACCTCGCGGGTCATGACCGTGCGGGCCAGGTACTCGATGTTGACCTGGTGCACGATGCCGGTGCCCGGGGGGACGACCTTGAAGTCGTCGAAAGCGGTCTGGCCCCAGCGCAGGAACTGGTAGCGCTCGCGGTTGCGCTCGTACTCGAGCTCCATGTTCTGCTCGAGCGCGTCGAGCCGACCGGCCACGTCGATCATCACCGAGTGGTCGATGACCATCTCCGCGGGAGCCAGCGGGTTGATCTTCTCCGGATCGCCGCCGAGGTCCTGCATGGCCTCGCGCATGGTGGCGAGGTCGACGACGCAGGGGACGCCGGTGAAGTCCTGCATGATCACGCGGGCCGGGGTGAACTGGATCTCGACCGACGGATCGGCCGAGGCCTCCCAGCCCGCCAGGGCGCGGACGTGGTCGGCGGTGATGTTCGCCCCGTCCTCGGTGCGCAGCAGGTTCTCGAGCAGGATCTTGAGGCTGTAGGGCAGCTTGTCGGCGCCCTCCACGGCATCGAGCGCGTAGATCTCGTAGTCGGTGCCGTTGACCGAGAGATCCTGTTTCGCGGCGAATGAGTCGACAGTGCTCATCAGGCGAACTCCTTTGGTGTTGAGGTGACCCCTCCATCGTAGGCGCGTCGACCGCGCCGGGCGGACGAATGCGGACCTCGCGACGGCACGATGTCCGCGCAGGTCGACGGCGGGGGATGTCGGACGGGACCGACACGGGTCTTCCAAGTATCTTGAAGTCAAGATAAATAGTACCACGATCGGGGCTCACGAGCTGACAGGTCGTCAGCTGAGCGCCGCGTGTCGCGATCGCCGAGAGCGGCGGCTCCCGCCGCCGCGTGCGGGATCAGCCCTCGGCCCGCTCGAGCACGGCGACCGACTCGATGTGGTGCGTGTGCGGGAACAGGTCGAAGGCCCGCAGGTCGGCGACCCGCCAGCCCTTCTTCTCGATCGCCGCGAGATCGCGGGCCAGGGTCGAGGGCTCGCACGAGACGTACACGATCCGCTGCCGCACGGCCGCGGCGAGCAGTCCCATCAGCTCGACACCGGCACCGCTGCGCGGAGGGTCCAGCACCACGGCGTCGACCCCGCCGCGCCGAGCCCGCACCCAGTCCGTGACGTCCGCGGTGGCGGTCGAGACCTGGGGGAGGTCCTCGAGATTCTGCACGGCCAGCTGCGAGGCACGGCGGTTGCCCTCGACGGACACGACGGAGCCGTCGCGTCCCACCTGCTCGGCCGCCACGGCCGAGAACAGGCCGACGCCGCCGTAGAGGTCCCAGGCGCTGCCTCCGCGGGGCGCCCGCAGCGAGGACTCGACGACCTCGGACAGCAGCTCGGCGGCGCGGCGGTGGGACTGCCAGAAGCCGGTCGCGCCGACGGTGAACATCCGCTCGCCCACGCGCTCGTGGACGGTGGCGTCCCCGCGCAGCGGGACCATGCCACGGGAGGTGCGCACCGCGACATCGGCGTCGCCCCAGCTCTGCGGGATCACCACGTCGTCGGGATCGAGGTCGCGACCGATGAGCACCACCGAGGCGGGGCCGGCGGAGGGCGCGACCGCATCGATCGCCTCGGTGCCCTCGGGGGCGGTCCACTCCCCCAGCCGCAGCTCGCGCACCGCCTGCGCGGACAGCGGATCCTCACCCACCGGACGCACGTCGTGGGAGCGCCAGCCGCGCATCCCGACCCGTCCGTCGGCGTCCACCGCATAGCGCACCCGGGTGCGCCAGGCCAGACCGTCCGCGTCGTGCGGTGCGGGCTCGACCTGCACCTGCTCGATGGGGAAGCTGCTCACCCCGGCGCGGCGCAGCAGCTCCTGCAGCACCTCGCTAGCGATCCGGCGCTGCGCGGGCAGGGCGATGTGCGCCCACTCGGCGCCGCCGACGCCGTCGACCCCCGCCTCGTCCCAGACGGACGGCACCCGATCCACCCCGGCCTCGAGCACGTCCAGCGCCTCGGCGCGCCAGAACCGGGCGGAGGCCTGCTCCTGCGGGTCCTCGAGCAGCCTCACGGTCACGGTCTCGCCGGGAGCGGTGCCGCGCACGAAGACCACGCGCCCCTCGTGGCGGGCCACGAAGGTGCCGCCGGCGGCGGGCATGCCGACGGTGAGGGTGAGGAGACGGCCGGCGAGGGCCGGGCTGCTGGGCGCGCGTTCGGGATCCGGGGTCATCGGTCCGCTCTCCTCCTGTCCGCACCGGGGCGACGCGGGACATGACTTCTCGATCAAGGGTGGGGCCCGGCGGTCCGCGACCGTGCAGGGGCCCCGTCGGCGTCCATCATCTCATCCAGTGGACGCCCCTCGCGCACGTGCCGCCGCGCGGGCCGCGGAGCGCGCCGTGCGCGGACGTGCTCAGGTCTGCTCGCGGCGCGCGAGCAGACCGCGGTGCATGAGCCAGACCAGATACGCGATGACGGCGAACGCCGGCAGGCCCATCGCGATCTTGGCGGCGCCGAGGGCGGCCACCTGCCCGGTGAGCAGCAGGGGCAGCTGCACCCCGAGCTTGGCCGCGTAGAGCACCACGAACAGCAGCGTGGCGCGCGAGTAGACACGCCGCGCCTCGGGGTCCTGGGCCCAGTCCTGGACCCGGGGGTCCAGGAGACCCACGAGGATCCCCACCAGCGGCCGACGGAGCGCCAGGGTGGTGAGGAGGAGCGCGAGGGTCACCGCGTTGATCACGATGCCGGGCCAGTAGAAGTCCGATCCTTCCCCGGAGCGGATCGCGAGCACCGCGCCGAGTGCGACGCCGAGCAGACCTCCGAGCACGGTGGCGGGGCTCTGGCGCTGGACGATCCTCGCCACGAGGAGCACCACCACGACCGCGACCGCGCCTCCCGCTGCGACCGCCACCGAGCGGGTGACCACGAACAGCACCACGAACAGCAGGGTGGGCAGCACGGACTCGGCGATCCCGCGCCGGCCGCCGACGGCCTGTGCGACGGAGAACTCCTCCTCCTGGAGGACCGCGCCGAGACCGCCGCGTCGGGAGGAGCCCGGCGCCCCGTCCGACGGCGCGGACTGCGAGGACTGCGTGGACTGCGGGATCTCGGGTGCGTTGTCGCCGGGGCCCGACGAGGTCGGGCCGGGCTGCGCGGGGTCGGGCGGCGGGGAGCCGGTCT